>DATDPS010000231.1:0-31368 GCA_035292625.1 Lysobacterales bacterium | reverse complement strand
TGGAGAAATGGAACCAGGGCTGGCCCATGCTGGCGGGCCGCGCGTTGGACGTCGAGCGGCTGGAAATCACGGCGGTGGCGTTCGGCATCGCCACGGCCGCGGTCGAGGACGCCTGGCAGTATGCGCAGGAGCGTAAGCAGTTCGGCAAGCGCATCTGCGCCCACCAGGCCATTCGGCATGAATTGGTGGAGGTCCGCACCAAGCTGCAGGCCTGCCGCCACTTGCTCTACCACGCGGCGTGGAAAGCCAACGAGGGTCTCGATTGCAGCGTGGAAAGCGCCATGGCCAAGCTGTACATCGCCGACACCGGGCTCGAAATCGTGCTCAAGTGCCAGCAGATCATGGGCGCCTATGGCTGCGCCGAGGAATACGACATGGAGCGTTACGTGCGTGATATGGTGTGCATGCCGATCGTCGGCGGCTCCTCGAAGATGCAGAAGAACAACATCGCCAATCGACTGGGCCTGCCTACCCGGTAATTCGAGATGGTCTGGCCGGGTGACGCTCAGCTGGTGGAGCGTTGCTCAAGCAGCAGGCTGCGGATGCGTTTCTTGTCGATCTTGCCGAGGTTGGTCAGCGGGATGTCGTCCCAGAACAGCACGCGCTTGGGCGCGACCAGGCTGCCCTTCCGTGCCTTCACAAAAGCGATGAGCTCCGCCTCGTCCGCTACCGCGCCGTCGTGCCGGCGCACCACGGCGCAGACCTCCTCGCCCCATTTTTCATGCGGTACGCCGACCACCGCCACGCCCCTGACGGCCGGGTGCTCGTGCAACACATCCTCGATCTCGCGCGGGTAAATGTTGAAACCGCCGCTGATGACCATGTCTTTCTTGCGGTCGACAATGTACAGGAAGCCCTGGTCGTCCCGCACTCCGACATCGCCGGTGTGCAGCCAGCCGTCCCGAATGGTCTCGGCGGTCGCTGCCGGGTTGTTCAGGTAGCCGCTCATCATGTTGCTGCAGCGTGCCACGATTTCACCCGGCTCACCCGGCGCCACCTCGGCGCCAGACTCGTCGAGCAGCCGCAATTCAGTGTGCAGCGTGGGGCGGCCTGCGGAAGAATGGATGCGGGCTTCGCGCTCCGGGTCGGCCGCGAGATGCTCCTCGCGCGGGAGCACCGTCAGTGTCATCGGCGCCTCGGTCTGGCCGAACAATTGCGTCAGAATCGGCCCGAATGTCTCGAGCGCCTGCTTGAGCCGGTTGGGGGCGATGGCAGCCGCGCCATATATGATGTTGCGCAGGCTGCCGAGGCGGTACTGCTGTCGCCGGGGGTGATCCAGCAGCAGGTAGATCATGGTCGGCACGAGAAAGGTCATGCTGACTTTCTGCTGTTCGATCACCTGCATGAAAGTTTCCGGATGGAATTGGTCCAGGATCACGCAACGTCCACCGCGCAGCAGCACCGGCAGGATCAGGCAGCCCCCTGCATGGGTGAGCGGGGTGGCATACAGAAAGGTCTCGTTCCAGCCGAAGCCGAACTCGAGCATTTCCATCAGGTACGTATTTACCCAGGCGCGGTGGGACAACATCACGCCCTTGGGCTTGCCGGTGGTTCCGCCGGTGAAATAAATACCGGCGATGTCTTCCGGCTCGACCGGAACTTTCACCGGCCCGGGCCGCGGCGTCGCCAGCAGCCCGTCGAGGTGCAGGTGCCCGGGAAGGAGACTGTCGGTTGGGCCGACGCAGATAAAATGCTGCACCGCTGCCAGCGACGGCGCCATCTGCGCGACGCGATCGCGCTTGCTGGCGTGGTAGATCAGCGTGCTGCACCCGGCCTCGTTCATCATGTACACGTGGTCCGGCGAGCCGAGCAGTACTGCCAGCGGCACGCGCACCGCGCCGATGCGGGCGAGTGCGTACTCGCAGTAAAAGTACTCCGCGCAGTTTGCCATCAGAAAGGCGATCCGCTCGCCTCGCGCTACGCCCAGATCCTGCAGGGCCCGTGCCAGGGTGTCTGCCCGCGCGCCGAGTTCACCGTAGCTTACCGATGTCTCACCGCAAGTGATGGCCACGCGGTCAGCGTAATGCAGCACACTGCGGTCGTAGCAATCCGCGATCGTGACCCGAAGCATGGCTGATCAGCTCGTGGCTACCGGCGTGGTTTCGCCGCGCATGTGAAACATCATGCGGTAATCATGCTGCATGACGGACTCGCCGCGCTGGTTGGTAACCGTGTAACGCCAGACCTGGATACCCTTGTGCGGGTTGCTGGTGGCTACCTTCTCCAGGATCTCAACCGCCACCTTGACCGTATCGCCGATGCGCACGGGCGCGAGCATGCGCAGGTTATCGACGCCCAACCAGGCGATGGCCGAATCGCCGGCGAACCCTGCCGCACCCACCAGTCCGACCGACAGCGCAAAGATCAGTGGGCCGTGCGCCAGCCGCTCACCGAACTGCGTGGCGGCGGCGTACTCGCGGTCCATGTGCAGCGGGTAGAAATCCATGGTGAGACCCGCCCAGTTGACCAGGTGGGCCTCGGTAATGGTGATGGCGGCGGTGGTGTAAACATCACCGACGGTAAAATCGTCTCCGTACTTGCTCGGTGTCATGGTGCCTCCTGGCCACGAATCGGCCGGAACTTCGGCAGCGTGAAGGTATCGTTCAGCTTCTCAAAGGTCACCTCCACCGGCTGCTCGCAATGCACGCTGTAGGGGTCGCAACCAACCACGTTGCTCAGCATCCGAACACCCTCCTGCAGTCGAATCACGGCGATCACGTAAGGCATGTCGGCCAGGAAGGCGGACGGCGCGTTGGATTCGACCACGGTACAGCTGTAGATGGTGCCCTTGCCGCTGGCCTCGACCCAGTCGAGCGTTTCGGCCGCGCAGAACGGGCAGGCGATGCGTGGATAGAACACGTGCTCGCCGCAGGCTGCACATTTCTGGATGATGAGGCGTTCCTCTTTAGCGGCATCCCAGAATGGGCGTGCCCAGGTATTCACCACCGGCACTGGCTTTTTCGGCAGAGCGGGATTGTGCGAATGAGGCATGATCTGCTCCTGTCAGGGAATCGCGGTGCCCAGGATGGTCACCTGAGCGTCAAAATACGTGCCGCCGGTGGCGGTTTCGACGGCGAAGCGCGCACCCGGCACCTGCCGCGCGCCCGCCTTACCCATCAGCTGGCGGGCTGCTTCGATCAGCAGGGAAACGGAACCACCGGCCCCGATGTGCCCCTTCGACAGCATGCCGCCGTCAGTCGTGGTTGGAATCCGTCCGCCGGGCCAGGTGTCGCCGCGCAAAAACAGCTCGCCGCCCTCGCCGCGCTCGCACAGGCCGAGTTCCTCAAAGGCGATCAGCTGGTAGATCGGATAGGAGTCATAGATCTCGGCCACATCGATGTCCCCGGGCGAGATGCCGGCTGCGGCAAAGGCTTCGCGCCCGGCCTTGGCCCAGCCAAAGCGCGTCAGGTCCGGTTCCTGGGAATAGACGAAATGGCTGACCACACCGCTCTCGCCGAGCACGTAGACGGGCACGTCGATCAGGTTGCGCGCGCGTTCCGCCGAGGTGACGATGAAGGCACCACCCCCGTCGAACAGCATGTTCGAGTGCTTGGCTCGCAGCGGCGTGGACAGCATTTTCGACGCCATCACTTCCTCGATGGTCAGCGGTTTGCGAAAGAAAGCATGGGGATTGAGTTCAGCCCACTTGCGGTTGGAAACACAGACGGCGGACAAGTGCTCATCGGTGCAGCCGGTTTCGTACTTGTAGCGCGTCGTCGCCAGAGCAGCCACAGTCGAATAGTGCTGGCCGAAGGGAACTTCCCACTCGGAAGAGATGCCCGCGGTCGAAAACAGGTCGATACCACCCTGCGCGGTGATTCCGGTGCCGAGCTTGTCCGCATGCACGAACAGCACGTGTTTTGCCAGACCGGCGTAGACCAGCGCGCCGGCGATTTGCAGGGCATTACTGCTTGATGAGCCGCCCGAGAACACCTGCACATTCTTGCGCACGCCCCGCAAGCCCAGTTCCTCGACCAGGCGGCCGGTAACGAGCTCGTTGCTGAACGGGCCGCTGAACAGGGCTCCGGTCGGGATGACAAAATCGATCGCGTCCTTGTCGAGGCCGGCATCGGCTATCGCCATGCGTGCCGATTCCAGCGCGAAACTGATGGCGCCTTGTTCCGGAAAACGACCGGTCGGTACCTCGCCGATGCCGGCGATCGCCACTTTGCCCCTGAGTCTGCTCACACGCTCATCTCCCTGTCTGACTGGTCGAGTAGTGCAACGCCGCATGACGCGACCCGCTGGAATAGCTGGCCGAACTCCCGCGCCCGACCCGATCCGGCATTGCCCTGCAGGGCGCGGACATAGATGCCGTGCTGGATCGCTGCTGTGCGGAACAGGCTGAAAACCTGGTAGAACATCCAGTCAGTGATTTCCTCGCGGCCGGTTCGCGCGCAGTACGCGGCCATGTAGTCCGCTTCGGCTGGAATGCCGAGAGCCGCGAGGTCAACTCCGACGAAGCCGCTGGCAAAACCGAGGTCCATGGGCAGATGATAGGGCATGCAGTTGTAGGCCAGGTCACTCAAGGGATCGCCGAGGGTGGCCAACTCCCAATCCAGCACGGCGATGACCCGCGGCTCACGAACATCGAACATGAGATTCTCCAGGCGGTAATCTCCGTGCGCGATGGTCGCATTCTGTTCGGCCGGCAGATGGTCCGCGAGCCATGCCATCAAGCGCTCCATGGCCGCGATGGGCTCGCGGCTGCTTGCCTGGTATTGCCGGGACCACAAAGCCAACTGGCGGGCGAGGTAGTCCTGCGCTTTGCCAAAATCACCAAGACCGAGCCCATTCCAGTCCACCAGGTGCAGGCGCGCCAGGGTATCGATCATGGCCGTGTAGATCGCGCTACGCTCCGCCGCGCTCATGCCCGGCAGCAACAGCTTGCGAAAAACTCGCCCTTCGAGGCACTCCATCACGTAAAAAGGCGTACCGATGACATCCGCATCGGCACAGAAGTGCAGGGGCCGCGGCACGGGCACATCGGTATCTCGCAGCGCCTCGAGTATGCGGTACTCGCGGTCGACCGCATGCGCACCGGGCAGCAGGCGCCCGGGTGGCTGCTTGCGCAGGACCAGGGGGCCGCTGCCGGTGTCGATGCGAAAGGTCGGATTGGACTGCCCGCCGGCAAATTGCGCAATGGTGAAGGCCGACTCGAAACCGGGCAAATGCTGCCGCAGGTGGGATTGCAATGCCGCCTGGTCGAACTGCAAGGCCGGCCGCACCGGCACCAGTCCTTCCGCCATGCTCAACGCGACCCCCCTCCGTGCCGGGTGGCATCGCTGGCCCACTTGCGCAGTTCGAGGCGCGCGATCTGGTCGCGGTGCACTTCGTCGGGGCCGTCGGCGATGCGCAGCACGCGCGCCCAGGACCAGCTGGCTGCGAGCGGAAAATCCTCACAGACCCCGGCGCCGCCGTGCACCTGGATCGCGCGGTCGATGACGCGCTGGGCCATGTTGGGCGCCACCACCTTGATCATGGCGATTTCGGCGCGTGCTGCCTTGTTACCCACCGTGTCCATCATCCAGGCGGCCTTGAGAGTCAGCAGGCGGGCCTGGTCTATGTCCATGCGTGAATCGGCAATGTACTGGCGGATCACGCCGTGGTCAGCCAGCCGCCGGCCGAAACTCGTGCGTGCCTGTGCGCGCCGGCACATCGCTTCGAGCGCGCGCTCTGCCTGGCCGATCAGCCGCATGCAGTGATGGATGCGGCCGGGGCCGAGGCGGGCCTGGGCGATCTCGAAGCCCCGGCCTTCGCCAAGGAGAATATTGCTTGCCGGCACGCGAACGTTGTCGAATTCCACCTCGCCATGACCGTGGGGGGCATGATCCTCGCCAAAAACCTTCAGGGCCCGCACCACCCGCACGCCGGGCGTGTCTTTCGGCACCAGCACCATGGACTGTTGCAGGTGCATGGGCGCTTCAGGGTTTGACTTGCCCATGAAGATGAGCAGCCGGCAACGCGGGTCGTTGGCGCCGGACGTCCACCATTTCCGGCCGTTGAGCACGTAGTCATCGCCATCGCGGACGATGCGCGCCTCGATATTGGTGGCATCGGATGAGGCCACGCCGGGTTCCGTCATTGCAAAGCCCGAGCGGATCTCGCCCTCCAGCAGCGGTTGCAGCCAGCGCGCTTTCTGCTCTGGCGTACCGAACTGCGCCAGGATCTCCATGTTACCGCTGTCCGGCGCCTGGCAGTTGCAGGCTTCCGAAGCGATGGGTGAATGGCCCATGATCTCGGCCAGCGGCGCGTATTCGAGATTGCTCAGCCCGGCGCCGTGTTCGGGGTCGGGCAGGAACAGGTTCCACAGTCCGCGCGCGCGGGCTTCGGCCTTGAGCTGTTCCATGATCCGTGTCGGTTGCCAGCGGTCGCCTGTTTCCACCTCCGTGGCGTAAACCGGCTCGGCCGGGTAAATGACTTCCTGCATGAACGCTGAAAGCCTGTCGATGTAGTCACGGCAGCGGGCCGAGTATTCCAGATCCATTGTTTACACCACGCTGTAAAAAGGAATTGCTTATGCGCACTGAACACGGCCGCCCGGTTGCGCACATCTGCTTGCACAATAATGCTTTCAACTTGCTTTGCAAGACTCAGGAGTGATATTGTGCCACAAAGTCTGGTTATGCAAGTAGTACCTCTGTTTCGCGCCGTCGCAGGCACCTCCGGAAGCGGCTGGCCTGATGGTACAACCAGACTTTCCGTGAGTTTTTAAGCCGTTATTGGTAAAGCGCCGGGGTTTCCCGGTAACGTGAGGAAACAGATGTCCAAGCAGAAATTCGACACCATCATCATCGGCGCCGGCGTGGCCGGCATGACCACAGCAGCCCTGCTGGCAAAGGATTTCGGCCAGCGAGTCCTGGTACTGGAACGCGCGCCGTTCATTGGCGGGCGCACCCTGTCTTATGTCGGCAAGGGCGACAAAGTGGTCGCCGACGGCATCGAAATGGATGCCCGCCAGTTCCGCAAATCGCTGCCACTGGCGAGCTGCTACCTGGGCAAGTGCACGCCGGATATCGAGACCATCTTCGCGCAAGGGTTGCTGGATGGACGCACCTTCGAGGCCGGCGGCCATGGCCTGTTCTGGGGCAACAAGAGCCGCGTCAGCCACGTGATGCAGCACCTCGGCGTGTTCGTCAACCTGCCCTTGAACAAGGGCCTCGGTTTCATCGACTGGCAAGGCGAAGGGCCGAACCGCGAGGGCAAGCCCGGCATTCCCTACCAGGTGGGCAAGGGCAAGGCCTATCAATGGATGTCGGAGGAGGGCTACAACCGCACCATGGAGCAGTTGCGCGACATGGGCCGGTCCACCTTCGAGGACATGGCCAAACTGATGAAGACCCCGCTGCAGGACTGGCTGGAAGCGCGCGGCATGCATCCCGAAGCCTACGATTACATCAAGGTGCTGGCGGCTTCACAGACCGCCCAGGCGGAGCCTGCAATGACACCGGCCGGCGATTTTCTGGGCTACATGGCCATCGCCGGCCAGATCGGCATGAACCTGGTGACGGGCTCGGTGGCTACCTGCGATGCGCCCGGAACCATCGCCATCCCGCAAGCCATGGAGCGGGTCGTGCTGGAACACGGCGGCACGGTGTTGCGCAACGCCAACGTGCACCAAGTGCTGATCAGCGAAGGCCGGGTAAGCGGCGTGAGCTACAAGCATGGCGAGCAAGTGTTGAGCGCCGAAGCGGATGCGGTGGTGTGCACCATTCCACCCAAGTATATCTTCAAGGTCCTGCCGGAGGAGCACTTCCCGGCCGACTGGGTGCGGCTGCTCAAGGAAGAGTTCTGGGGCGCCGGGCTGCTGACTGGTTGGGCCGGCGCGCGCAAGAGTTTCTTCGGCGACATCGGCATCGACCCGCGCAGTTTCGTCTACATGCCGGGCGTGATCCGCGACGAGGGCTATATTGGCTGCGTGGACATGGTGCTGTGCGAGTTCACCGCCTGGGACAGCGGCGCGGCCAGGCGCGGCCCGGAAGGCAAGCACGACTTCCTGTTCTCAACCGCGCTGACCGACAAGGAAATGCGTAACCCGGACAAGGTCAACCGCGTGATCGACTTGTGTGAAAATTGGGCGCGGGCCACTTTTCCCGACTGGGACGAGAACGTCGACTTCATCATCTGGACACCCGGCCCCGAAGCCTACGGGCTGTGGCGCCCGGTCGGCGAGGACCGGCCCGCTACGCGCTCGCCACATGTGGAGGGGCTCTATTTTGCGGGTGACCAGTATGGTGAGAGGATGTGGGGTGGTGGCGTGGACGGCGCGACCCTTTCCGGCGTGCTCTGCGTCGACCAGATCATGGGCAGCGGGCTCGAGGAGAAGGTCTTCCCGCCCTACCACCGCGGCATTCCGGCGGTGGCGGCCTGAGTGTTCAGTTCAGCTCAGTTCCGACAAACTGCCTTGGCAGCAGCGACGCTGTCCCGGTAGGGCCGCAGCGCCAGGAAACCGAACAGCGCGCCCAAAGGCAGTACGATGGCGCTTACCAGCGCCATCGAATAGCGCAGCTTCGCCGGGTCGGCGAACACGTAATCTGTGACGAGCGCATACAAGGTCGGCCCCAGGCCGCTGGCAATCAGGCTGCCAACAAGAAAATACAGCGCGGTAAGCTGGGCGCGCAGGGCATTGGGCGCGATGACCTGCAAAGCTGCAGCAGGCAGGCCCTGCGGAAAGGCCAGCAGGAAAGACGTGATGGCAAGCCCACCTACAGCCCACGATGCTGAAGGCATAAGCGGTGTGAGAACCGCGGCGGGAATGGCCAGTAGCACGCCATAGAATGCTGCCCGCAGAATTGCATCCGCGTAGCCACGGTTTTGCAGCCAGTCCGCGAAATAGCCGCCGGCGTAAACGCCCGAAGTGCCGCCAGCAATCAGAATGACACCGTATACGTAGCCGATGCGCGAGGCATCCCAACCATAGGTGCGAATGAAGAAAGTGGGTGTCCACACGAGGAAACCGGTGATGCCGATGCCGATGCAGGAAAATGCCGCGAAGTGCAACACCAGCGTGCGCGCATGCTGGCGCAGGAACGCCATCAGCACGGGAATGGAACTCGCCGTGCGTGCTTCGACAGAAGCGCGTGCGGCTAACCCGCGCCGCAGCGGTTCACGTACGGTCAGTAGCAGTAAAAGGATGGGCAGGCCGAGCAGTCCGACGACGAAGAAGGCCGTCTGCCATGGGTACACGGCCCCGACCAGCGGCAGCACAGTAACGCCAGCTTCGGAGACCACGCGCACTACGAGACCACCAATGATCAGCGCCAGCCCGGCGCCGAAATAAACACCCATGGAGTAGACGCTGATGGCGCGCGCGAGTTTTCCGACCGGGAAATAGTCCGAGATGATCGACATCGCCGCAGGTGATAGCGTCGCCTCACCCACGCCCACCCCGATGCGAGCAAGGAACATGTGCCAGAAATTCCGCGCCAGGCCGCAGGACGCGGTCGCCAAACTCCAGAACGTGATGCCGAAGGCGATGATGCGGCGGCGGTTTTGCTGATCCGCCAGGCGCGCGAGCGGTACCCCCATCAGCGTGTAGAAAATGGTGAAAGCAAGCCCGGCCAGCAGGCTAACCTGTGTGTCGCTGATTTCGAGGTCGCGGCGAATCGGTTCAATCAGAAGGCTCAGGATCTGGCGGTCGATGAAGGAATTGGTATATCCCAGCATCAGCACGCCAACCACGTACCACGCGTACAGCGGTTTCGGCCAGGAGGGTAGGGATTCCGTTTCGGGTATTCCTGCCATCACTGTGCATGATGCCCCGCTGTGCGTGGGCCACGGAATGCCCGGCCCGGATCAAAGTTGAGGGAAAGCGAGAGGTAGTTTAGACTGTCGTGGTCTGATTATGCAAGCTTAGAAATTGTGACCGGCTTGCCACTGTGGTGATCAGCCTTCGAGACAAAAAAGGAGAGTCAATGATACGCATGTGGAGCAATTTGGTGGCAGTGGCGGCCTTGACCCAGGTAGCCTGCAGTCCGCCTGCGGCTACGGGTGATGACAAGCTGGAAGTGGCGGGCGCCATGGTGCAGGCCTGGAACGAGCAGGACTGGGAGCGCGTGTATGCGTTATTCGCCGAGGATGGGGTCTTGCACAGCATGATGACCGAACCCGTGGTCGGGCGCGAAGCCATTCGCGAACGGCTTGACGCGCTCGCCGGCGGCATCGAGCGGATTGAACTCCAGATCAGAAACATGGGGGTCGTGAACGACGTGGTCGTGCTCGAGCGCACCGACGATTTTGTCTACAACGGCCGCCAGTCGCGTATCCCCGTGGTGGGAGTGATGGAAATCCAGGATGGACGCGTCTCCGAGTGGCGTGAATACTACGATCGTGCTTCGCTGGAGGAAGCGCTGGGTCCAGAACCGCGCCCGCGGGCAGAAGTCGAGGCGGAGATCGAGAACACCATTCGCGACTTCACGGCGAAGCTGCAGGACGACTGGAATGCTGGTGACATGGGCGCCTATCTGGCGACCTATCACAACAGCACGGAAACCTCGCTGATGTTTGGTGGTGGCGGTCTGCGCGGATGGCAGGCCATCGCCGATCTCTTCACTGCGACCTGGAAAACCGAGGCGGCGATGGGCGATTTCACCGTGGAAGACATGACCGTGTTCTTTGGCGGTTCCGGCACAGTGATCGCGAGCGGCACCTTTGAACACGTGTTTCCCGATCAAACGGTGAACGGCGCTTTCACCCATGTGTGGCGGCAGATGGAGCCGGGCCAGTGGCGGATTATTCACGAACATACTTCGAGACGTTTATAACAAGACGACGACATCATGAAAATGCGCAAGCTGGCAAAAATCATAACTTTCTACGGACGTTTCACGCCCAACTACACCCAGATCGGTTACTGGGCGCGACGCCTGAGCTGGAAAATGGAGCCGGCGCCTGACTTCCGCGGCCAGACCTGGTTGGTGACGGGCGCCTCCCTGGGCATCGGCCGGGCGCTCATGCAGGCGGCTGCCGAAGCCGGCGCCGAGGTGGTCGCAGTGGCACGCAGCCGCGAGCGCCTGGAAGCCGCACGCAACACCCTTCCGCAGGAAGCACAGGTCCGGGTGCGGTTGGAGACTGCGGACTTGTCATTACAGTCCGGCACGGCGCAATTGCTCGAGCGCCTGTTGGTTAACGGAACGAAGATCGACGTGCTGATGAACAATCTGGGATTGCTGCTGAACGAATTGGTCGTGACCACGGAAGGTCGGGAAACTTCTTTCGCCACCAACATCCTGAGTCACTACCAGCTCACCGAAGGCCTTCATCGGGGCGGCGCTTTTGGCGCAAACGCGCTGATTGTCAACATGACCTCGGGCGGCATGTATAACGCCCCGCTCGACTATCGCAGTCTCAATGTCACTGATCCCGCGCGCTACAACGGCAAGCTGGCCTATGCCTATGCCAAGCGTGCCCAGGCGGCGCTGACTGGCTACTGGAACACCAAGTGGCAGGCTGAGGGGATTTGCAGTTATGTTACGCACCCGGGCTGGTGCAAAACGCCCGGAGTCAAAAGTGCATTGCCGGTGTTCTGGAAAATCCAGAACCCCATACTGCGCACACCGCGGCAGGGTGCCGACACGGCACTGTGGTTGTGTGCCACGCGTCCGTCTCTCAGTTCGGAAGACGTGGTCTGGTTCGATCGCAAAGCCCGGCCTGCCCACATGTATGCCTTCACAAAGACACCGCAGTGCACGGTGGAGGAACTGGTGGCGTATCTCGACGCGGAATTGGCGGGCCGGGAAGGCACGCAGGCCTCCGCCGCGGGATAGCGCCAGCCATCAGGTCTGCCGGCGTCGCGGCGGCCAGGGTAACAGCCCGCTGGTTGTCTCCATGTATTCGCGGTAACCGGGTTTTTCCCGCGCCAGTTTCTTGTCCAGTGTGCGTTGACCTGTCACGTTGATTACAAGGTGCGAGTAAACGATGGGGCCGATGATGGTGATCCAGCCCAGCGAGTGATCGCAGGCGACCAGGAAAATACCCCACCAGATGCACAGTTCGCCGAAATAATTGGGATGGCGTGAATACTTCCACAGCCCGGTGTCGAGCACCGTGCCGCGCTTGCCCGGGTCGGCACGAAAACGCCGCAACTGATTGTCCGCTATCCACTCGGTGAAAAAACCCATGGTCCACAGGACCGTTCCTCCGAGCGCAGCCCATCCGAGGCTGGCGGGTTCGGGTTGGGCCATGGCGAACTGCACCGGCAGGGACACCAGCCACAGCACGACACCCTGTAGCAGGAACACCTGGCGCAAGCTCAGCCAGTGGAAGCTGCGATCGTCCAGCGCCCAGCTGCGCAGTTTGGTGTATCGCGAATCCTCGCCATGGCCCCAATTACGGCGCACGACGTGAAAGGTGATGCGCAGCGCCCAGATTCCAACCAGGCCGAGTACCAGCAACTTGCGCTCGGCGGCGCCGGCGCCGAGCATGTAGGCGACGGCCGTGATGGCGAGCAGGATCACGGCGAACAACATGTCGATGATGCTGACGTCGCGTAGCGGTATGCTGATCAGCCACAGCAGCAGTACCAAAACAATTGCAACCCCCAGGCTGGTCGCCGTGAGGGGTAACAGTTCCTGCAGGAAAAACTCCATGGCTGCCACACGTCCTTGCAACCGGCTGGGGTTGCGGAGAAAATGAAGTGCAAGTCTAATAATGAAAGTTACCTTACGCAACCAACATTGAGCAACCAGGGGAAATGCCTTGCCCGAAGACCTGCCTGAAGCGCGCAAGCACTTTGCCCGCTTACGCGCCACGCTACGTTTGCCGGTGGTCTGCGCGCCCATGTTTCTGGTATCCGGCCCGGAGCTCGTGGTTGCAGCCTGTCGTGCCGGGATCGTCGGTTCATTCCCCGCTCCCAACGCCCGTACCATTGACATTCTTGAGGAGTGGCTGGAACGCATCAGCAGCGAGCTGACCCTTCTCCAACGGCAGCAGACGCCAGGAGCGACCACCGTCTGGGCGCAGAACCTCGTGGTTCACAGCACCTACGATCGTTTGGACGCCGAACTCGCCCTGGTGCAGAAGTATCGCCCGCCCATCGTGATCACCGCACTGGGCAGTCCACGAGCGGTGGTGGAAGCCGTGCACGACTATGGCGGCCTTGTCATCGCCGACGTCAACAGCATCGCCTATGCGCGCAAGGCCGCGGAAGCAGGGGTGGACGGCTTGGCGCTGGTGGCGGCCGGGGCCGGCGGGCACACCGGACAGATGGCTGGCTTTGCATTCGTCCCGGCGGTGCGGGAATTTTTCGATGGCATCCTGATCCTGGCCGGCGCGATCGGCGATGGCCGGGCGGTGCGCGCGGCCGAAGTCCTCGGCGCCGATCTCTGCTATCTGGGCACGCGCTTCATCGCGGCGGAAGAAAGCACAGCGTTCGCTCCCTATAAACAGATGGTGGTGGATTGCGGCTTCGATGACCTCTTGCTCACCAATTCCTTCACCGGAGGGTATGCCTATTACCTGAGGCCCAGTATCCTCGCGGCCGGGCTCGACCCCGACAACCTGCCTGTCAAGGGCCGCATGGACCTCACCGGTTCCTCCACCAAAATCAAGGCATGGAAAGACGTTTGGTCCGCCGGCCAGGGTGTGGGAACGGTGCATGCAGTGGAGCCGACAGCCGCGATCGTCGCACGGTTGGAGGGCGAATACCGTGCCGCGTGTGCGCTACCCGGAATGCGATAACCCAGCGCTTGAGATAGCTTATTCGCGGGTGCCAAATTTGGCGAACTGCTCCAGCGATCCCTGGAAATGCCGGTCCAGCGGGCGGGCTTCGAGTTCTGCCCATAGCGGCTGCAGGGCCCCATCCACGCCGCTCGTTCCATCAGGCAGGTCGATCGGTGCGGCCTCGGCAACTCGGGCGCGGGACATACGGCCGCCGCCGACGATGAGGGTCTCGTTGTTCAGGTGGCAGTCGTCGCTCACCAGCCAGGCGAGGACGGGGGCCACCCGCTGCGGAGCAAATCGTTCCCGCAACGCCGGCGTCATGCTGCTTTCCGTCATTGGCGTGGCGGCGTAGGGCGCAAGCGCATTGATGCGTACACCATGTGGCCTGCCTTCGTGAGCGAGGACGTGGGTCAGACCAATCAGCGCGGCCTTGGATGCCGAGTAGGCGGGCAGGCCGTGTTCACCGTGCAGGCCGGCGACCGAAGTGCTGAGGACCACGGACCCGCGGCGCTGGTCGTACAGGTGCCGGAATGCCGGGTGGATGGCATGGACGGTTCCCATCAGGTTGATGGCAATGACGCGCTGGAAATCAGCCAGGTCCTGCTTGTGGAAACTGCAGGCTTCCGATATGCCCGCATTGGCGACTACCGCGTCGAGCCGGCCGAAGTGATCCAGCGCGGCCTGCAGCATGGCCGCGCCGCAGCCGGGCTGCTCCACGGGGCTATGCTCGGCTATGGCCAAACCGCCCCGCGCGCGGATTTCGTGCACCACCCGTTCGGCGGACGATTCCGCTTCACCCGCGTGGCGGTGATTGTTCACCACGATGCTGGCCCCGAGCGCCGCGAGGTGCAGCGCGTAGGCCCGGCCCAGTCCCTTGCCTGCACCGGTGATGATGACGGTGCGGCTCGCCAGGGGCAGGGACATCACGGCCTCCCGGCCGGGTTGCAAGCCACGGCCTGCGCGGCGCGAATGTCGGCGCCGTGGGCCCAGGTGGCATGGGTACCGCTGCAGATGCGGTGGGGTAGCAGAACGCGGCAGACCGGGCCGGCTTCGAGGTCGCGGGCATCCAGCAGCAGGCACTCCGAACGGTCAAGCTTGAGGTCGGAAACGAAGGTTACGAGATAGCCGTCGTCCTCTTCAGTGGCGCCGAGGCGCGGCGCGAATGCCGGCTCGCTGCCGTATCGCTCCGGGCCAAACCCGACCGACGAGAACTTGCCGGTATCGAGATCGTGTTTGGCGGCACCGGTGAACAGGAACCAGCCCGATTTGGGGACTGCACTGTAGCAATAGCGGTTGCGCCGCCCACCGAAGCGTTGGTTGATGGTGCCGAATTCCAGAGTGCGGTCGTCGAGGCGCTGTTCGGTGGTCTGACCGGTTTTCAGATTGAAGCGCCAGCGGTGGAGCCTCGGCTTCAGCAGGTCCTGATCGAGGAAGGCCAGCATGCGTTCCAGTTCTGGTGGCGCGCCCCGGTAGGGGCCGGGTACCGGATCTTCCTGGAAGTAGCCGTCGAGCACGACCTCGTCTCCATCTTCCCAGGCATTCAGCCAGTGCAGCACATAGGTGGGCTCGGCCTCGAACCAGCGGATCGACTCCGGCCCGCCATAGCGGGGCAGGATGCCGAAGCGCGACGGCAGGTCGCGATAAAAGCGGGCCGCGTGAATGTCCTGCTTGAGCAGTTCCGGGTCCCAGAACACCGGCAGGTCGTTCAGGATGGTGAAGTTCTCCGAGAAGGCGATGTCGTGCGGCAGGCGTGGTCCCGGAATGTCGATCGGGGTGAAGTGTTTGAGCCGGTTATCCGGGCCGACGACGCCGTAATGCAGGAAGGGCGCGTGCTTGGAATAGTTGAAGAACAGCAATTCACCGGTGTGCTCATCCAGCTTGGGATGCGCGGCGATCCCGTCCAGCGGCACCCAGGACTCGGTGCCGAACTGTTCCAGCGTGTAGGGGTCCAGGCGGTAACCCTCACCGCACTGATAGAACGTGGAAAGTATCCGCCCGGCGTGAACGATCACGTCGGTGGAGGAGGCATCCTTGAGGCTGCCATGCGCGCCCCAGCCGGGTCGCAGCGAGCGGCGCGGATGTTCCATCAGACCGGCCCACAGCGAATGCCCGACTTCCTGCTCGGCCATGAACGCCTTGGTCCGAACGAAGCGGTTGCGGTACTCGGCCTTGCCATCGGCAAAGCTGATCGCGTGGATCATGCCGTCGCCCTCGAACGGGTGGTAACGGCCGATGGGCTCGTGCACCGGGTTTTCGGTGTTGCGCACGTAAAGGCCGTCGATGTCCGACGGAATTTCGCCGATGACCTGCATGCTGGTGGCGTCGTATTCCTCGTAGATCGGCGTCCAGGCCCCGTTGAGATAGGGGTGGTCGCTTGGTTTCAGCGTGGACCGGACCCGGTTGATCAGTTTGGCGGACATGAATCATTCAACCTTGCAGTGAAATTTCTTCGCACCATGGTGCAATCTCCCCGGTTAGCGGCCCTTCGGCGGCCAGGGGATGAAAGAACTGGTACGTTCCAGGTATTCGACATAGCCCGGTCGGCTGCGCTTCAGGCGGCGTTCCAACAGGGCGGCGCCGCTCCACTTGAGCAGGGTCCAGGTGAGCAACGCGGGCCCGACCAGGCTCCAGATCCCCAGGCTGGTCTCGGCTGCGATCAGGTACAGGCCCCACCACACACAGGTGTCACCGAAGTAATTCGGATGGCGGGTATAGCGCCACAGGCCCTGGTCCATCACCATACCGGCGTTTTCCGGCCTGGACTTGAACCACGCCATCTGGTGATCACCGACCGCTTCAAAGAAGATTCCGATGGCCGCCAGGGTGGCGCCGATCCAGGCCAGCGCGCCCAGCGCCAGCGGCTCCGCCTCGATCTGGCCGAGCTGCACCGGCAGGGAAACGATCCACAGGATCGGGCCCTGTAACAGGAACACCTTGACCAGGCTCGCCAGGTGCACGTTGCCTTCGGCCTTGCTGAGCAGCGCGACGTAACGCCCGTCAGGGCCCTCCCGGCGCCAGCGCAAAAACAGGTAAGCGCCGAGGCGCAGGCTCCAGATCGCTGTGATGAGCAGTAAAAGCTGCCGGCGGCCGGTGTCGCCGCCACTCAGCTGGTACGTGACCGCGGCAACGATCAGAAAACCGATGGCCCAGAAGCTGTCCACGAAGGACACGTCGCGCAGCGGAATACTGACCAGCCAGAGCACCAGCATACAGGCCATCAGGATGGCGAAATTCGTAATCAGGATCTGCATGACTTGGTTCATGGCGGCCTCGTGGTGAAAAAGTTCAACGTCCGGTAGCGAGTGTCTTGGCCTTGAGAAGTTTCGCCATCTGCTTTTCGAGATGCGCGGGATCACGCGCCATCGCAGCGCGGATGTTGATCGCGAACGCGTCGGTATCCATCTCCGGAATGTTCTTCTCGATCGCCCGGATGCCCGCCCTGGCCACGGTCTCCGGCGGTTCCTTGCGGCCTTCCACGTGGGCCGCCATGCGCGTGTCAATTGATCCCACGATCAGGCAACTGACCTGAATGTTTTGCTCCGCCAGTTCGGCCCGCAGACTGGTCGTTAGCGCCCGCGCCGCGAACTTCGACGGGCAGTAACCGCCCATATTTGGCACCGCCAGGATGGCGCCGACCGACAGGACGTTGACGATTGCACCGCCCCCGTTGCGGGCCAGCACCGGTGTAAATTGCCGGCACATCGACAGAACGCCGAAGTAGTTCACTTCCATCTCCTCCCGGGCGGCGCGGAGGTCCGGAGCTCCGAGTAGTGTCAGGTGATGATATGCCCCGGCATTGTTGATCACGATCTGCGTATCCGCGAAGTTGATCGCCGCCGCAGCTACCCCTGCCTCATCGGTCACGTCGAGCTCGACCGCAACAACCCTGCCGGGATACGTATCGACCAGGTGGGCGGCAGCCTTGGCCTGGCGGCTGCCGACGTAGACGCGACGGGCGCCGGCCTCGATCAGGCAGTGCACGAAGGCTTCGCCGATTCCGCGATTGCCGCCGGTGACGATGGCGGTGCTGCCCTGGACCTTCATGCCGTGCACCGGCAGCGGTTGCGCATTGAGCGATTATCCGGGTTCATGGGCAAATCACCTCGGTCGACGGCTGTTCGCGGTAGAGGGTTTCGATTTCCTCGCTGCGGTTTTCGGCAGCAAGCAACTGGTTGACGGTGCCTTTGTCGGAGAGTTCGTGCCGCGTAATATTGGGCGCTTCGCGCATAAAGGCAAACCGGCGAATGAACATGCTGCTTGCTGGATGGGTCGCGTTGTAGCGTTGCAGGGCGGAGCGAACGAAATCATGCCCCGCCGGGTGACGCTTTAGTTCGTCGAGACCGGCCGCGGGTTCTCCGACGATCTCGCGCAGGCCCGCCAGGCTGGGAACACCGAGCACTGCCAGGTAATTACGGCCGATGCCGCACAGCAGAAGATCTGTGATCGCCGGTGCCAGGGCCTCGATGACACCAGCCCGTACCTGGCCGGCATAAACCCAGCTGCCGGTGCCAAGCTTGAACTCCTCGGCCAACCGGCCGGCAAAGCACAGGCCCTGCTCCATCGCATTGTTGTCGTGGAAGCGAGCGGCATCGCCGGTGCGGTAGAAGCCCTCTTCGTCGAAGGCCGCGGCCGTGCCTTGCGCGTTGTGCAAATAACCCGGCATTACGTTGTCGCCGCGCAGGCGGATTTCGTAGCGGTCACCGTTCGGCACCAGTTTTACCTCCAGGCCGGGCAGCGGCAGGCCGATGCCGACCTTGTCGGTGTCGTAGTAGATGGCCATGCAACCCGAGGCGGTTTCGGTGGCGCCGTAACCGCTGGTGATGAAAATGCGCTGGCCGGTTTCTTCGATGGCCAAGGTCTGCAGCCGGTCCAGGATCGGCTGGGGCAGGCCGGCACCACCGTACAGAATCATGCGGAGTTTGCGAAAGAATGACTGGCGCAGGTCGGGGTCGTCCTCCAGCGCGTCCACCAGCTGGGTGAATCCCGTCGGGACGTTGCAGAAATAAGGCACCGCGATCTCGCGCAGATTACGCAGGGTTTCATCGAACAGGCCAGGCGCGGGCTTGCCTTCGTCGATGTACAGTGTGCCGCCAAACACCGCGGCGGCGAGCAGGTTGAAGGCGCCCGAAACATGGCTCCAGGGCAACCAGTCCAGCATAACGTCGTTCCAGCCGGACATCCCGCCCAGCACCTGGTAGGCCTGGTGCAGGTTGGTGCTGAGCATGCGCTGTGTCTGGATCACCGCTTTGGGTCTGCCAGTCGAGCCGGAGGTCAGCATGTAGACCGCGTGCTCGTCCGGGTCGGTGTCCCTTATGCGTGCGCGGATCCCGGGCCCCACTGGGTGTGCCAGCAGCCGGTCCCAGGCAACAGTTGGCGCTCTCAGTGCGCCGGGATCCCGCGTCACGATGATCCGGCCCGGGTGTTCGATGGCCTCCAGTGCGGGCGCGAAGCGCGCGCTGTCCTCGGCGAACACCACCTTCGGCTGTACCAGGTCGAACACGTAGTGCATCCGCTCGTAATCCCCGGCCATCAGAGCGTAGTTGACACTGATCGGGCAGGCGGTCACGCCCGCCGCCAGGCAGCCGAGACGCAGCAGGGCATGGGCAATGGAATTGCCAGACAATATCAGCACGGTGTCGCGCGGAACGAGCCCCTGGTCGAGTAGCCACTGGCCGATGGCGTGAATGGAGGCGCGCGCTTCCGCGAAACTGAGGCGCTTCCAGTCGCCGAGGCTGCCATCGGCTTTGCGCTGGCGCTGGGCGTATATGGTGTGTTCCGGAGTTTGCCCGGCGTGACGCTCAAAGTGGTTCAGAATGACGGGGTCAAACGCTTGCAGTGGCTCTGCACAGCGCAGCAAAATCGTGCCGTCGGCGCGGCGTTGCGTGTCGAGCCGCACAGTGGCTGGACGATTCCCGCTACGTTCGGGCAGGGCCGGCTCGGTTGGGACTTGGGTGTCGTTCATTCGCGGATTTTGCTGTTCCCGGCCGGACGGTCTTCCGGAATTGCCTGCATGGGTTTCGCATTGACTTGACAGTTGACCATGTGTAAGTCTATTTGTGAAAGCTACCAGCACCCACTTCGCTTGGCAAGTTTCGAACGATGCCACCGGCGCACCCATGCGGCTCCGGCGCGAGCGTTAATCCACAACGGCGGAGCTGCGGAAGGAGCGTGACGTGTCGAGCCAGATCAGAGGCTCCCTAGTGGTTAGAAGCGCTGGTAGGATAAGTCCTCCCGGTCCTTGCGCCCGAGCATCATCCTCGGGTCGTCCGGGTTGAACAGGCCAAGGGCCCAGCCTTCGCTGGAACGGATGTCGTGGTTCCAGTCGAACGCCATCTTGCGGTGAGCGATTTTCCACTGGCCGCCGCGTTTCTCGAAGCGATCGACGATGCGCCCGCCGGTAAACGTGTCCCAGTCTTCGTCTTCCTCGCCTTTGTGAAAGCGGGCGAACGTCAGCACGTAAGTCTCCACGTAAGCAAGATCGTCCTCGATGTCGATGAACACATTGCAGATGTAATGCGCCATCGTGCCCATTTTTTGAATGCGGCCGACGGCAGCTTCGATGTAGCCATGTGCCGGCCCGGAATAAGTGCTGCCGTGCTCCTCGATCGCGTCGGCGTGGTAGCAGGACTTCAGCAGGTCTTCATCGGCACGGTCGACGCCGCGGCCGTAGCGCATGAGCACGTCCTGAATTTCCGCCTTGTCCAGGAATTCTGAGATCCGGGATTCCCTGTCGCTCATGTCTGCTTGCTCCGTTCATCGATGCCTTATCGAAATCTTGCGTTGGGGCCACGCCTTGCGGCCGTCTGGTCTGCTCGTGGTCTGGCCGCGTGTACCCGGCTGGGTCAAACCGGCTGGATCAGTACCTCAGCCGGACCCTGAACTGGTATCATGCTAATGATTTTTGGTCCACTTATGCAAGTGAATAAATCGAGGAAGTGCTGCGCGACTTCGTCGCCCGGCCATTGAAATTCTGATCAATCAGAGCTTATCCAAGCTGTCCGCAGGAGATGAACCATGCAAAGCAAGATGGAAATCGTCAAAGCCGTAATGCACGCCAGTGTGCGCGGTGATGACAAGACCTTCCTGGACTACCTGACCGACGATATCGTCTACCACTACCATGTCGGCTCCCGGCCTCTGGAAGGCAAGCAATGGATCCAGAAATTCCTGAACCGATACCGGGAGATCACGCGGGATGTGAATTGGCGCATCGACCGTCACGCGGAAACCGAGACTGAACTGTTCGTCGAGGGCTACGAGGAATACTTCGACACCCGAACCAACGAAGTGATTGCCCACCCATACATGGGAATCTTCGAGTTCCGCGACGGCAAGATTGCGGCCTGGCGGGATTACTTCGAGATGAACAACCCCAAGCATGACTGAATACCGCGATGGAGACAAAACCATGCAACATGAAACCGACGTGCTGGCGGTGGGTGAGCGCTTCATTGTGGCACTCAATGCCGCTGATGAAGCAGCCGTTCGCACGATCTATGCACCGGATGCCCGGATCTGGCATAACTTTGACCAGCGCGTGCAAACCGTCGACCAGAACATCGAGTCGATGCACTATGTTCACAGCCGTTTGCGCAACCTCAACTACGACGTGAAGTCACGCATCGCCATACCTGGAGGCTTCGTTCAGCAGCACGTACTGCGTGGCGTGCTGCCCTCGGGTGAAGAATTTGCCATGCCGGCCTGCGCGATCTGCAGAGTGGAAAACGGCCGCATCACGTCGCTGGAGGAGTACCTCGACACTGCCCAGGCGAGGCCATTGTTCACTTGAAGGGACTGCCTGACGCCGTCCAGGTCGGGTGCAGGGGGCACCCCGAAAGTCGGTCAGGGCTTGATCTCGAAAATCACCTTGCCGAGCGCCTTCCGGCCGGTCAGGGTGCCAAAAGCCTCACGGTACTGATCAAGGCTGAAAACCCGGCCGACCAGTGGTTTGATTGCCCCGGATTCATACAACCTGAACAACTCGCGGATATTCTGCTGGTGCGCAGCCGGATCGCGCTTGGCCCAGACCCCGTAAAACACGCCGATGATGGCATTGTTCTTCAGCAGCGGCAGGTTCAGCGGGATGCTGGGAATTTCCCCGGACGCAAATCCGATCACCAGGAAGCGTCCGTTCCAGCCGGTGCCGCGCAGGGCTGGTTCCGAAAGCGCGCCGCCAACCGGGTCGTAAACCACGTCTGCACCGCGACCCGATGTGAGCGCCTTTATTTCGTCCTTTAAGGATCCGGTGCTGTAATTGATCCGGTCGGTGGCGCCGGCCCGGCAGGCGACGTCAAGCTTTTCCTCGCTCGAGGCGGCCGCGATCACTCGCGCTCCCATGGCACGGCCGAGATCAACCGCTGCCAGGCCCACGCCGCCGGCTGCGCCCAGCACCAGCAGTATCTCTCCGGCTTGAACATGGGCGCATTGCTTGAGTGCGTAGTAGGTGGTGCCATACGTGACCAGCAAACTTGCGCCAACGTGAAACGGCATGGTATCCGGCATCCGGATCAATTCGCTGGCCGGGCATACCACCCGCTCAGCAAATGCCCCGGAGATCCCGACCCAGATCACGCGATCACCGGGTCTGTAGTCCTTGACGGCCGTTCCGGCTTCGATAACCGTACCTGCCGCCTCGGCGCCCGGTACGAACGGAAAATCTGGCTGAAATTGGTACCGGCCCTCGATCACCAGCGTATCCGGAAAATTCAGGCCGGCGGCATGCACCTCCATGCGAACATCGTTCGGACCGAGTTCCGGATCATCCATTTCCTGCAGGGACATGGTGTCCGCTGGCCCCCAGGACGTGCACACCAGAGCTTTCATTCGAATTCCGACCTCCCAATCCGGTGCTTGCAACAAGGATAATTTGAGACTAGTCTAATTATGCAAGCAGGATTATGCCAATCGATCGTTTTTATAAAAATACAATTCAAATCTCAACATCATCAGAGAGCGCAGACAACCATGAAACGCAATCACCGTGAAAATTGTTTCAAGATCATGCCGTCGCTGGGCACAGCCGTGGCCGGCATCGGTATTCTCGTTGTGGGACTAGGTTACGATACCGCAGCGGCACAGGACAACACTGTGAATGCCCTGGAAGTGGTCATGGTGACCGCCCAGCGGCGCGAAGAGAATCTGCAGACTACGCCAGTAGCGATCAGCGCAGTGACCGGCGAAACTATCGAGAACAACCGTATTTTCAACGTCTATGATCTGGCCAGCACCACGCCTTCGTTTTCACTGACCGCACTGACGCCGCTCGATCTCGAGCTGAACATCCGCGGCGTGACCAACACCCGCCTCGACGCGCCGACCGCGGATCCGTCGGTCGGCCTGTTCGTCGATGACGTCTTCATCGGCCGTACCGGCGACATCAACGTCGACTTCTACGATATCGACCGCATCGAGATCATTCGCGGTCCGCAGGGCGTGCTGCTCGGCAAGAACGTTGTCGGCGGCGCGCTGAGCGTATACACCCGACTGCCGGAATTCGAGCGTTCCGGGGAGGTCATGCTGTCCCTGGGCAACTATGACTCGGTGCTGGTCAACGGCTTTGTTACCGGTGCGTTGTCGGACGATCTCGCCGGCCGCTTTTCTTTCCAGAGCCGCAAGCAGGATGGTTTTTCCTACGACCTGCTGAACGACCGGGAGCTGGAGAACGTCGATTCGATGCAGTTCCGCGGCCAGCTCCTGTATAAACCCCAGGATGGTAACTTCCGCGCCAGATTCATTCTCGACTACAACGACGACTCCAGCAACGGCATCAACAGCGTCGCCATCGCCGATCCATATCCGGCGAGTCCGGCGCGCTCGAGCTTCAGGCCCTGGAGTGCGCTACGCGCGTTCATCGGCTTGACGGACCCACGTGTCAGCGTGCCCGAACGCTCACAATATGCTGGTGATGACTTCTACCACACCCAGTACTTCGACCGCGAAAGCTGGGGCGCAACGCTGGACCTCGAGTGGGCCTTTGAGGGTTCGGCGCTGACTTCGATAACCGCCTATCGCGACGTGGAATCGGGACAGTTGTACGACCAGACCGGTGCCGGCCCCGACGTGTTTGACACGCTTTTCGAATTTTCCGATTTCCTGGCATTCGCGGCTGGACGCGACCTGGGGCTGGGCGCGGTCTTTCTGTTTTCCGAGCCGGTGCGCGAGGATGCGCAGATCAAGCAGTTCAGCCAGGAAATCCGTCTGACGTCCGATACCGACAGCAAGTGGGACTGGATCGTTGGTGCCTACTATAAACACGACGAAGTCGACAAGCTTGATCGCTTCTTCGGTGAGAGCATCACCGGCGCCCTGGCAACTCTGAGTGGCGAAAGCCATTGGGATAACCGCGGCGAGATGGACAGCATCGCCGGATTCGCGCAGGTGGGCTACCGGTTCAGCGACGCGTGGAAGCTGACCCTGGGTGGCCGGTATACCGAGGACGACAAAGGCGGTGACGTCGACGGTATACAGGTCGCGACGGGGGACCGGTTTAACCCCGCCGACACGCGGCCTCTGACTCCGTTGGTCCGGCCGTTCTCGACTTCGTACGGCGATACCTGGAACGAGTTCACACCGCAAGGTATCCTGGAGTTCCAGCCGTCGGAAGAGTGGTATTTCTATGGCAGCATTTCAACCGGTTTCAAGGGCGGCGGCTACGAAGACACGCCAGCCAACGAGATCGCGGCGGACATCCCGTTCGATCCGGAGACTGTGACCAACTACGAAGTCGGTTTCAAGTCCACGTTGCTGGACGGGCACATTCGCCTGAATGCGACCGCGTTCTACATGGACTACAAGGACCTGCAGGTGCAGCAGACCAACCAGGACTGCCTCTGCAACCTGACAGACAACGCGTCGGATGCCGAAATCAAGGGACTGGAAGTCGAATTGCAGTGGGCGGTCGGGAGTGGTGTGATCCTGTTTGCCGGCGGCTCCATGCTGGATACCGAGTACATCGATTTCATTGAGAGCAGCGGCTTCGACAGCTCCGGCAACAATCTGCAGCGGACACCGGACAACCAGTTTAACGCCGGGCTGGACTGGACATTCGGCACCGGGCAGTTCGCGGAGAGCTTTGGCTTCCATGTGAACTATTACTGGCAGGATGACATGTACTGGCAGCCGGCCAACCTGAACACGGAGGACGCCTACGGTCTGATCAACGCGCGGCTCAGCTACGAGCCGCCCACCTCCGCCTGGTCGGTTTCGGCCTGGATCAAGAATGCGACGGACAAGTTGTACCGCACCGGCATCATTCCGTTCTTCGGCGAGGAAGTCAGCCAGTTCGGAGCACCGCGGACTTACGGTGTTGATCTGCGGGGCCGTTTCTGAACACGTGAGGCAGGACAGCGTCGAGCAGCCGGCATTTCGCGTCAGGGCTGGTGTTACCGGCAAAGCGGAGCCACGCGGGGTTCCGCTTTGCTGCAAGCCAAAATGTTATTCCGTCCCACCCGGCCTGTACTCGCCGTGATGCGCGATGCTGTGCAACCTGGCCCCGGCCCGCATCCCCCCTGGCTGCACCCCGGACGTCCCGCCCGGGAAGACTCCGTGCTGCCCTTCCTGCTGGAACGGAACGCGCGCGAAAGCCCGGACCGGGTGCAGTTCCAGTTCGCCGATGGCGTAATCTGGACATGCGCGCAGACGCTCGATAACACCCGCCGGGTTGCTGCATTCCTGCAAGGACAAGGCGTGGCTCGGGGCGACTTCGTCATCGCCTGGCTTCCCAATGGGCCTGAGATGCTGCGGGCCTGGTTCGGAATCAATTACCTCGGGGCGGTCTTCATCCCGATCAACGTGGACTACCGCGGGTCCATTCTGCAGCACGCCATTGTCGAATCCAGCGCCAGTACGCTGATCCTGCATCCGCAACTTGCGGAACGGCTGGAACAGGTCAAAAAGCTACCGCTAAGGCGGGCGTTCAGTGTCGGCGGGCCGGCGCCACGGCTCAATAAGCACACACTGGACATTGTCGAAACCGATCTGCTTGGCGATGGGGAGCGCATCGAGCGGCCGGCGGATGTAAACGCCTGGGACTTGCAGATGATCATCTTCACATCCGGAACGACGGGGCCGTCCAAGGGCGTGATGTGTCCCTATCTGCATATGTATGCCACTGGGCAAGCCACGTATGGCTATATGACGCCGCAAGATTGCGTCCTGGTGGAGCTTCCAGCCTTTCATGTCGGAGGTGTGGCACCTGTCATGGCGGGCCTCGCCAACCGCAGCCGGATTGCCGTCTACGGGGGATTCAGCACTGAAGCCTTTTGGCAGCGCGTGCGGGAATGCGGCGCCACTACGACTTCCGGTCTGATCGGTTCGATGGCGAGTTTCCTCGAAAAGCTACCGCCGCAGGAAGGTGAGGCTGAACACAAGCTGCGCATGATCACCCTGATGCTCAACCAGCAAGCTATCAACGTCGCACGGCGCTATGGATTCAGTTACATCTCCGGTTTCAACATGACCGAGTTGTCGGGTCCGCTGATCACCGAAGTCGACTGTCCGGTCCCGGGCAGCCTTGGACGACCACGTACGGGCTGCGAGTGCCGCGTGCTGGATGAGCACGACTACGAATGTGGCCCGGACGAAATAGGGGAACTGGCAGTGCGGCCGAACCAGCCATGGACCATGAGCACAGGTTATCTCAACCGGCCCGAAGCCAGCGCGGCCGCCTGGCGCAACGGTTGGTTCCACACCGGCGACCTAGTGCGCCGCGACGCCGACGGCAACTACTTCTTCGTGGACCGCAAAAAGGATGCTGTGCGGCGCCGCGGCGAAAACGTTTCATCCATTGAAGTCGAGTCCGAGGTGCTGGGTTTCGAGGGCGTTGCCGAGGCAGCCGTGGTCGGCATTGCCTGTGAGCACGGCGACGAGGAAATCCTTGTAGCGGTTGTGCCGCGTGAAGGTTGCAGCATCGATCCGCGCGCGTTAACCGAACACCTGATTCCGCGCCTGCCGCACTACATGGTGCCGCGCTACATCCGTATCGTGGGCGAGCTGCCGCGTACACCGACCAACAAGGTGCGGAAAATTGCCATCCGCCAGGCGGGCGTGACGGGCGACACCTGGGACCGTGAAGCTGCCAACCTGCGGCTGAGGCGCACGCAGTTTACCTGAGGCCGGCGGCTCTTTTCAGGACGTTTGTTTCGTAGCCCGGTGAATTGCGGTCAAGCGGGAGCGGATCGGCTGTAGCCGGTTTTCCTGGCTGACGCGGTAGGCCACGACGTGTTGATTGCATCGATTGCAGCGCACCTCGGCATCCAGCGGCTGGGAGCAGACGCTGTGCGTCAGCGACAGGGGTGGCCCGTTTCCGTCTCCGCACCATTTGTCGCCCCACTGCAGCAGGGCGAGAAAGAATGGAAACAACGCCAGGCCTTTTTCTGACAGGAAGTAGTTGAAGCGCATGGGCCGTTCGGAGTAGGGCACGGCTAGAAGGACGCCTTCCTGGGTGAGAAATTTCAGTCGGTCCGACAATACGTTTGTGGCGATCGGCAGTTCCTGGCGGAACTCGTCAAAACGCTTGAAGCCGTGATAGGCGAGCGCGATCAGGTTGGCCGTCCAGCGATCCCCAATCAGGTGGATCAGGTTTTTGTACTGGGAGCGCGAGCTCGGCACGTCCTTGATGGACTTGGATGAACGCCGCCGCACTTTTTTCTGCCGGCGGTCCAATCGTGAGCCAGGGCCCTCGCCATATCTGACGTCACCCGCCAGGACCTCCCTGCCGCAGGCCCGGCAGGCCATCACCGGTTTGAAAATCTTCTGGCAGTCGACGTGAAACAAGTCGATTGCATCCATCTCGGGTTCGGAGAAAAACCGCCGTTCCCAGCTCAACGCCATCAGGGCAGTGTCGTACAGATCGACGGATTTGCGCGTCAAGTGGTAGGTGGGGCGCCGCGGATTGCTGGCGGGTACACGTTTTTGCAGGCAGCTAATGGACTCCAGCCACTTGAGGCGGTCCGAAAGTACGCCGCGGGACATACCAGTCGCCGCAAGCAACTCGTTGAAGGTGTTGATGCCCCAGAGCACATCGCCGATGATCAGCAAAGACCACTTGTCGCCAATCTGGTCCAGCGCCCGATTGATCGAGCTGGCGCGGGTTTTCATGAATTGATTCAAAAAATTGCCTGCTTGCCGGATCTTCGACGCAAGGGGGTAAGGGTATCAAGATAGCAGATAATGGCGTCCTCATGTTTTATAAAAAGACTTGCACGAAAAGCTTGAACGGGGGCGGGTCGCCCGTTAACCTGTCCGTTCAAACTTGTATAAACGAACTTGCCGCCATAGCGCGCGTCCTGCACCACGGTGGTGGCACCAGAAACTATTGGTACTGCAGGATTGCATGGAATTCGGGGAGTGGTGTTTGATTACATCGAGCCAGTCACGCATCGACGAATACACCCGCCAGGGAACGTGGGGGAAGACCACCATGCATGACCTCCTCTGGCTGCAGGTCGAAGTGCGCGGCGAGCAGCTCGCGGTTGCTGATCAACCGAACCGCAGCGATTTTACCGATGGTCAGGTGCAGCGCCTGAGTTTTGCCCAACTCGATGCCGCCGCTACCTGCTTGGCGGTTGAATTGCTTGACCGCGGCATCCGGTCCGGTGACACGCTGCTGGTGCAGCTGCCAAACATTGCCGAGCTGGTCGTCGTGTATCTCGCCGCCAGCCTGATCGGCGCCATCGTGTCGCCCTTGCCGGTGCAATACGGACCACACGAATTGAAAACAGCGGCCGCCGCGGTGTCGCCGGCGGTGGTGATCACGGTCGAGCGCATGAAGGAGACCTCGCTGGCGGCAACCGCCCGCTCGGCACTGTCGGGCGCGATCCCGGTGTTGTGCTTCTGCGACCAGGCCGATGCCACGGCGAATCTGCACCTGGCGGCTTGCGCCGACGAACAGGCCCGGGAGCGGATCCGTGCGCACCATGCGGCGCACCCTCCGGACGCCAACGCCATCCTGACCATCTGCTGGACTTCCGGCACTACCGGCACCCCCAAGGGTGTGCCTCGCTCCCACAACATGTGGTTGGCGCTGGCACGGACCAGCTCCGAGGCCGGCCAGTACCGCGCGGGAGACCGGCTGCTCAATCCGTTTCCGATGGTCAACATGGCCTCACTGGGCGGCTCGGTGCTCCCGTTCCTGCTGCACGGATGCACGCTGGTGCTGCATCACCCCTTCGACGCCAAGGTGTTCCTGCAGCAGGTGCAGGACGAACGCATCACCTTCACCCTGGTACCGCCCGCCTTGCTGAACCAGTTGGCCAAAAATGCGGAACTCTGGAATCGCTATGACTTCAGCGCGCTGCGCCGTGTTGGCTCGGGCGCGGCGCCACTGTCGCCGTGGATGGTGCGCACCTTCGATGAAAAATACGGCAAGCCGATCGTCAATTTTTACGGATCCAATGAGGGGATCGCCCTTTTTTCAACCCCGGAGTCCGCGCCGGAACCGGAGGTTCGGGCTTTGATGTTTCCAAGGCTCGGTTGTGCCGGCATGCCGTGGTCAGGAATCGGGCATCAGACGGTGCGCAACAAGGTCGTGCGCCAGGACACCGGCGAGGAGATCACCGCGCCGGGCGTATCCGGCGAACTGTTGTTTGGCGGACCGACCGTGTTCGACGGTTACCTCGGCCGCGCGAACGATGACGTGTTCACTGCCGGTGGCTGGTTTCGCACCGGGGATCTGGTGGAGATCTGCGGCGAGCCGCCGAACTACTACCGCATCGTCGGGCGCTGCAAGGACATCATCAACCGCGGTGGCATGAAAATCTCACCCGCTGAACTCGACATCCTGCTGGAAGCATTTCCCGGCGCGGCCGAGGGCGCAGTGTGCGGCTATCCCGACGAAACGCTGGGTGAGCGCGTATGTGCCTGTGTTGTTCCCATGGCCGGGCAGGTGGCGCCTCAACTTGAGGAGATCAACGCTTTTCTCCTGGACAAGGGGGTGGCCAGATTCAAGTTGCCCGAGCGCTTGCTGGTGCTGGAGAAACTGCCGCGCAATCCATTGGGCAAGATCCAGCGTCATGAACTCGAACAGCGGGTGAGCGCAGCATGACGAACATCTATGTGCTGGGCGGCGCGCAAACCGATTTTGCCCGTAACTGGGTCCGCGAGGGCAAAACGCTGTACGACATGTTTGCCGACACCCTCGTCGAAGCTGTTACATCAACCGGAATCGACCCGGCACAAATCCAGTCGGGACATGTGGGCAACTTCGTCGGCGACCTGTTCGCGCGCCAGGGCCTGATCGGCGGCTTTTTCGGGCATGTGTTTCCGGAACTGGCGGCCATTCCCACGGCGCGTCACGAGGCCGCATGCGCTTCGGGTTCGATGGCCATCCTGTCGGCCATGAACGAAATACTGGCCGGTCACCTGGATGTCTCGGCGGTGCTGGGGCTGGAGTTGATGCGCAACGTGCCGGGCGAAACCGGCGCCGACTACCTGGGGGCGGCGACCTGGCATGGCGCCGAGGCCACCGATTGCAGGTATCCCTGGCCGCACATGTTTGACCGTATCCTGGAGGAGTATGACCGTCGCCACGGGATCAACTGTGACTACCTCAAGGACATTGCACGGATCAATTTTTCCAACGCGCGCGACAACCCCAACGCGCAGGCGCGCAAGTGGCTTTTCACCCCGGAACACTTCAGCGACAACGATGAACTGAACCCATCCATCGAAGGGCGCATTCGCAAGATGGACTGCGGCCAGATCACGGATGGCGCGGCCTGCATCATTCTCGCCAGCGAAATAGCCGCCGCGGATTATGCCCGCTCCCGCGGCCTGGGCCTGACGGACATTCCACGCATCAAGGGCTGGGGGCATCGTTCTGCCCCGCTGTTGCTGGAACGCAAGCTGGAGCTGAGCGCCGGGCAACCCTTGCTGTTCCCTCATGCCAGGGCAACCTTCGATGACGCCCTGGCCCGCGCCGGCTTCGATGGCATTGCTGCTGTGGACGGCCTGGAAACCCACGATTGTTTTACCATCACCGAGTACATGGCCATCGACCACTGCGGGCTGACGCAACCGGGCAAGAGCTGGCAGGCGGTGGATGCCGGGCGCATTACCCGCGACGGTGATTTTCCGATCAATCCCAGCGGTGGCTTGATCGGCCTCGGGCATCCCGTCGGTGCAACGGGCGTGCGCATGGTGCTGGACTGTTGCAAGCAGGTCACGGGACAGGCCGGCGACTATCAGTTGCGCCGCGCCGAGAACATGATCACCTTCAACGTGGGCGGCAGCACCACCACCTGCGCCAGTTTCGTCGTGGGTGTCGGTGGATGACCGGGGTTTACATTTACGATGCCATTCGCACGGCGCGCGCCCGGGCCAGGGAAAACGGCGGGATGCATGACATGCTGCCATTTGATGTGCTCAAGGTGCTCTACCAGGCCCTGGAAGAACGCACTGGCGTTGAACCGGCGCAGATTGGCGAAGTCGTGCTCGGCTGCGTGACCCAATTTGGCGAACAGGCCGGTGATATCGCCAAAACCTCGACACTTTACGCCGGCTGGCCTGCCAGCATCTCGGGCATCACCGTAAACCGGTTCTGTTCATCCGGCCTGGATGCGGTAAACATCGCCGCGCTGAAGGTGGCGCAAGGGCAGGACGAGCTGGCCATCGGCGGCGGCATCGAAATGATGTCGCGGGTGCCGATGCTGGCCGATGCGGCGGTCGCGTTTACCGACCCCAAAATAGCCATGCGGGCCCGCATTCTGATGA
>DATDPS010000230.1:0-18350 GCA_035292625.1 Lysobacterales bacterium | reverse complement strand
GCCCTTGTGGCCAGCTGGGGGACGCAAGCGGCTTGTGTCACTGCTCGGCAGACCAGGTAGCCCGCTATCGCGGCCGAATCTCCGGGCCACTGCTGGACCGCATCGACCTGCACATCGAGGTGAGCCGGCCAAAATCTTTCGTGCTGCAGCATGACGGCCCTGCACCGGAGTCCAGCGCGCAGGTTCGATCACGGGTCCAGGCAGCCCGCACGATCCAGCAGCAGCGGGCAGGCCGCACCAACGCCCAACTGGAGGCTACAGATTTAAAAGCGTTCTGTCGAATCAGCTCAACCGACCGCAAGCTGCTGGCCGAAGCCAGCAAGCAGCATGCGCTGTCACCACGCGCCTGCATCCGCATCATGAAAGTAGCGCGCACTCTGGCGGATCTTGAGGCCGAGACAAACATCGGTACCGCTCATGTGGCGGAAGCGATTTCGTACCGTGATTGCGGAGTGATGCGCGTAAACCAGTGAGATGTCTGCCATTTGGGGAAGCTTACGCTGTCACCGCGCGCCTGCATACGCATCATGAAAGTAGCACGCACGCTGGCAGATCTTGAAGCCGAGACAAACATCGGTACGGCTCATGTGGCGGAAGCGATTTCGTATCGGAACTGCAGAGCGATTCGTGCTAACCGTTGAGATGTGCAATGAGCCGCTGTGCAACCGTGTCCGCGTAGCAAGACAGCCTTATTTATCAGCGGAATCGATGTTAATGGTACGCATAATGAACTTTTCATTATTCACGCTGGGGCCGTTCACCACTACGACCTCTGTATCTTCAAGGGATGTCTCGGTATGGGTTTCACCAGGTTCCACGAGATAGCTATCTCCAGGATTATAGACGCGTATATCGGCACCATTATGTCGAGAAACCTCCACTTTACCACTAAGTACCGTCACCACCACCCAGTCAGTGTGCGTGTGCCGAGTAAATTGCACGCCCTTACTCGACCGGTACTTTCCTACCATACCAACAGCATCGGTCTTGGTGAATGACAATCGCACGGCCCCGTAAGTACCACCACCTTCAATATCTGCAAACTCATAAGGGACGTCTTTTGTTGACTTATAGAAATCACCAGTCCCCTCAATTACGGCTTGATCTGCTTCATCGTGCAGACCGATTTCGTGGGCGTGGGTCAATGGACAAACCAGAATCAAAAATAATAACAAGTATCCTTTCATTCTTCTCACTCGCTCTATGTACATTTAATTGGGTAATTTGTTTATTTGCACCGAAAACTGCCCCACCCTGAGAGCCTCAATATGGCCCAGATTTAGCTTGTTTTGATTCCGTAAATTATCTTTCGCGCATTTTTGAGGCGGTGGGCTCGGTCGATAACGATAATAACCCAAGGACAGTACGCGCGATGCCGTTACGCCGTAGCATCCATGAGCAATTGGAGCACGACTTCTGCTCTGACGATCACTGCTTCCTGATGCTGCAGCAGGGCATGCCCAGGGTCGTCGACAAAGATGCTGAGAAAAGGGTCTGCGACACCGGTTGCGATACCGCTTAGGGTCTCAATTACCGCTAACCCCATAAATGGAACTGTGGCTTGGTCGTAGCCACCTTCCTGCAACAGAACCAGCCGACCTTCGCACAACTCATCAGCCGCCGACATCATTCGTTTCGTAAGATTCGCGAACGCGGCACTGTGCAGTATCATCCGGGCTAACGGATCCCAGCCGCCTGCGTCGAATCCACAGGATACGACAATCAGATCAGGCTGAAATGCCCGCAATGCCGGTTCAATCACCCTGTCAAAAGCCGCAGCGTAGGCACCAAAGCCGGATCCGGCCGGTAGGGGAATGTTGATGTTGAAGCCTTGGGCCTGTTCTCCGCCCATCTCTTCTATCAAGCCGCTATCTGGAGGAAAGCTGCGGTCCTGGTGAATCGACATGGTCAGAGTCGATCGGTCATTCCAGAACACATGCTGCGCACCGTTTCCATGGTGGACGTCCCAGTCGACAAGCGCGACTCGACCTCTGCTGTGAGCTTGCTGTGCGTGGCGAATGGCGATCGATGCGTTGGCGAATATACAGAAACCCTTTCCCATCTCCGGTTCCGCGTGATGACCGGGTGGCCGCAGCAGCGCGTAGGCGTTGCGCACCTCACCATTCAACACGGCATCGACCGCTACGATTGCGCCGCCTGCGCTTCGTGCCGCGATTTCGAAGCCGCCAGGGCCCACTGGTGCGAACATTCCAGTGTCTCCTCCGACTCCGCTGCTGATCGTCTCGACGTTCGCAATGTGTGCTTCGGTGTGAACCCTGGCAAGTTGTTCGCGGCTGGCGATGGGTGCGGCGATCTGGTACAGCCTGTCCGTTAGTCCGCTTGCGTCGAGAAGGTTCTTGAAGCGGCGTTTGGTCTCTGGATGGTCGAAGTGATGGCCCGGTTGAATAAATCCACCTGGCGGCATCACGCCCGCGTAACCGTTGTGCTCGTGCCACATGAATTGCTCATGCCATACGAACCCAGTCTTGTACTTCATCGGGCGCCTCCCGCCTCGGCTCATTCCAAATACATCACATCCAATGGGGTGGGCGCTATTTCGATTGCGAATTTACTGGTGCAAATGCGAAATTACTTGCAAACCGAAATGACGCACCGGCATACTTTTCGCGGAGTGCTTTCAATGAAACTACAACACTTTCCCCTGGCAGCATATAAACGCGCAGTGACGAACGAGGTTCCGGCTGCCTGTCGGCATTTGTCCAAATTCTTCTGCCCGCATCGCCTGCTGGCCGTTAGAACAGATGCTCCGATCGACTTTCGGCACCACTCACTGGAAATCGGTGAAAATTCGATTAGCTACTTGCGTTACGGTCAGGAGGTGGAAATTTGGCCGCAATCTTTCAATCATTTCTATCTGGTGACCGTGGTCATCAACGGTTCAATGAAGGTCAAATCTTCCACAGGTAACGATACTTATCAAAAGCAGCAAATGCTTGTCCTGAATCCATGTGATCAGATATCGATGAGATGGTCCAGGGATTGCGAAACAATCACTCTGCGGATTGAAAGCGCCTTTGTTGATCGCGTCCTGTTAAGTGAACTGGGAATGCGTAATTTTGCCAACCTACATTTCAACAGCCAGTCGAGAATCGGGGAACACGGAAATATCAGAATACGCAACATGATCAACTTTCTGGTTAGAGAAATCGATTTCTTTTCTGCAACTGAAACAAATCCTATTTCGAGCTCTGCTCCGTCCGTAATCCAGGACATCGTTACTCATTTGGGCGTGTATCACCTTGATGACACCTCGCTCCAGGGCGTGCAGCCCGTGGGAAGTCACGCCCGCTCGTGCTATGTCAGGCGCGCCGAGCGCTTGTTGAGAACCGCGCCGGAAACGGTTTCGTCTGTACCCAGTCTGGCGGAGTTGGTTGGTGCCAGGGTAAGAACGCTTCAAATCCATTGTATGCGGGAACTGCAAACGTCGCCGGGCACCATGATCGCAAATGCAAAGCTTGACTTGATTCGGACGACTTTGGTGCAGTGCCCCCCTCGGACGACCGTGACGAGTGCGGCAATTCAATCCGGTTGGACACAGCTCGGGAAGCTGGGTGCAGCCTACAAGCGCCGATATGGCGAACTTCCATCGGATACGCTCAAAAAAGTCAGATCTGCGCTGGGCTAGGCCCTTGACATATGCGCCAGATGCGATGTCTGATGGCCCTTGCTCCGCTAATGAGCGACATATCGGCGGCGTAAAGTGTCGGAGGGATTCTCGCCAAATCGTTTCCGATACGCTTGGGCGAAACGACCCGGGTTAAAAAATCCCCACTTGTTGGCTATCAGTATCACTGAGTAGTTTTCAGGGCACGCCCGCATTAGTTCCTCATGAGCACGTTCGATGCGCACCGTTCGCAAGTAGGCCATCGGTGTGCAGTTTTTGTATTTTTGAAAACCACGAGCAAGGGAACGGGAACTTGAAGCGGCGACTTCCGCCAGTGAATGTAGAGTCAGGGCATCTTCTGCGTGGGCATGAATATAATCCATCGCAATGCGAACATGACGTGGCGTGGATACCTCACTGGGCGACAGCAGAATTTCTGAGTAATTATGATTATTGCTATAGATTAATGACGCTGCAATCAGCTCTTCAAGGTGCTCAAGATAACCGACATGATGCAGGTGCTGAGAGCTGCGGCTTAACTCATTGCGCAGATAAAGCATCAAATGAGAAATGGTGACATCACTTCGGTTATCCGTGTCCCCATTGCGATTGAATTCCAAAGGGGTGGCGAGGTTAATATGTTCCTCTTTTGAAATGAGTGACTCCAGATAGCATTTTTCAATATCCAGTACGACACTGCTTGAGAACTCGGAGCCAACCAGGGCGAACGGCATTCCCGGCGTGACAATGGCCACTTTTTCGTATGTGACATTGATGTGTTGCTTCCCAATGACCATTTCGAAAGGGTTGTCCATCGCAGTGAAAATCAGAAATGAATCGTTCACCGGCTGAGCTGCCACTTTCATTGCTGTCCCCAGGCGGACGCAACTCACCGCCATTCTTAACAGGGGAGCATAGTGCAGCTCCGTTGGTGCTTGAACTTCGCCATGGCTCAACATGTCGTGTTGACGTATCAGGCGTGATAATTGCGCTTGCGTCTCATCGATGTTCTTTGATTGGACGCTGGAGAAGCGTGCCAGCTGAAATTCCCCGTTGCATGTCAAATCTTTCATACGGAACCAAGCCCAGTTCGTGCAAGCACAGAAGACTTACGCAAAATAATAGGCCCAAAGGCAAAAGTTGTCACTTTTCGGCTCGTTCCTGACCGCATTCGACTCGCACCCGTATGGAAGCAATCGTACGCTCTGTCAAACAATGGTGTCTGGTCCGCCGTCCACTCAGCGAAGTGACGTCGTGATGATTCCATACAAATCTGCCAGTCAGTGCGGTAAGCGAGGGACGATGAACAAGTACCCTGGAAGTTGCATTCAATTCTATCGACAGTGGCTGTGCTTCTGCTTTGCGGTTTTCGTTGCCTGGCCTGCCCATGCTGCAACGACAAGGGACGCCCAGGAAGCTACCTTGGAAGAAATCGTCGTGACTGCACGGAAGCGGGAAGAAAGTCTTATGGACGCGCCGCTTTCGGTTTCAGCATTTTCCGGTGCAAAGCTGGATTTTCTCGGGGTAAGCAATATTGAACGCCTCGGTCAGTTCTCGCCTAACTTTGTGCTGAGTAAGTCCCCGACGAATTCCGGCGTGAGCAACGTGGCAGTGTACATTCGAGGTATCGGTCAGAATGATTTCGTCCCGGTCATCGACCCGGGTGTTGGTATCTATGTCGATGGCGTGTATCTGGGCCGTTCGGTGGGTGCTGCCTTGGATCTGATTGACGTCGAGCGCGTTGAAATTCTTCGTGGCCCACAAGGCACGCTTTTTGGGCGCAACACCATCGGCGGCGCGATCACGCTCACGATGTTGAAACCCAATGAGGAATTTGGCGGCAAGGCGGACATCAAGTTCGGTACTGATAATTTACTCAATGCACGCGGGACCCTGAACTTACCGGTTTCGGACACGTTCTTCACCCGGTTCTCTGTAGCCACATTCAATCAACATGGCTACGTCACTCGTGGCGATGGACAGGATCTGGGCAACGATGACACCGTCGCCGCGCGCGCGGCCGCACGCTGGGTACCTACTGAGCAGCTGGAAGTGAACTTGTCATTTGACTATAGTCGCGACCGGGAAAACGGGCCACCCCTGCTGAACACCGGCATACAGCCGCTGAATGTGGGCATATTCAATCCCGGTGGTGCACCGTCCATGGTGCTTGTGCAAAACACAATCGTTGCCCAGGCAGCCACACCAGGGGGGATATATCCTGGCAGCGGTCCCTATTTTGATCCCACCGCACCGTTCCCGTTCAACCCGGTTGCGTGCTTCTCCCCAGGCAGCGATACCAATTCGCAATGCTACAACCAGCAATACATCGATGACGGCACGAAGAAATACAACTATGGAACCGGTCCGAGTTATGCAGATCTCGATGTCTGGGGCGCCGCTTTGACCATCGATCGGGTGGTCGACGACAACCTGAAAGTGAAGTCCATTACCGCCTATCGTAGTCAGGATGGCGATTTCGCGGCAGATACGGATGCCAGCCCGCTGACCATGGGCGAAGTGGCAGACCATTTCGATCAGGATCAGTTTTCACAGGAACTGCAGTTGCTGGGCACGAGTTTCGATAGCAGATTGGACTGGATTCTCGGGCTTTATTATTTTCATGAGGATGGCGCGAATCCCGACCACGGGGAATTTACATCCGTCTACCTCCAATCCGGAGGCTACTTCAAATCTCACTCCTGGGCGCTATTTGGGCAAGGCACCTGGCATATTACCGAACAGTTGGATCTGACTGCGGGGCTACGTTACAGCAAAGATAAGCGTAGCTATCTGCCGGACCAGTTCATAGAGGCGCTGCCAATCGGTCCTTTGCCGGGTGTGAATTGCCCGCCGGGAGAGCCAGGTTCGCCGCCCTGTGCCGTGGGCGATCGGATTGTGCCTTATGAAGAGGTTTCCACCGACAGCGGGGAAGTGCTTCCGATGGTGAACCTGGCCTATCACTGGAGCGACACGTTGCTAAGCTACTTTACCTATGCAAGAGGCTACAAGTCCGGCGGATTTACACAGCGGATTTTTCCGCCGGAACCCACCTTGCCTTCGTTCGAACCGGAGTATGTAAACTCCTATGAACTGGGTAGTAAGTACACCGGCTGGGACGACAGATTGAGACTCAGCCTGGCTGTCTTCCATATGGATTACACGGACATGCAACTGCTGGTCGCCGATCCGAGCCGCCTGGGTCCGTTCGTCTCCAATGCGGGTGATGCGGAGATCAAGGGTGTGGAGATGGAACTGGAGATGATCCCGGCGCCAGGTTGGCACATCGCGGCCACACTTGGCCTGACTGACCCAAAGCGAACCGCTCTCGGCGGTGGGGTGCAGGGCCTGACGCTCTATAGCCGCTTTGAGCATATCTCCAAGTGGACGGCCAATGCCCAGCTATACAAGGTGTTCTCGATAGACAGCTACGGCCAGCTTACGCCACTCATCGAATGGGCCTACCGCAGTAAATACGGGACTAATTCAAACAATGTCCCGCGAGATGGCGCGCCTACCGGCCCTGCAGGTACGCCTCTGGCTGGAGTGCCATTGTCATTCGGCGTGGCCAACCCGGCCTTGCTGCAAGACGGCTTGAATCTGTTCAACGCCAGTATCCGCTGGGACATTGGCAGTACGGGGTTTTCCGCTGCCGGCGGTGTCGATAATCTGACGGACAGGAAATATCGCACTTTCGGGAGTTACGAAGATAGCTTTGGGTGGACGACGGAGGTATTTGACCGCGGCCGCCAGTGGTATGTGCAACTTAGCTACGAATTATGAGCGAAGGGTCAGTGTCTGGGGCGGAAGTTCGAAAAACGCTCATCCACGGCGGAAGCGTGCTTCCATGCGATGGCACCACTCCGGAGCAGGAAGCGCTGGTGTTGGGCAATGGCAAAATACTGGGTGTCGGTGCATTGGATGCGATGGAATCCCTAGCCGGTAAAGATGCTATTAGGGTCAATGTTGGCGGAGCCACGGTATTGCCTGGAATAGTCGATACCCATCCCCATGCCATGCATTTCACAACATTGGCACTCTCAGTAGTGGACTTGAGTGATGCCAAAAATCACGAAGACATTGTCACTCGAATTAAGAAACGTGCCGCCGTAACGCCAAAGGGCGAGTGGATAATGTGCAGCCCGGTGGGTGAAGCACACTATTTTGCCCGCCGTTCCTACCGCGATCTGGACGAGGGTCATTTGCCAGACAAGGAACTCCTTGACAAAGCCAGTAGTGAACATCCGATCATGATCCAGGCTTGGGCGCCACGTCTGCCAAACGTAGTAGCCATGAACAGTATGGCCTTGCAGGAACTCGGTCTGACTTGGCATACACCTTCACGGGTTTGTAATGTCTGGTTAGAAAGCGACAGACATGGGGAACTCACCGGTATTGTCCGGGGCTCCGTGACGAACTATTACACCCATGACCCCTTCTGGATGCAGATCTGGGACAAACTGCCGAAGCCACCGGATGAAACCTGGGAGCATGGCGGCAGAGCGGGTATGGCTGCGATGAACGCCCTGGGCGTGACGACAATCTATGAAAGCCATGCCATGGACCCGGTGCATATTCATGCCTACCAGAAACTGCAAAAGGCCAATGCCATGAGTTGTCGCGTGCAGACATCTCTTGAATCGGCCGATATGGCATTTCATCCCCATTACCGCCCCACCCCGGAACAACTGCAACAAACTCTCGAACTGGCGTTGTCGATGAAGGACGTGGAAAACGAGTATTTGCGCCACAATGGCATTACTGTTGCCCGCACGGGACCATGTGCTCCCGGCTTTATCAATCTGTACGAACCTTTCAAAAGCCCTTATGGCGAGTTAATTTACGGTTATGAATTTCTACCAAAATGGGTAGAGGAACAGTGTGTAGATTTTTGCATGGAACACGGTCTGCGCATGAACATACTTGCGGCGACACCCAAAGACCATGACAGTTTTTTTGATTCTGTACAGAAGCACTCAAAAGAAGAAATCAGGAAACGTAAATGGATACTGCAACACGCCATACTCGTCAATGAATGTGATGCAAAGCGTTACGCCGACTTGAATATGTGCGTGACAACCTGCAAGGGGTTTCACTGGGGTAAAGGGGATATATACGGAGAGCGCATTGGAAAACACACGTGGAAGGACCTGATTCCGCTGCGTCGCTATTTGGACCACGGTATCACCGTGGGTTGTGGAACGGATTGGGGGCCACGCAATGTTTTTGAACAAATCCAGTTGGCGGTGACCTGTGAATTCGCCGACAGCGGTTATCGCAACCTGGATGCCGGCCAGGCAATAACGGTCGAAGAAGCGTTACTGATGTGGACACGGGATGCAGCAAGTGTGCTGGAATGGAATGACGTCGGCAGTTTGGCGAAAGGCTATCATGCCGATGTGACCATCGTGGATCGCAACCCTCTGAAATGCGGCATAGAAGAATTGTCAAGTACGAAAGTATTGAGAACCTATTTCGAAGGCAAAGCGGTATTTGATACAGGCGAGCTTCAGTCATAGCACCTCAGCACACTTTGTACCAAGTGTCAGGAATTCGGATTTAGTTAAAACCGTGCATGGTGCGGGTTGATTATTTCGTTTGACAACTGTTGTCACAAATCCTACCATTGCATTATGAGCCGACATACCATGAGCTTCGCTCTGCCGGAAACCATGCGCAGCTACATTGACGCGCGCGTGTCCGCCGGCAATTACGGCAACACCAGCGAATACATCCGCGACTTGGTGCGCCGAGACCAGGAAGAACAAGTCAGGAACCGTCTGCGCAAGCTGATCGGGGAAGGACTCGCGTCAGGACCGGGGCAGCAGCGAACCAACACCGATGATGAGGAACTGCTCGCCATTGCTCGCGGCGAAGTGGATTGAAGCCGGCGTTTCTTCGCCCGCAGGCCAAATCTGATCGCCAAGTCGAAGTCCGGTACTACCGCAAGGAAGCTGGGGCCAAGGTCGCTGTGCGTCTTGTTGTGGCCACCAACGCCGCGCTTGACCAAGTCGAACTCGATCCTGGTATTGGCTTGTCCGCGCTCGGCAAGGATTTGGGTATTCCCGATCTGCGCTGCTGGCGGGTGAGTGGATTCCCGTTGCTTTGGTTCTACTTCGAGCGCAACGACCACGTCGATGTCGTGAGGCTGCTCGGCGAACGTCAGGACATCGCCACCATCCTCACCGGATCATTGTGATGTCACTCTTGTTAATACTCCCATGGCCGCGTGAACATTAAAATGAACCCCCGCCCCTGCGGTAAACCGGGAGATGAGAGCGGCCTGTGTCACCGCACGGCGGAACAGATCAGCCGCTATCGCGGCCGGATCTCCGGGCCGCTACTGGACCGCATCGACCTGCACATCGAGGTGAGCCGGCCAAAATCTTTCCTGCTGCAGCACGACGGCTCCGCCCCGCAGCCCGCAGCCACTTTCCAGTAGTCAAGGTCAGGGCAGGAATTCAAGCAAGCGACGGTCGATAACCCGGCCCTGTCCATCTGACATTTCCAGCCATACTTTCCCGTTCGGTAACATCCGGGAATCAAACGCTGCGGTAACCCGGCCGTTGTCAAACACGCCGGAATCCCAGGCAAAGAGTTCCACTGCCTGCGAGTCACGCAAGCTCATACGAACCTGGCCCATGGCAGCCACTGCAGGGCTGAGTTCGAGGTCCAACACAAGCAGAGCATTTCCTTCCGGTTTGTGGATAATCACATCAGGCGTCTGGCTGCTTGCAGAACGCATGATATCCACCGGCACGGTCAGCACGGTCGTGCGGGGCTGGCTCATGGCTATAATTTCAGACTGCAGCATCCCCGCTTCGTTGCTCACTTTCCAGTACATGGTGGTACTGAACACGGCCAATACCACACTCGCAGCCAGTGCCACCGGTTGCCAGTTATTACGCGCATCCGGGCCGGACGGAGGATATGCTTTTTCGGTCTCGCCCATTTCGGCTTCCAGTAATAACGCCTGGCGAATTCCGATTGAAGTTTCCAGTTGCAGTTGCAAATCGGGCGAATCGAGCAATGCCGTCTCAAAAATCGCTGCTTCGTCTCCCATCAGCTCGTTACGCAAATAACGGTCAACCCATTCCCTTCTCTCTTCGGACCTATGCATCAAGTAGTCCTCCAAACAATAGCGCCTTCAACCCCTTCTGTTGATCAATCAATTCGCGCATGCGCTGTTTTGCCCTGTACAACACCCGGTCGAAATGAGCGGATGAAAGTTGCAGATCCCGGCAAATTTCATCCTTGTCATCGTCGCTCAGGTAGAAGCGCCGCAATATTTCCCGGTCACGCGCGACCGCCAGCTGCTTTAACACACCATCGAGCATGACGCGCGTTGTCTGGCTGTCCAATTGTTCATCATTCTTATCACTATGTGCAGGCTGCAGCTCGATTATCCCATCCCCGGAATACTCGTAACGTACTTCCTTGCGGAAATGCTGGATCGAGAGATTGACCGCGGTCTGACTGATGAAGGCTGCCAGGCTGTCGGAGTTTCTCAGTTCACCGGCCCGGAGTTTCCGCAACGTGACGACAAAAGTATCCTGGCAAAGATCACTGGCCAGCTGGGGATTTCCCGTACGCTTGAGTAGAATCAGACGGACACCACGAGCATAGCGCGCAATAAGCTCTGATTCGGCGGTCCGGTCACCGTGACCTATGCGCTCAACCAACTCCCGGCTATGCTCAACAACTGGTTGTACGGTGGAGTGAAGCACCCCTTGTGATTTCCTGTAAGACCGACCGGATATTTAGACTACCATAAGAAAAGGGCAGAAAAACAAATACCTGAACATCCGTTTTACCCCTGAATGGAACCAAGTCGTTTGCCGCAGAATAATAATCATTTGTTTCGCAGTTTCATGCTGTGCTTGTTATGCGCAAGCAGCCTGAACTCATGTGACTCGAACCCACCCCGGGACCCCGTCCTGCTGTCTTCGAATACATACTCCGAGCTCGAAATTGCCCAAGCAGTGTCGATCGAAATTGAAGTTAACTCCCAACCCGTTTTGATCGAAATCCTGGGCCGGGGCACGAATTACCGCTCACGGATATTCAACGCCAGGCAGGAAGTATCGAGCGAAGTTCACCTCGCTTTTCTGCGGTCTGCGCCGGTTTACCACTTTATCGATACGACCTCGCAGCGATCTTCCTACACTTTGGAAATAAGCCCTGTTCAAGTGACCCGTCTGGCCTCTGTGACGATCAATCTGTACGCGCTATCCACGGGTTCTAAATCAGACTCCGCGCTGGCATCAGCCTGGCGTGAGCTTGGGCGTGGCTTGCAATTCGTTGACAGCCAAGCCGCCGAAGACTGGGCAGAGAATCTCGACGCGCTGAACGAAGCCAGGGACTCGTTCGGGCAGCTTGGTCTGCATGAACCCGCATTGTGGGCGCAATATTTCAAAGCTTATTTCGAGTACTACCCACTGTATCGCTATTCGGAGTCATTGGTGGCGGCCACTGCATTGATTCAAACAGCAGAGCAGTCAGACTTGCCTGTTCTGGCCATGCTCGGCCATCAACTGGCAGGTCAGATCCGGATGGAGCGCGATGCGGGCAACAATGAGGAACAAGCCCGGCTGAACTACCAGCAGGCGCAGGAAAACTTCGACACCGCCCGCCAGTTGGCTGACGAGCAAAACAATCGCTTTGAAACCATCTGGGCGATCAACAACGCTGGAATTGCCTTCAACTACCAGGACCAGCTGGACCTTTCACTGCAGCGCTATGCAGAAGCCTTGAACCTGGCCATTGACTGGGAAGATGACTACCTCACGGCCCTGATTGGGACCAACCAGGCGATTGCACAACAACGGCTGGGGAATATTGATAAAGCCCTGGAAACCTTGCAGCGTCTGCAAAACGAACTGACGATGCAAAGCAATCCGCTGGAAATGGAAAATGTGCTGAGCTTGATGGGGATGGATTACCTGAGGTTGTACCAATTTCCACAAGCCTTGGGTGCACTGAACCGCGCACTGGAATTATCGACTGAACACCATTGGTCCGAAAACAGTGGCCGCAATCGCCTGTTCCTGGCGCAGGCCTACCGCGAGATGGGTCAGCCTGAAAAGAGCATGGGCCAACTCGAACTTGCCATTTCCGATTTCGAAGTCGCACACGACGGCCGCGGGCTCGATCGCGCCCTGGCGCTGAGGGCCGACCTCAACCGCCTGCAACAGCACTTCGAAACCATGGCCAGCGACCGCGCGCGGCAGCAGCAGTACCTGGCCACCGACGCTGACCGGGCCGGCTGGCTTGCCAGCAAGGCACGCGATGCCGAGGCCGAATCGAATGTGGAGCAGGCAATCAACCTGTTTCGTCAAAGTGCCGAGCTGTACGCCACGACGCCCTTTCCTGAATTGGGACAACTGGGAATTCTCCGGGCCTGTTGGCTGGAGGCCGTGCGGCAGCGAACACCTGCCTGTTCAACAGAGCAGCTCCAGGCGGGCCACCGGCAGATTCAGATGATGCAGGCATCCATCCCAGCTCTGGAGGGGAAGTACCTGTGGGCCCATCTGCTGGCAGACGAGGGCGAAAGTGAAGCTGCGAGGTCGGTGATGACGGCATTGATTGACGACATCCTGTTCTTCCGGCAGAGCTTGCCGGGTGTGCTGGGCGCCTGGTACCTGGATGCCCGCCGCGAGCTTTTTGATTTCCATGTGCAGTTATTACTGGACTCCGGTGCGGCCCCGGAAGCCTTGGCGTTTGACACATTAAGTGTTCTGGATCACCTGAGTAATTCAGACCTCGACAGAACCGTTATTGCCCCGGCTTCAACTGCCGTCGGCAGCGACACAGGATCCCTCGAGGAATTCCGGCTGTTGTTGGCCCAACGCGAGCAAGCGAAGACAACTGAAGCCAGGGAAGCGGCGCAACGCGGCATCGATTTATGGCTGCTGACGTCCAATAAAGAGGGTGTCGGGAAAGCCAGCGCGAACAGCACGGGCTTGCGAGAGCAGTTGCGTCAACTGCCCGCTGACTTGAGCATTCTGACGTTTCGCTTCCTGGAACATCAGGCTTTTGCCTGGGTGGGCAATGCACAGAGCTTGAGCCTGGTTGAACTTGGTCCGGGTGAACCGATCCAGGGTCTGATCAAGAAGGCCAATGCCGGAATCCGCACTTTCAACCATCAAACCACCCAAGCAGAAATGGCCCGGCTGGGTGATCTCCTGATCGCTCCCATCCAAAAACAACTCCGCTTCACTGTTCTTTTTCTCGGCGCCGGCGAATTAAGCGATTTTCCGCTGGAGGCCTTGGTGATTGAAGGTGAGCCCATGATCCGCAAGCACCGGGTGGTCAACATCCTGTCCGCCGGCGGCCTCGATCAGGTGGTGGCGCATCTTGATCGCCCCTTTGATCCACGCCAGTTATTCCTGGCCGGCAATCCGGACATCGAAAGCGAAGGCCTGCAACCCCTGGCCGGTGCGGCCAGGGAACTGAGTACCATCCAGCAGCGATTTCACAACCAGGACATCACGCTGATCCAGGGTGAGGACCTGAACCGGCAAGCCCTGGAATCGGCAGCATTCAATACGGCCGATCTCATCCACATCGCCAGCCATGCAACCATCGACCGGGAATACCCCGAACTGTCCCGCATCACGCTGTCATCCGGCGCTGGAAATGCCGTTGAATTCATCACGCCAGCCGAGTTGAACTACGGGCCGATTGCCGCCCAGCTGGTGGTGCTCAGTGCCTGCAGCACCGTCGGACTCAACCGCTTCGAATACGACAGCAACCTGGGCTTCGTCTCGAAGTTTCTGCAAATGGGAAGTGAGCACGTGATGGCCAGCCTGTGGCCGGTTTCCGATCAAGCCACCGCCGAATTCCTGGCCGACTTTTACGCACAACAGGCATCCGGCCAGGACATTGCCAGCGCACTGCGGGCCACCAAGCTCAAGCTGCTCGACGCCGGGCCTGCCGGCGTCAACCAGTGGGCGGCGTTCCAGCTATTCAGCCAGTGAATCCATCAATCGTAGCCATGGGCATGCCCGGGGTGCGAAGCCAGAAGGCCATCCCGTTGCAGTGCATCACGTAACTCTGCAGGAATCGAACTGGCATACGCCCCCGGAAAATGTATGTTGATCTGATTCAACTTCACTCTGCCCGCTGGGCTGAGCAGCAGGTCGTCCACATCGGTCACCCGGTTCACTTCGATCACCAGAACAGTTCCACCACTGCGATGCTCAATCGCACCGATCAATACGGTCTGCCCGTCGACGCACTCATGCGACCAGGTGCCGCTCCAGGCTTTCCAATCTCGATCCGTCAACTCCACAGAAAATTGGCTGGCCGCCGCGGTGTATTGAATCGTAACCTGCTCACCAGGCGTCAGAACGCTGGTCGGAAATTCATTGTCCTGGTAGAACACTGTCCAATCCCCCTGCAAAGCATACTCTCTGCAATCTGCAAACAGAGTGGTACTACACATCAAAGCGGTAACCGCCAATAAGAAGCTTCTCATACCAAACCTCCACACCAGTACCCAGCAAAATTGCTGATTTACACAATCAATGGAGGACTTCCCTTTCACTCTCATTGTCCTACGGTCCAGTGGGCAAACGAAGTCTGGTGAAGCTAGCAGCAGCTACATTTGGCCACTCGACGTATCACAGTTTTCGCCGGGCACCCAGGCGCCAACGCTGGGATTGGATTGGAGCCGGCAAACCCAGGGGCAGCCGGTTGAAAAGCCGGCCAAATTGGAACTCCCCCGAGGCTTCCGGCTGATCCCGCACCATTCCACCGAGGAATCACCATAAAATTCCTGTATTTCCAGTAAATCGATTTTGGACAGGTGATCGCGCTGCCCCATCACACTCTGATAGCTCTGATATTTTCGTTTGGCTCGAATGGACTTCCTGGCCGGCCGGGAAAAATCTGTGGGGTAGTAGTGCATGACCGAATCAAAATCGTAATCGCCCTCATTACCGTTGTCGTGGACGTAGAAATTTTCCTGCTTTTCCAGCGGAATATTCTCAAACAGGATGTCGACGTATTCGTCCCTGTTGGGGTGTTGCTGTTCATGCCCCCAACCCAGAGCGTGCTTGATCTCATGACTGATGATGTTCGGATTATTCCAAATGAGAATACTCAGAAGTTGTTTGCCGCCCTGCCTTCCAACATATGAGGCGTCGCCATTACCGGCGACCACATATACATAATCCCGATCCCCCATAGCCACCGCTTGTGAGCGATTGACACACTTCAGCGCAGTGTTCTCCAGCAGCCTCCTGCAGGCTTGTTCAAATGCTTCCATTTTCCGCGGATCCAGTTGAACTTCGGGGCTGAATTCATAAACAAACCTGCCATTGGCCCAAGGCAGGCCATTGCCTTGCCCTGCCCCGGAAAGATCAGACGCCCGCGCGCCATCAACCCGGGCACGAATGACTTCATTTTCGCTGGCAACTGTTTGTTGGGCATGGGTACTGTCTGCCAAGTGACTCAGGCAGACAAGCAACAAAATTCCCCAACCCCTGGTAATCATTTTTCGGACAATTCGTCCTTCCTGAGCAGATTTTTTGACAAGAGCTACTGATCGCTTCATTTATCCCGGAAACACGATGGCACAGCTGTTGCGCAAAAGTGGGCCTCAATAGGGTGTGCAGCGAAGTCAACGAATCTCTCAGACTTCCGCCACTGACGGTGTCCAGGTGGGAGAAAGACCCGGCTGAGCTCACTTTATCCTTATGGGCTTTTGGTGCTGCAGGCGATTGGTATTGCCGGAGATTGCCGGCCGGGCTTCCGGCTGGACCGGGACTGATGGATTTTCGCCGGAATTGAGGCCCGTTGCGGCTCGCGTGAAGGACTGTATCAAATGCAGCAGACAAGGCCGAAGCCCTTGACCCTGTTGGAAATGGAATTATCGCCTGGAAAGGCTTCTATTCCTTACATGCTGGCAATTTTGGGCGGAGCATTGTCATCGATCCTGGGGGCGTCGGTGCTGGTGGCCTGGTATACGCACAATGCGTTGCTGATCCAGGTTTCAACTGCTTTTGTGCCGATGCAATTCAATACCGCCCTGGGCTTTCTGTTGAGTGGGCTGGGGCTTCTTGGTGTAAGCACAGGACGCCATGTCGCAGGCGTGGTTTGCGGCATTTTCGTGCTGTTCACCGGGCTGCTGACGCTGGCGGAATACCTCTTTGGCATCGATCCCGGCATTGATCAACTGCTGCTGCAGCACTACATCACGGTGCAAACATCAAGCCCAGGCCGCATGGCCCCCGATACGGCTGTGTGTTTCTCGCTGACCGGAACTGCTTTGATCGTGCTCGGCACCAGGGCCAATATCTGGAAACCCGCCATGCTCGCCGGCGTTCTGGGCTCGCTGAGCGCTGTACTGGGCTTTGTCGTCCTGACGGGTTACATCATTGGCCTGAAAACCACCTACGGATCGGACGAATGGACCCGCATGGCCGTACACACGGCGGGCGGTTTCATGTTACTGGGCATGGGCATCGTCGGCCTGGCCTGGCACTGGGACATCTCCAGCCATTCGCGCTTGCCTGGCTGGTTTCCCGCGCCGGTGGGTATTGGCGTGGCGGCGGTCGTAATCAGTTTGTGGCGGTCACTCGCTGCCCAGCAAGCCCAATTAGTAAGCAAATATGGCATTTCTGAGGATCTGTCCTTCATCAACGATCTGTTTTTGGCCGTTGGCATCGTGCTTGCGATCACGCTTGCCCTCGGGGTGTATCTTGCCCAGGCTGCCCGCAAGCAGGAGCGGGAGGTCAAGGCGACGAATCGCCGGCTCACGGCTGAAATCAGCGAGCGTGAGTGGGCCGAGAAAGAATGGGGCAAGCTGGCCCAGGCCGTGGAGCAAAGCCCGGAGAGCATCGTCATCACCAACCTCGCCGCCGAAATTGAATACGTCAACCCGGCATTTACACGTCTTTCCGGTTACAGCCGGAAAGAAGTTCTGGGCCGGAACCCGCGCATCCTGCAGTCGGGCAAGACCCCGCACAAGACCTACACAGCCATGTGGAACGCGCTGCAGCAGAACCAGTCCTGGACGGGCGAATTCTGCAATAAAAGCAAAGACGGCAGAGAGTATGTCGAGTTCGTGACCATTGCGCCGATCCGCCAGGCGAACGGCGCCGTCAGCCATTACCTGGCGATCAAACAGGACATCACCGAAGAGAAACAGCTCGCTGAAGAACTGGACCGGCATCGCCATCACCTCGCGGAACTGGTGGAACAACGTACGGCGCAGTTGGCCGAGGCACAACTGAAGGCAGAAGCCGCCAACCAGGCCAAGACTACCTTCCTGGCCAATATGAGCCACGAGATCCGCACCCCGATGAATGCCATTGTCGGACTCACCCATTTGATGCAGCAGGCCAATCCGACGCCGGAGCAAGCGCAATGGCTGGACCGCATCAATGCCTCCACCAGCCACCTGCTGTCCATCATCAGCGACATTCTGGACCTGGCCAAAATCGAGGCGGGCAAGCTGTGCCTGGAACAGTCCGATTTCCACTTGGACGTGATCTTCGATCAAGTCCGGTCGCTGTTCGGCGAACAGTTCAAGTCCAGGGGATTGTCCTTCGAACTGGATCCGGGCGAAGGGCCGCGCTGGCTCAAGGGTGACCCCCCCCGCCTGCGCCAGGCCTTGATCAACTATGTTGGCAACGCCGTCAAATTCACCGAACGCGGATCGATCTTCCTGCGCGCCCGCCAGCTGGAACAGCACGGTGACGAAATTCTGCTGCGTTTC
>DATDPS010000229.1:0-6271 GCA_035292625.1 Lysobacterales bacterium | reverse complement strand
AGGTTGTGGCTGGCTGACCAGGCCACGTCAGCGCGGTAACCCGACACCCAACCGCTGTGATAGACAATGCGCTCGTCACCAAGCTGATACACCCGCCAGCCCAGGCCGTAGTGCGCATCGGTCAGCATGCGGTTCCATTCCCGGCGGTGCAGGTCACCTGGGGTGCGCACCCGCGGTTGCACCACGGTGTTGAGAATTTCCGGCGATATTACCAGTGGATTGGCGCCCAGCTGTGCCATTAGCCACTTGCCCATGTCCTGCACGCTGGCGTTGACGCCGGCAGCCGGCGCAACGCGGTAATAATTGGGCAATACCTTCACGGTTTTCCATTGGCCGTTGCTCATGACATGCGGTTCGGCACGGTTGCTGTTGGCGAGGAAGGCCTCGTAGCCGACTGAAGCTGTATGCATGTCGAGCGGCTTGAAGATGCGTTGATCGACCAGGTTGGCGTAAGAGCTGGCGGCAATTTTCTCCACCACCGGCGCGATCAGGCTGAAAATGCTGTTCTGGTAGGAATAGCATTCCCCGGGTTTGCAAATGAAGGACAGTTCCGCCAGCCGGTGCTGGATTTCGGCGGCGGGCACGCCTTCTTCAATCAGGTTGTCATAGGCATGCGCGATAAGGCCGGTGCTGTGGCCCAGCAGGTGGCGGATCTGAATTCTGCTGGCGTCACCCTTGACGCGGAATTCCGGCAGGTAGCGGGTGATGGGGTCCTCCCAGGCGAGATGCCCGTCCTGCACCATCTGGGCGGCCAGTTCGGCGGCGAAGGTCTTCGACACCGAGGCGAGGCGAAAGGCGGTGTCTGCATTGATCTCATGCTTGCGGCTGGTATCGGTGTATCCGGCGGTGCCGATGCGGATGATGTTTTCCCGCGATACCACGGCAAAGGCGGCGCCGAGGATGTCTTCACTTCTGACCTGCAACTGGAACCAGTCTTCAAATTCGTCCGCGAGAGTCGCCTGGCCGGCAGTGACTGCGGCTGCCAGTGCGGAGGAAAATGCCAGCAACAATGTGAGCAGGGCCGGGCGCAATGCAGTGATGCTCATCGGGTGCGGCTTCATGATCGGGCATGCGGCTCCAATATTGCCGGGAAGAGGATGGGCCATGATACAGGCCAGCCTCAGACGGTGTCAGCAATCAAACGCAGTTTTTCCTCGCGGCTGAGACGCTTGATGGCGGCCTCGCGCTGGCAGGCGCTGCTGCGCGTGTGGCCGTTTTCGCTGTAGACCACCTGGCTGGGTTCGCGCCCGTTGAAGTATTTCGCACCGCGGCTGCGGCCCCGGTGTTCGGCGAAACGCCGCTGCAGGTCGGTGGTGACACCGGTGTACAGGGAGTCATCGTCGCAGCGGATGACATAGACCGTCCAGTTCATGGCGATAGAATGCGACAGCGGGGGTGTTTTTGCCACCTGGAATCACGGCGGTGGGGCTGCCTGCGATAATTGAATTTGTTCCCGCCGCGGGGTACTGTCAGCTCTGGCCTGCGGGGGAGAGCGGACATTGGGATTTGATGCCTGGTTTACGCTGGCGCTTGTTGCCATTACGCTGGCCGTATTGATCGGCAGCCACCTGGCGCCGGAACTGGTGCTGGTGGGCGCGCTGACCGTGCTGATACTTGCTGGGGTGCTGTCGCCTGAACAGGCTTTGTCCGGGCTTGCCAACCCCGGCCTGGTGACTGTCGGCGTCCTGTACGTGGTGGTGGCCGGGCTGGTGGACACGGGCGCCGTGCATGCTCTGGGAGCCCGCCTGCTGGGGCGTCCCAGGTCCGTCGCGTCTGCGCAGTTCCGCCTCATGCTGCCGGTCACGGCCATCAGCGCCTTCCTCAACAACACCCCGGTGGTGGCCATGCTGATCCCGGTGGTCGAGGACTGGGCGCGCCGCTGTGGGATTTCACCGTCCAAGCTGATGATGCCCTTGAGTTACGCCGCGATACTCGGTGGTACCTGCACCCTGATTGGCACCAGCACCAATCTGATCGTACAGGGCATGGTGTCGAGTTCGACCGATCTCCCTGCGATGGGGTTTTTCGAGATCGGCGCGCTGGGCCTGCCCTCGGCCGCGGTGGGAATCCTCATTATCATGCTGGCCGGACGCTGGCTGCTGCCCGAGCGCAAACCGCCCTTGCGGGTGCAGGATGACGCGCGTGAATACGCCATCGAGATGCTGGTCGAGAGCGGCAGCCCCCTGGTCGGGCGCACGGTCGAAAGTGCGGGTTTACGCCATCTTCCGGGCGCGTTCCTGGCTGAAATCGAGCGCGGCGGCACTTTGCTGCCTGCGGTCTCTTCCGCCGAGGTTTTGCGTGCGGAAGACCGCCTGGTATTCATCGGCGTGGTGGATTCGGTCATTGATATCCTGCGCTTGCGCGGGCTGATTCCGGCCCCGGATCAGCTGTACAAGCTGGATGAGCCGCGCGCCGACCGGCGCCTGTTCGAAGTCGTCGTCTCCGACAGCAGCCCGGTGATCGGGCGTAACATTCGTGACAGCCGGTTCCGCTCACGTTATGACGCAGTGGTGATCGCGGTGGCGCGTAACGGCGAGCGCCTGTCCGGCAAGGTGGGCGACATCACGCTGAAAGCCGGCGACATCCTGCTGCTGGAAACCCGCCTGTCCTTCCACAAGCAAAACCAGAGTTCACGTGATTTTCTGCTGGTCAGCGAATTGAGCCATGCCAAGCTGCCGCGTCACGACAAGGCCTGGCTGGCCGCAGGTATCCTGGCCGTCATGGTGACGGCCGCGGCAACGGGGTTGCTCTCCATGCTCGAAGCCGCACTGGTTGCGGCGCTGCTGATGCTCGCCAGCGGCTGCACCCGGCTGGATTCGGCGCGTGCCACCATCGACTGGAACGTACTGGTGGTGATCGGCGCCGCCCTTGGCATTGGCTCGGCCATGACGCTAACCGGTGTGGCGGACGTCATTGCCCATGGCTGGATAGCGCTGGCCGGCGATAATCCCCTGCTGGCCCTGATCGCGGTCTACACCATCACCAGCCTGATAACCGAGGTGATCACCAACAATGCCGCTGCGGTGTTGATATTGCCCATCGCGCTGTCATCCGCAGAAAGCCTGGGTGTCAGCCCGTGGCCTTTTATCGCCTGCATCATGATGGCTGCCTCGGCCAGTTTTGCCACACCCCTCGGTTACCAGACCAACCTGATGGTCTACGGTCCCGGCGGTTATCGCTTCCTGGATTATGCCCGCATGGGCATCGTGCTGAATGTTTCGCTGGGCATCGTGGCGGTCATCCTGGCGCCGATGATCTGGCCCTTCTGACTAATGATTCCCCACTAACGCGTTGTGCGCATCGCCCGCACGGTGACGACAAAAATCCCGCTCAGCACCAACGAGCCTCCCACCAGCAGGCGCCATCCCGGCCGGTCGCCCCAGACCAGCACACCGAACAGAACGGCGGTGAGCGGGGTCAGCAGCAGGTAGGGCATGATGGAAGATACCGGGTGCCGTTGCACCAGGGTAAAGAACAGCCCATGCCCGACAATGGAAGCGATCAGGGCGGAATAGGCAATAGTGCCCCAATCCAGCCAGCGCGCGCTGGCGATCATCTGTACCTGCCCGCTCTCGAGCAACAGCGTAGCCAGCAACATCACCGGCAAGGAAACCACCGATGTCCAGGCCTGGAAACTGAACACGCCGATGCCCCTGACACCACGCATGTACACCGAGCCCAAAGCCTGGAACAGGGCGGAAAGCAGCGACATGCCCAGCACATCGAGCTGGCCCAACATCATGGGGTCGAAGCTCAACACCACCACGCCGGAAAACGCCACCGCGATGGCCGTCAGCGTAAACCTGCCTACCCGCTCCCCCAGCAACAGCATGGCCAGGATGACCGCCATGGGGATGTAGGTCTGCTGGCTGATGGCAATGGACGAAACGTCCTGCGAATGGCCCAGGGCCCAGAACAGCGTGGTGAAGTGCAGCGCGCCGATGCACAGGCAGACGAAGATCAGGCGGGTCCATTGTCCTGGTGGCGGCCAGCGCAGGAAGGGAAGCAGCACCAGGAGAACCAGCAGGAAGCGCAGCAGCATGAAAACGTAGGGCGAGAAGTGCTGCATACCCTGCGCGCCCACGACAAAGTTGAAGCCCCAAGCCAGGCATACGAGGAAGATCAGAAAAAGGTCGCGCCCGTGCATAATGGATCAGAGGCACCCTAACTCGCGCAAGTGAAAGCGGGCAGTATAGGCCAGCCTTTCATATGCGGGCTAGGCGCGTAATTTGCAGGTCAGCTCCGCATCGACCAGCAGATCGTCAGTCAGCGCAACGGCATAGGCGGATCGCGCATGGTCGGGCGATACGTAACCGTCAATCACATCCTGGCGTACAGCCTCTGGATCACGCTCCAGCGCATGGCCATAACCACCACCACCACCGGTGAGTGATTTGATCACCGTGCCGTGGCTTACCTTGATTCCATTGACTTTCAGAAACTCTTTCGGCGACTCACCGGGACGCAACACCTGGACGTTGGGCGCCAGGCCTGGTGCGCCACCGAACAGGCCCCAGGCGGTCGTTTGGGATCGCTCAAACCAGAGAAACAAATCCGAGTCGGCCTCGACCAGGTATTCGCGGTAGGTACCGTTACCGCCGCGAAATTTGCCAGCTCCGCCGGAGTCCTGCCGGATGCCATAGGAACAAATCCGGATCGGGTACTTGTTTTCGAAAATCTCGATGGGTAAGTCTTTGAAGCTGCCATTGACATTATTGATCAGCGAGCTGGCGCCATCGCCGCCATTGAACGCACCCCAACCACCGGTAGTGGGCTCGATCATCAGGTAGAACTGGTTGTCATGACGCGGATCCCGCCCAGCCACGGTGATCACCATGGAGTCACCGTAATGTGCTCCTGCGGCCTGGTCCGGCATGACGGGTGACAAGGCCTTGATGACCAGGTCGATCAGCAAGCCCAGCGAGGAGAAGTACCAACCGCAGGCGGCAGGCTCCTGCGCAGAGAATATCGTTCGTGGCGGTGCGAGCACTTCCAGTGGGCGGAATGAACCGCCGTTGGGCGACACATCGGAACAGATGAGCAATTTGTAAGCCACCCGCGCCGCGGCTACGGTTTGGGTGAAGCCGCAATTGACCGGTCCGCGCGCTTGGGATGCGGACCCTTCCAGGTCCACTGTCATGGCATCGCCCTGGATGATAATCTTCAGGTTCACCAGCAAGGGATCACTGCCCAATCCATCATTGTCCAGGTAGCCATGGGCGGCGTACTTGCCATCGGGCAGGGCGCTTACCGCCGCGCGTTCCCGGCTCTCGGTTTGGCGGAAAATTTCATCGCGCGCTGCCGCGATGGTGTCCGCTCCAAATCGGTCAAACAGGGCTTGCAGGCGTTGATCGCCGGTGCGGCCGGCGGCAATCTGCGCATTCATGTCACCGATGGTCGCCTCGCCAAAACGGCTGTTACGGCGCAGCAGGTCGATCACATCCTCGCGGGCTTTACCCGCCTCGTAAAGCCGGGTCGGACCCCAACGGGTGCCTTCCTGGTAGATTTCATGAGAATCGACGGGCGTGCCCGGGTCTTTCGCGCCCACATCCAGCCAATGGGCTCTCGATGCCGCAAAGCCGATGCGTTTGCCACGCCAGAAAATAGGCATGATGATGGTCGAATCATTGAGGTGTGTTCCGGTCATGTACGAATCGTTCATGTAGAACACGTCACCCTGCTTGAAGTAGTCCCAGCCGTGTGCTTCGGCGATCAGCTTGACACAGATTTCGAGGTTACCCAGGAACAGCGGTAACCCCAGCGACTGACCCAACACATCACCGTGTTCATCGATGAGTGCGACGGAACAATCCTTGCCTTCATAAATGACCGGGGTAAATGCGCTGCGTATCAATGTGGCATTCATATCATTGGCAATCGAAATGAATGCATTGCGAATGATTTCGGTGGTTACGGGATCGATAGCGCTCATGTCCGGATTCTCCGTAGCAGCACGTTACCCTGCTCATCCAGCCGCACCTGCCATTCCGGAGGCACGACGGTAGTGGCGCTTTGTTCTTCAATGATCAGTGGACCACTGGACTTATAACCCGCGCCCATGTTATCGCGCAGAACGACCGGCGTGATGTGCGAAACTCCGTCGAAAATAGCGTTGCGCCGCGCTTTTACGGTGGCTTCATTCGCAGGCTTGGTGCTTTCAGCGGGGCTGGCAAACTTTTTGACAGCACCCAGTGCCGCGACCCGAAGGTTGACGTATTCGATTGCTGCGGATGGATTGGAATGACCATGCCGGCGTTGATGCGTCTGATGA
>DATDPS010000228.1:0-28786 GCA_035292625.1 Lysobacterales bacterium | reverse complement strand
ATGATTTCCTCAAGTGCCAACAGCTGCGCAGCTTCCCAGCGCACGAAGGCGTCCGGGTCATGCTGCATCAGGGTCGCAAGCTCAGCAGGGCTGTAGTTGTGAACCAACTTAACCGGCGCCGAAAAATCGCGCAGTAACGATGGAATGGGTTCACTGGCGACGTCTTCAAACTCGAAAGTCTGCTGCTCGTTTTCGAGCAAAAGTATGCGGGTGAATTGCGTCGGTCCCGTTTCACCTGCCAGGTGAAGTGGAATTTCAGCGCCTTCCCTGGTCAGCAAACCCATGGCCAAGGGTATGACCAAGGCTTGCTTCGATGGCTGGTCCGGTGTCGGCGGGGTGCGTTGACTGAGCTGCAGCTTCAGACGCCGGGCATCGGCATCATATTGCGCGCCCACCGTTACTTCCGGCGTTCCGGATTGACTATACCAGCGGCTGAACCGGTCCAGATTCACGCCAGAGGCGTCCGCCATGGCCGCTAGAAAATCATCACAGGTGACCGCCTGGCCATCGTGCCGCTCGATATAGAGTTTCATGCCCTTCTGGAAACCGTCCTCACCCAGCAGGGTATGAACCATGCGGATGACCGTCGCGCCCTTTTGATACACGGTCATGGTGTAGAAATTATTGATCTCGTAGAACTCATCCGGCCGGATCGGGTGTGACATGGGGCCGGCATCTTCCGGGAACTGGCGGTTGCGCAAGTCCCGCACATCGTGGATGCGCTTTACGGCACGTGACTGCATGTCGGACGAAAATTCCTGGTCGCGAAAGACGGTAAGGCCCTCTTTCAGCGTCAGCTGAAACCAGTCGCGGCAGGTGACGCGGTTACCGGTCCAATTGTGGAAATACTCATGCCCAATGACCGCTTCAATGGCGTGGTAGTCATCGTCGGTGGCGGAATCCGGTCTGGCCAGAACATACCGTGAATTGAAAATGTTGAGTGACTTGTTTTCCATCGCACCCATGTTGAAGTCATCAGTGGCCACGATGTTGTAGACATCCAGGTCATACTCGAGGCCAAACCGGTCTTCATCCCATTTCATCGAACGCACCAGGGACGCCATGGCGTGGCCGCACTTATCGATGTTCTGACTCTCCACATACACACGCAAGGTGACTTTCCTGCCACTGCGGGTGGTAAAGAACTCTTCGATATATTCCAGTTCGCCGGCCACCAGGGCGAACAGGTAACAGGGCTTGCGGTAGGGGTCGACCCAACGCACCCAGTGCCGTCCATCGTCCAGCACCCCGGCATCGACCGCATTTCCATTCGATAAAAGCACGGGAAAACGGGAGCGGTCGGCTACCAGCGTCACCGCATAGCGCGTCATGACGTCGGGACGGTCAGGAAAATAGGTGATCTTGCGAAAGCCCTCGGATTCGCATTGGGTGAGCAGAAATTGTCCCGAAGGGTACAAGCCTTCCAGTGCCGTGTTGTCTTGGGGGCGAACTCTCACCTCGGTGCTGATGGTGCATTGCCGAGGCGCGCGGTAAATGACCAGCTGCTCGGCGTCAAGGGAGTAATCTCCTGCCGCCAGGAGCTTGCCATCAAGAGAGACTTGAACGAGCTCAAGGCCTTGCCCCTGCAACACAACATCTGAGGCACCGCCTTCGCGCCGGAATATCAGCTCGGAGCGCACGGTGGTCACGTTGCGGTCGATTTCGAAATGCAGATGACATTCATCGACTACCCAAGGATAGGGTGTGTACTCCTCGCGCCTTACAGCCTTGCGGGCAGAGCCTTCCTTCATGCAATCGTTCCCTGGATCAATATGGGGTAGGCCGACAAAACAAGGTAGTTTTGCGGCGTGAAGGGCCCGTATTATAGGCACAAGCAAGCGTGCCCGCATGCATTGGGCCGCGCATTCATTAACCGAGATCCCGCATATGCCTGGCAGGCCTGAAACAGAAGACATCCCGGATATTGCCGCCATTCACCTTGCGCAAGCACGCATTCGCAACCAGGTGCAGGCCAGTCCCGTACTGAGCAATGTCACCCTGAACAGGGAATTAGGCTGCAAACTGTTTTGCAAATGTGAACACCTGCAGCGCACCGGGGCATTCAAGTTCCGCGGCGCCAGTAATGCCATCTTGCGCCTGCGGGAATCCGGCATGGAGGGTGACGTTGCCACGCACTCGTCCGGCAACCACGGCGCGGCCCTGGCCCTGGCTGCCCAACTCGACGGCCGCAAGGCACATGTCGTCATGCCAGAAAATGCATCCCGCATAAAGATCGAAGCCGTCAGGCGCTTCGGTGGAGAAATTCATTTCTGTGCAGCCACGCAGGCAGACAGGGAAGCTGGCCTTGAGAGACTGGTCCGGGGCGGGCACATCCCCATACCACCGTATGACCATGCCGATATCATCGCGGGGCAAGGCACGGCTGCCCTGGAGCTGGTGCAATCCCACCCCGGCCTGGAAGTGCTCATCGCCCCGGTGGGAGGGGGCGGGTTAATCGGCGGCACGGCCATAGTGGGGCATCATCACCACATGGCGGTATTCGCCGCTGAGCCGGCCGGAGCGGCAGACACGGCTGCCAGCCTGGCCCGGGGCCGGCGCGTCGAGTCATGGCAGCCGGATACCATCGCAGATGGTTTACGGGCACTGGTAGGCGTGCGCAACTTTGTCATCATTCAACGCCATGTAGCGCAGGTCCTGACCGTTAGCGATGAGCAGATCCGCGCTGCCATGCGCATTTTCTGGCAACACACGCGAATGCTGATTGAGCCTTCTTCTGCCGTGGTTGTTGCAGCCGTGCAAAAGTACCCCGAGTTGTTCTCGGAGCGGAACGTTGGCGCAATCATCACCGGCGCAAACATCAGCCCGGCGGATTGGATCGGTTTGGTGGGAGATGCGGAAGCATGAACAATGCTGAACTGCAGCGTTGCGCCTGGGCAGGCACTGACCCGCTCAACGCCGCCTACCACGATATGGAGTGGGGCGTGCCAGTACACGATGACCATCACCTGTTTGAACTGCTGACCCTGGAAGGCGCGCAAGCAGGTTTGAGCTGGCTGACCATCCTGCGCAAACGGGAGGGCTACCGCAGCGCTTTTGCGGGCTTCGACCCACAACGTGTCGCCGGGTTTGATCGCCAGCGAATCGAGCAACTGATGGGAAATCCCGGTATCGTGCGGCATCGCGGCAAAATTGAATCCACCATCAACAACGCCAGACGCATATTGGCCCTGTGGGAGTCTGGTCAGACCCTAAGCGAAACCGCGTGGAAGTTCGTAGATGGCACAGCAGTGCAAAACAGTTGGTGGACGCTGTCCGAACTGCCAGCGAACACACCCGCGTCGCGAGCCATGAGCAAGGCACTGAAGAAATGTGGGTTCCGGTTCGTCGGGGAAACAACCTGCTACGCATTCATGCAGGCGACCGGCATGGTGAATGACCACCTGCTTTCTTGCCCCAGACATGCCGCTTGCCAAGCGTACTTGCCATAGTCAAGGGTCTCAACAGCCGGTAGTAGCCCTTTTTGACCGGCACAGCCGGGGTGCAGGAAGGGCCTTACCCTGCCCTCTCGGCCCGGTGCGCCGTTGTTCTTTCTTCGACGTTGATAGCCAGCAGTTTTGGTTTGGGAATAGAGTTGAATTCGCCGGCGGTTGCCCAGGTATAAGCCCCCATCATTTCTCCCACCACGATGTCACCAATATTCATCGCTGGCAGCATCGCCGACTCGGTGACGACATCGATACTGTCGCACGTGGGCCCTGCCAAAACGCTGGGCTGGACCGCGGGCTCATCGCTGAAGACGGATAATGGATAATGGGTATGATCGTATATCTGGCCACTGAATGCGCCGTAAACGCCATCATCCAGGTAATACCACCACAGGCCGGCCCGCTCAGCCCGACCCAGGATGGTGCTTATGGACGTGATGGCCGGCGCACTCAACACGCGGCCGGGTTCGGCAATGATACGCACGTGCGCCGGGTATTCACCTAAAGCAGCATTGATTGGCTGGCAGAAGGCTTCCAGGTCAAAACCTTGCCTGGAATAATCAACGGGAAAGCCGCCGCCGATGTCCAGCACCGTCAAATGCCCCGCCTCGGGGTCTTCCAGGCTGGAATAAAAGGTCCTGCAGGCATTTATGGCATTTACATGCGCGGCGCTGCTCAGGGATTGTGAGCCAACATGAAAACTGAGTCCCTTGATGCAAATCCCCAGTGCCGCCGCTGCATTGAGCAAATGCTGGATGTGCTGTAAACCACAGCCGAACTTGCGCGACAAGTCGACTTTGGCGTCCTTGCCGCGAAAGGAAACACGCAACAAAAGTTCGACCTGCCCGGCGAAGGCCCTGAACTTCAACAGCTCGTCGCGGTTATCCACCACGAACGTGCTGCAACCAAATTTCAGCGCATCACGAATATCCTGGTCACGCTTTACCGGGTGGGTGTGAATGGTCGCCAGGGGCGCCGCATCGATGTCGCGCAACAATTCCAGTTCACCGCTGGTTGCCACGTCGAATCCTGCGCCTTCTCCCGCCAGGGTTTGCAGTGCGGCCGTGGCGGGAAGAGACTTGATGGCATAGTAAAAATCGACACCTGGCAGGGCGTGCTTCAACTCACGATAGCTTTGGCGCAAGACGTCGCAGTCGAGCACCAACAAGGGCGAGCCATGCCGTTCGGCCAGTTGTCGCCAGGGCTTTTCGTGGCGTTTCGGAAGAATGGATATCTGGTTCATGTCAGGCAAAATCCCTGTGGTATGACTTGAGGAGTGGCTGCTGCAAGCACCACGTGTCTCAAGGGTTGGCCGGGCAAGAATAACGATCTGCGCAGATATTTTGGTTCAGCGGCGAAAAGAGGCGGCATTTTAGTCCAACCGCTGAATTAGGCAAGTTCTTTTTCGCGGGTTCTTTTTCGCGGGTGGTCAACCCCTTGCCTGGAAACAGGTTTCTCCCAAAGAGCAGTTCTGAACGTGCTCCGGAACGCGTGTACGTTATGGAAGCCTGCGCACGCGGCGAGCGCCTCGGCGCAAATAGCCCCTGGTACCGTGATACACCATTTCGAAATATATGGGCCACTAGTCGCGGAAATTGGTGAACTGCAGCGGAATTTCGAAATTGGTGGCTTTGAGCAAGGCAATGGCGGTTTGCAAGTCGTCCCTTTTCTTACCCGTAACGCGTAACTGCTCTCCCTGGATCTGGGTCTGCACCTTGATTTTACTGTCCTTCAATACGCGCACCATTTTTCGCGCAGTTTCCGCGGCAATCCCTTCGCGAACCGTAATCGCCTGAGTGGCGGTCTTCAAATGCACCACTGGTTCCGCTGGCTGCAGGCACACGATATCTACACCCCGTTTTACCAGCTTGTTACATAGAATGTCGTACATTTGTTGCAATTGGAATTGGGACTGTGATTGCAATGTGATCACCTGACCGGCCAGTTGAAGCCGCGAATCACTACCCTTGAAGTCGAAACGTGTACTGACCTCTCGATTGGCCTGGTCCACTGCGTTGCTCAATTCGTGGTGGTTAACTTCGGAAACTGCATCGAATGATGGCATGACTGTATCTCCACGATTTTCCCTGTCTGCCCGGTAACGTTGGAACAGGTCTGTCTATTTGACTGCTGCCTGGTCTACGCGCGCTCTCAGCGCTTGTGCCTGCGAGAAGAACTCGTCAACACTTTTTCCATCCACCAGCCGGAAACCAGGCGGCTTTAGCAGCGGCTCGAGGTACGGCAAACTGCTGAACTCGTTGCGTTCGATAACATCACCGATCTCTGGTGTTCCAAACAGCACCAGTGCAAAAACTGCTGCAAAGGCAACCTGGCGGCGCGGCGCGCCATGCATGGCATAACGAAGGTGCGCGTATAAAACCAGTGTCAGGAGCGCTAACTGAGCGCCGAAATCCAGCCAGGACGCAGACTCATCCCAACCCAGGGCAAATGCCGACAGAGAAATCAGTTGCCCCAGAAAAAACAGGCCAGCTACGCCAATGAAACTGATGGCCAGGTGCACGTGAAAATTTGCCCGGTGCGTCAAGATGCGGTTCAGCAAGGACCAGAATCCAGCCCACACAAGCGTTGCCAAAAGCGGATAAAGCATTTCACTGGCGATGCTGAGAAACTCAGCCCGGCCCGGGATTTCCAGCAGGCTGTCCGCTACCAGGGCAAGCAATGCCAGCAAACTGGTGAGAATCAACATCCATGACTTTCCCAGCATTGCCAGTAGACCGTGACGAGCCGTATCCCGCCAGGTTGCAGCCACTTCGCTGCCGCTGGCGTGAAAACGCAGCTGGCTGTGGCCGATTTGAATTGTCAGCCCATCGCTGAGTTCAATGACCCCGACCCGCTCCTTGCCCCGGCCCGCATAACTGCCGTTGATGCTCCCCAGGTCCCGTGCCCACAGATGTCCTGACTCCAGCGTCAGCTCAAGATGGTGGGGACAGACGTAGCGATCGTCAACGATCATATCGTTGTCATAAGCCCGACCCACGCGCAGGCGCCTGCCGTTCCAGGGGAGGCGTTGCATAACCTGGCCGCTGCGGTTAAGAACTTCGATGACACCCAGCACTACGGATTCACCGGAATACGTTCCGTTCATGGCGCTGCTTCGCTCCAGCCAATTGACCCAATAAAGCGCGCCGACAAGCCCTGAATGTTGCTCCAATTGAAACCGGCCAGCACCAGGGTGGATTGCAATGCTTCGCCATCGTCGACCAGGCTGGTGAGCGTCAGGTAGGAGTCATACAGGCCCTCGATCAACCGGTACCGACGCAAACAGAACGTAGCTTTGAAGTTCAACCCTGCCTGATCAATAAAACCCGATTGGCACTGGTAATTGGTCACGGACTGTTCATCGCCCTCCAGCTGCAATTGGGCATAGTAACCACGATCCTCCAATTGCCTGTAAAAACGCATTGGATGAAGGCGATCGCTGGACAGCAGATCATGCTGGTACTGGATGACCCCGGTGTATAGTGACCGGCTCAGGAAAATGTCGTCCTGTGTCTGGCAACGGTAATAGATTTGTTCCAGTTCATCAGGCCTGTCTTCCTGGCTATCGCCCCAGCAACTGAGATAGGGCGACATGGCACCTGGCACGAGATAACCGTTCAGCCGCGTTCGCGGCACCTCTCCACCAAGCAAGCCGACGCTGATCAAGTCCTGGTTCTGAAGTAATTGCGCAGTTACAAATTGGTTCAACAGGTCTGTGCCGGCGGGCTGATCGGGAGTCTGGGCAATCAGTTTCGCGGCAAAATGTGCAGGTACCAGGAAGCTGACCTGGTCGCCCGCGGTGGCTACGTTGATTCCGACGACCTGGCCCGCACGATCCAGCGCCGGGCCGCCCGACATGCCGGGGTTGATGGAACCGGTAAAATGGAGCTTCTCGTACAGCGATTTTTCCATCATGCCGTTGTAAGTGCCCTCAACGATGCTCAGGCCAATGTCAAAGGGGTAGCCCAGCGAATACAAACGACTGCCTTTTGGTGGCGGGACGGTGCTCAACTGCAGGCCTTCCGGCATAAGATTTTCAGCCCGCAGCACAGCCAGGTCATGCACCACGTCGATGGACAGGAGTTCCAGCTTGCCCTCAAGCCCATTGTCGGCCAGGTAACTCGCACGGTAGCGCCCCGGTTGGTTTGCCAGCTCAGCAATCACGTGGTAATTGGTGAGAATCCAACCGGGATTGCCGGCAAAAAATCCGGAGCCTATACCTGCCTTCGAGTGCGCCTGCTGATCGATTACCTGGATTTGCACGATGCGGTCACGCCAGAGCGAATACAGGTCCGGAGTATCCGATTCCCCCAACTGCGCCTGCAGGCTTGAGCACACAAGGCACGTAGCCAGGGCCAGTAAATTCATCTGCATAGCACTTTGCATGGCGGCATTATGACAAAGCCCATCGCTTGCGTCAGGTAATTGCTGAAGAGGTGCGGGAAGGGCATATCCCTGCATCAGGGCAGCAAGGTTACAATATCCTCTCGACCAAGTTTGGAAGATGCCCACATGCAAACTTTATTGATCTTGCGGCACGCCAAAGCCGTACCCTGGTCACCGGTCAAGGAGGACTTTCCCCGCAAGCTCAGCGCGGCGGGGACTGAGCAGGCCAAGCGCATCGCGCAATGGACATGCCAGAACCTGGAGCTGCCGCAAAGTATTCTGTGTTCTCCTTCACAGCGCACCCGGGAGACACTGGCGCCACTGCTGTTCAGGGAACCTGCCCTGGAAGCGGTAACGCACTTCCTTCCCCAGATTTACCATGCCACTGTCAATACGCTCGAATCCCTGCTGGATTCAGCTTTTGCCGAAGCCGAGCGGGTGTTGATGGTAGGCCACAACCCGGGGTTCGAAGTGCTGGTGGGAGAAGTCATACACCCGAGGCATTACGATCAATTCAGCCGCCTGCCCACTGGCACGCTGGTGGTAGTGGATTTCGAGAATGGCTGGGCGGCGGGCCATCAGCAGGGTTCGCTGCGCCATATCATTCGCGGCAAAGACCTGTCAGGCGATTGACGCCAGGTAGACCGCTGCAGTCTCTTCTAACATCAGCTGGTCGTTTTCACTGAAACGATTGGGCAGGGGGCTGTCCAGATCCAGCACACCGATCAGTTCTCCCCCCAACACCAGTGGTATCACGAGTTCTGAGCGCGAATTGACATCGCAAGCGATGTGCCCGACAAAGGCATGCACATCGGCCACACGCTGGACACGACGCGTTGCAGCCGCCGTGCCACATACCCCTTTGCCCAAGGGGATTCTCACGCAGGCTGGTTTACCCTGAAACGGCCCCAGCACCAGCTGGTCTCCTTGCAACAGATAAAACCCGATCCAGTTCACGTTTTCCAACTCCATGAACAAGAGGGCAGCCAGGTTGGCTGCGTTGGCAATGCGGTCCCGTTCCCCGGAAAGCAGCGCCCGCGCCTGTTGTGCCAATGTCCCGGAACCCGGTTTAGTCCCTGTTTTCATGTGCAGTTTCCCGTAGCCAGGCACTCGTTTTGCCCTCCGGCGCAAAATCAAAAACCAGGAGTTGGTTATTCGCCGGCAGCGAAAAGCGCTTTGCCAGCCGCAATTGCTGGCTGGCCGCCAGTTTTTCAAGCTCTGCTATATCCCGCAGGCCCATTTCCAGGTTCTCACTCCTGAGCTGCTCATGGAATGCCGCATTGGAAGCGGCCGTGAAAGCGCCATTTTCATTGAACGGGCCGTAAAGGCAAAACACACCAGAATGCAGCAGCTGCCTTGCAACACCCCAAAACATGACGCAAACGGCCTTCCAACTCATGATGTGAGCGGTATTGGCCGAATAAATTGCGGCAAAGTCCCGTTCCGGCCACGCGGTGAGAACATCGAGCGCGATAGGGGGCAGGATATTGGCGCTGCCCTCCTGTTGAATGCGCAGGCGCAAGCCCGGCAGATTTTCCGTCCTGTCCGAAGGCTGCCAAACCAGAAAAGGTAAGCAAGCACCAAAATGAACCACGTGCTGGCCTGTCCCGGAGCCGATTTCCAGCACCGCCCCCTGGCGCGGCAGAACCCGTTTCAGCGCCTCGAGTATCGGGCCTTTATTGCGCTCGCTGGCCGGTGAAAACGGCAGCTCGGGGGTGTTCATGACAATTCCTTCATCGTCCTGCGAAAAGACTCCAGAAGTTCATCACGGCGCACATGCCTGCCTCCAGCCACGCATCGAACACCACCCACCCACACCGTGCGGACCATGGCATTTCCGCCCGCAAACAGCCAGGTATCGACAATGGCATCACCGCTGCGACTACCCAGCAAGGGGTGATTCAGATCCAGTTCGACCAGGTCCGCGCGGCAGCCAGGCGCGATCCGCCCGATATTCTGACCCAAAGCCATGGCGCCGCCCGCGGCCGCGCGCTCATACAGGCTGCGTCCGCAACTCTTCCCTTCATCCGCCAGTATATTTCGTTTCTGAGCTCTGAGCCGGCAGCCGAATTCCAGCAGGCGCAATTCTTCGCAAGCGGAAACCCTCAGGTTACTGTCGCTGCCAACACCAAATTGTCCTCCGGCCGCCATCCATGCCGCAGCATCAAAAAATCCATCACCCAGGTCCGCCTCGGTAGTAGGGCACAGTCCGGCAACGGCGCCACTCGCCGCAGCCTGTTCAAGCTCAGCAGAATCGAGATGTGTCGCATGCACCAGGCACCAGCGGGCATCGACCGGGAAGTTTTGCAGCAACCAATCTAGCGGCCGCGCCCCCAGTTCTTCCAGGCACTGTTCGACTTCCGCAGCCTGCTCGGCAATGTGGATGTGCACCGGCAAGCCTTTGGATTCAGCTGCACTGAGCACTTCGCGCATTTGACCCGCCGCAACCGCTCGCAGTGAGTGCGGCGCAATACCCAGTCGGTGAAGGGCGTTCGGCGCGATCAGACTGTGGCAAGCGGCCAGCAACTCCAGGTACCGATCCGGAGTATTGAAGAATCTCCGTTGCCGCTCGCTAACGGTGCCTGATGAAAAGCCGCTGCGGCAGTACAGGACCGGCAGCAATGTCATGGAGATACCGGACCGCGCGCAGGCATTCAGCAGGCTGGCGCTCATTTCAACGAGATTGTCGTACGGTTTCCCTCCGGGCTGGTGGTGCAGGTAGTGAAACTCGGCACAGCTGGTGAAACCAGCCTCCAGCATTTCGGCCTGCAACCAGCCAGCCAGGGACTGCAGCTGCATGGGTGTGACGTGTTGGGCCTGGCGGTACATGGCTTCGCGCCAGGTCCAGAAATTGTCCGCCTGGCCAGCGCCGTCTTCGGTCAAACCCGCCATCTGGCGCTGGAATGCATGGCTGTGAAGATTGGGCATCCCGGGCAATACCGGACCCGCCAGGTTCCCTGTCATGCCGGCGCCACGCAATTGGGAGACCGCGCTGATAAGGCCGTCCTGGTCTATCCGTATACGCGCAGGACTGATCCACCCGCCCGGCGTCAGGGCGCTGGCACAACGGATTTCGCGCTCAATCACCGTTTGGCTTCCATTGCATCAAAACTTCCACCAGTCCGTGTAACACGGCTTGCACGGAAACGGCGCGCTCATCTTGCCAGCACGGGGGATCTTCCTGCATGTAGGCGCTTTGCGCGATCTCCAGTTGCAGCGCGTGAACACCGGTGGCAGGGCTGCCGTAATGCCGGGTGATGTACCCGCCCTTGAACCGGCCGTCCAGGACCATCGAGAAGCGGGAACCCTGCAAGGCCTTGCTCGCCGCTGCTATGAGCGTCCGGGTGGCACTGGAGCCACCATTGCTGCCGAGGTTTAGATCCGGCAAAGCCCCGTCAAACAGAAGGGGTTGCCGGCTGCGGATGGAGTGTGCGTCGAGCAGAACAGCGTAACCATGGCGTTGCTTGATCCGCTCCAACTCTTCGCACAAACACCGGTGATATGGCTGCCAGTATCGTTCCAACCTGTCACGCACGTGTTGCGCACTGGGTTCATGACCAGGTGCATAAACAGGAAATCCGGAAAATGTGCGCACCGGTACCAGGCCAGTAAGCAGGCTGGATGTGGTTTTGTCATACAGCGGCGTGTCATCGGGTGGACGGTTCAGGTCAATGACATACCTGGACATCGGAGCAACGAGCAAGCCGGCGCCCTTCCCGGGCGCCCAGTCATAGAGGCGATCCACATGCCAGTCGGTATCGGGCAGTGCCCGTGCCGCAGGCATAAATTGATGCAGCAAGCCCGTGGGTATCTTGATACCGGCATGCGGCACACTGATCAGCAAGCTGGATTCACCACGTTTAAAACGGGGGCTGGAAACGGTATTCATGGGCATTCAATGTACCGCAACTTGCGCTGGAAATCCGCGCATCCACCTCGACCAGGTATTACACCGCGGTAAAAGAACAACAAAACGCCCGGTAGTCCCGGGCGTTTCGCTTTGAACCTGACTATGTGCCTGTTACAGCGTTGGCAGATTGTCCACTATGGTTGGTGTGATGAAAATCAGCAGTTCGCGCTTTAGCGTCTCGTTCTGGCGGCGACGGAACAGGTAGCCCAACCCCGGGACATCACCCAGCCAGGGGACTTTCTCTTCATTGGAGGTTTTTGTGTCCTGGAAAATCCCGCCCAGCACCACGGTGTCGCCGTTGGCCACCAGCACCTTGGTATTCAACTGGCGGGTGTCGATTGATGGAACGGAGCCGCCACGGGAAGTCTGGAAAATTTCGCCCACGGTATCCTGTTTGATGGCCAGGTCGAGCTGGATGCGGTTGTCCGGCGTGATCAAGGGGGTGACTTTCAGCTCCAGCACCGCGTCCTTGAATTGCACGGCGGTCGCGCCAGAAGATGTCGATTCCTCGTAGGGAATTTCCACGCCCTGCTTGATGAATGCTTCCGCCTGGTTGGCCGTGACGACCCGTGGTGTTGAAATGATCTCGCCCTGTCCTTCGGCCTCCAGTGCGGACAACTCGAGGTCGAGAAGCAAATTGGAGGTCAGGAAAGACATGCCCAGGGTTGCCGCGTTGGATGCGGCAGCAGGCAGGTTGACCTGGTAACGACCGGGATAATCGGGAATGTCAATAAATCCGTCATCACGGGGGTCAATCGCCGGATTGACGATATCCGCTGCCCGGCCATCCGCCGCGATAACCCCTACGTTGCTGCCATCGTGCCAATAGGTGACACCGAAGCGAACACCCAGGTCGTGCGCGAAATTCGAGTTTGCGATGACGATCCGGCCCTCGATCTGTACTTGCCGGACCGCGTAGTCCAGCTCAGTCAGCAGTTCACGGATTTCCAGAATGCGTTCCGCTGTATCTGTAATCAGCAGGGTATTGGTTCGTTCGTCTACGGTCACCGAACCACGTTCTGACAACAGGCCGTACTCTGAATCCACCGCGTTGGTCGATTCTTCAATGAGCGTTTTCATCTCGACTGCTTTTGAGTATGACATCGGGATCAGCACGGTCTGCAAAGGTTCAAGAATCCGGCGATCCTGCTGCGCCTTGAGCAATTGCTGCTCCCTTGCAGAGATTTCCTGGGTGGGTCCAATCCAAAGGACATTGCCGTTCTCGCGCACATCCAGGTTACGCGCGTCCATCACGATGTCCAGCGCCTGATCCCAGGGTACATTGGTCAGCCGCAAGGTGAGATTGCCACCCACGCTGTCAGCCACCACGATGTTGAGGTCGGAAACATCGGCGATGAGTTGCAGGACGGAGCGGACCGGAATGTCCTGGAAATTGAATGTGACCTTGGTGCCCTCATAAGTTTTTTCTTCGAAGAACTTCACTTCATCTTCCTGTTCCTGGCTTATGCTCACCAGTTCTTTTACTTCGACGATGACGGAGTCCCCCGACTCATATGCGAGGTGTTCGTACGCGCCCAACACAGAAAGTGTAATTCGTACTCCATTGTCCATGGGACTGACATCGATCATTTGCACGGGCGTTGCAAAATCAATGACATCAAGCCGCTGGTTCAGGCTTTCAGGCAGCGTCGCATTGTACAGATCAACCACGATACGGTTGGCACTTTCTTCGACCGACATGCTGGCGCCAGGCCGGTCGAGTGCGACGATTACCCTGCCCTGGCCGTCTTCGCCGCGCCGAAAATCGATTCCGCTGACACCATAAGCCACCCCGGAACTCGCGCTGCCGCCTGCCCGGGCTTGGGGTGCCGCATTTCCACCGCCGGAGATGGTGAGCAGGACCTCGCCGGCGTTGGCGCTGTAGTCATAATTCGCTGACTGGTTCAGGTCGACCACCAGGCGTGTTCGCCCCGCAGCCGCGGTCGCCGAGAATTTCTGCACTGCACCTATGCCGACCGACGTCGTGTCGCTGCCTGCCAAATTCGCGGTATCTGCCAAATCAAGCACGATGCGCGCTGGGCTTTCCGTGGCAAATACACTTACACCGGGAACATCACCGGAAGTCGCCAGTGAAATCCGCACGCCGCCATCGGCCGTACCCGCGTAGCTGATTTCGGTCACCTCGGTCGCAGCGAACACGGCTGCCAGCGGTGCCAAGGCCAGGATGAGCCCCAGGCTTGTCAGAAGTCCATTTCTCAAATTACGCATGCTGCGCCCTCTTTCACAGATTTTTGGCTCAATCGAAAGCCATTCCTTGTCGCTGTTCATGGCACTGCCTCTCGAAATTAATTGCATGTCGACCTTCCTGCCCTAATTTCCGCCCAGGGCCATTGACGCCGGTCTGACCACCCAGCCGCCGGCTCCATCAGCAATAAACTCACTCAAATCAACCACATTCGGCTTGATCAAAACGACTTTGCCGTGGTTCTTGCCCATGTAATTCCCCACGGCAACGCGGTGCACCACGCGATCTGGATCACGGATCAATACCCAGTTCGACGATTCCTTGGCAAACGTGCCGACCATGGTAAGCGTATCCAGGTCGAAGCGCTCCAGGTACTCACGGGTGCGCTGCAGATCCGGTCGCGGGCCATCACCAGCAGCGCCCACCACGGCTTCATCTGCGCCTTCGGAGGTCGACATGCGGAAAGGATCCCGCCCGGCCAGGCCCTCATACTTGTATGGGACGTAGGTTTGCACCGCTGGGATAGGTGGAATGGGTGCCGCCGGCCGTGCTTTGACTTCCGCGATGTATCGGTTCAGGTTGTCCTGGTCGTGCATACAGGCCGCGAGCAAGAGCAAAGTCATTGCCGCCAGGATGGTTTTCCAGTGATTACTCCATGCAGGTTTCATGGCTTTGCTACCTGGGCGCGTGCCGCAGCCTCTTCGTCGTCGATATACCGGTAAGTCTTGACTGAGCCTTCGAGGATCAACCTGCCGTCATTCTTCTTGGTGATGCCGACATCGTCTTCCTTGGCCCGTCGCAGGGCAATGTCGTGCATGGTGAGAATCACCACCCGAGGCAAAGAGGCAACCCCACTCACAAATTCACCGAATTGGTGGTAGTCGCCGAGCATGCGCACCGAAATCGGACGCTCGGCATAGAAATCATGCAAGGTTTCGGCGTTTGGCTGGAACAACTGCACGTCGATGCCGGCTCCCAAAGCGGTTTGGGAAATGTCCACCAGCAACTTGTCCATTTCCGTCTTGCTGGGCAACTGCCTGAACATGGTTTCCAGCAACTTCTGCATTTCGGCAAGCTGCGCCTCGTAGGCCTCGAGATTGGCTGCTTTCTGTTGCTTGTATTCAAAATCTGCGCGAAGCGTCAGCTCTTTTTGCTGGACTACTTCCAGTTGTTCCTTCTTGCTTTTGATCAGCAGGTAATAGCCAACGGCCAAAATGGCCGCCAACAGAAGAATGAGAATGACATAGCGGATGGAACGAGGTGCACTGCCCACGTCATTGAAGTCGAGGTCTCTTAATTCGCTTAACATCATTGTGCCCCCGCCAATGGGCCTGTGTCGTCCCCCTCTGCCCCCTTGGCCGGGCGCAGCGAGACGTCGATGGCGAATTCGTACGTTTCAATGCGCGACACCGGTTTTTCCGCAGCACGGACGTACTGAAGTTCCGGCCTGACGAACAGGTCCATCTCTTCGAGGCTCTTCAGGTAGGCGGACACCCGGGCGTTGGACTGGCTGGTGCCAAGAAGGGTAACGTTAGCCCCCTGCTGGCGTACGTTGCTCAGGGTGACACCTACAGGTATGGACTTGGCCAGTTTATCCAGCAGTTCAACCGACAAGGAACGGCTGGCTTGAAGTTCTTCTATGACCTGCTTGCGCGAAAGCAGGCGGTTGCGGCTCCTTTCCAGTTCCGCAATACGGGCGATGCGCGTTTGCAGGCGGTCGATTTCCTCCTGGATCTGCTGGTTGCGCGCTTCCTGCGCACTGATTCTCTGGTCGAAAAACAAACCAACGATCAACACCAGGATTGCTCCCAGCACCAGGGTTCCAACCAGAGAATAGAGGAATTGGCGCTGGCGTTCCTTGCGCGCCTCCTCTCTCCACGGTAATAGGTTGATTCTCGCCATCAGTCGAACCCTCTCAATGCCAGTCCCATTGACACCATCAGGTTGGGGGCGTTTTTCTTCAATACGGCCACTGCCACCGAGGGAGCAACCTCAAGTCCGCTCACTGGATCGGCCACGTTGGTCTTGATGCCAAGTTCCTGCTCGATCACTTCGGTCAGGCCCTTGAGCGTTGCCATACCGCCAGATAGGTAGATGATCCGAATATTCGAAAATTCACTACTGGAGCTGTAAAACTGCAATGCGCGGCTGACCTGGTGCACGACGTTGAGCATGAAGGGTTCAAGCACGGCTTCTTCGAAATCCTCCGGTCCGGGTTCGCCGCGCCTGAAGAATTCAGCCTGCTCCGCCGTCATGTCGTAACGCCGCATGATTTCTTCGATCAGTTGGTGTGCGCCAAAAGGATGGTCGCGAGTGTAGATCACGCGGCCGTTGCGCAAAATAAGCAGCGTGGACAGATCGTGACCAATGTCAAATATGCCGACTGTTTCTGTACTGCGTATGCCATCGCGTTCCCGGATCAATTCGAAGGCATTGGCCATGGCAAAAGCCTCGACATCCACTACTTTCGCTTTTAACCCAAGCGACTCCAGGGCATCCTGCCGGCTTTCCACGTTCTCGTTCTTGCTCGCGGCCAGCAGAATATCCACCATGTCGGCATTCTTGGCGGAGGGGCCAAGCACTTCGAAATCCAGGCTGATTTCATCCAGCGGATAGGGGATGTACTGGTTGGCTTCTATCTGAACCTGACTTTCAATATCTGCTTCTGCCAGGTTGGAAGGTAAGCTGATGGTCCGGATGAATACGGCAGAGCCTGAAACGGCCACAGCACAATACTTGGAACTGGAGCCCGAGTTCCGGACTGCGGACTTGATCGCTTCTGAAATGGCTTCGATGTCCTGTACAGATTTTTCGACAATGACACCCGGGGGCAGCGTTTCAATGGCGAAATGCTCTATACGGTAGCTCGACCCGTGCCGGGAAAGCTGCAGCAAGCGAATGCTCGATGCGCCGATATCCAACCCTATGATGGGTGGTTTTTTGCTGCCTAAAAGTTTCAAATTGTCACCCAATCCTTTGTTCGACAATGGCTTACTGACACTTTCTAGACTAATTTGTAACAGAAATTGAATGATATCTCAATGGTGGCGGACAAATAGCTCAATTCCTGGTTACAAACTGTCACCACGATGGCAGCACAGGATTTACCAGAGGTAATTCGAACGGGGAAGAAACCAGCGACAATGGACTTGCCGGATTGCGAACTGTGAGGCTGCTTCCCTGCACGCCTGTTACTATCGTGTTTTGTGGCCATCCTGCACCCCCAAGGGATATCCTTCGTGGCCACCAGTCACACCAGAAAATCCATCTTCTGGGTAATTAATATAACAGGAATTTTTCGTGAAGAAAGTTTTTCGTTGGTTATTTCTGGGGTTCGTATCCACCGCTTTGCTCACTCTCGCTGCGGTTGGCATTACTTACCTGCTGGTTTCCCCGGACTTGCCAGAGGTCGATTCCTTGCGGGAAGTGCAGTTGCAGGTGCCGTTGCGGGTCTATAGTGAGGATCGCAAACTCATCGGCCTGTTCGGGGAGATGCGCCGCATTCCCGTAAAGTTGGATGAAATCCCCGCAGAGCTGAAAAATGCCTTCCTGGCGGGCGAGGACGCGCGCTTCTACGAACATCCAGGTGTCGATTACCAGGGAATTTCGCGGGCGGCGCTGACACTCCTGACCACCGGTGAGAAATCGGTCGGCGGCAGCACCATAACGCAGCAGCTGGCACGAAATTTTTTCCTGACCAGGGAAAAGACTTTCACCCGCAAGATCAAGGAAATTCTTCTCGCACTCCGGATCGAAAAGGAACTCAGCAAGGATGAAATTCTTGAGCTGTACCTGAACAAGATTTTCCTCGGTTACCGGGCGTATGGAGTGGGCGCCGCGGCCGAAGTGTACTACGGCAAAAAAACCGGCGAGCTTACCCTGCCGCAAAGCGCCATGATTGCCGCACTGCCCAAAGCACCATCACGAATTAACCCGATCAGTCAGCCTGAGCGGGCAATTGAGAGACGTGATTACGTGCTCAAGCGCATGGCGGAACTGGGGTATATTTCGCCGCAGCAACTGGCCAGCGCCCTGGCCGAGAAAGATAGGGCCTATTACCATGGAGCTACGGCCGAAATATCAGCACCGTACCTGGCTGAGATGGTGCGCGTGAGGACCCTGGACCTGCTCGGGCCAGAGGCATACACGGGTGGTTTTGAAGTGATCACCACCATCGACAGCAATTTGCAGGAAGCCGCCAATGCAGCTGTGGCCAAAGGCCTGGAAGAGTATGACCGGCGTCATGGCTATCGCGGGCCGGAGGCGCGCATCGACCTGCAGGATCAGTCCACACCGGAACAGTGGAAGGAAGCGCTCGAACCATTTCGCCCGCTATCCGGTCTGGCGCCGGGCCTCGTCATAGAGGTCGAAGAAACACTTGCGCTGGTGTACATGCGCAATGGCGAGACCATTGCCCTGGAGCCCGAGGATTGGGCAGCGCCCTTCATCAGCAGGGACCGGACAGGTAACAAGCCCAAGTCCCTGCTCGAGGTATTGGCAGCCGGCGATATCATCCGCGCCCGGCTCGATGACACCGGCCGCTGGAGACTCGGCCAGGTTCCGGAAATCGAGGCGGCCCTGGTCTCGCTCAATCCAGTCAATGGCCACATCCTGGCGCTGGTGGGTGGTTATAATTTCAGCCGCAGCAAGTACAACCGCATCACCCAGAGCCTCAGGCAACCGGGCTCGAGTTTCAAGCCGTTCATCTATTCAGCCGCTTTGGAGAAGGGGTTCACCACTGCCACCCTGGTCAATGACGCACCCATTGTCGTCGATGACAGCTACCTGGAGCAGACCTGGAAGCCGCAGAACTTCAGTGAAAAGTTCTATGGCCCCACTCGTCTGCGCGAAGCCATGGTGAATTCGCGCAACCTCGTTTCCATCCGCATGTTGCGAGACATCGGCATCGACTACGCCCGCAACTACATCACCGGTTTTGGCTTCAACCTGGAAGAATTACCTGACAATCTTACCCTGGCGCTGGGTAGTGGTTCGGTGACACCCCTGACCATGGCCAGGGCCTACACAGTCTTCGCCAATGGCGGCTTCCTGGTGCAGCCGGAATTCATCCGGGAAATCCGGCACGACAGCGGCGCGCTGATCTATTCGACCAAGCCGCCAATACTTTGCGTCGATTGCCAGCCAGAAATCGCCATGGAAGAAACTGAACCTGTCGAGGAACCTTTGACCGAGCCGGAATTTCGGCCGCTCGAAATCAAATCAGCCGAGGCTGATGGCACCCCGGCGGAAATCACCGGCAGTTCGACCAAGCCCCTTCCGGAGCCACCCGATAGCTACGCCAATCGAGTAATTTCTCCGCAGAACGCCTACCTCGTTCGCTCGATGATGATGGACGTAGTCAAGCGGGGCACGGGGAGGCGCGCCATGGAGCTCGGACGCCAGGACCTGGCGGGCAAGACGGGAACCACCAACGAGCAACGCGACGCCTGGTTTTCCGGTTACAACGATGACCTGGTGACATCCGTATGGGTGGGATTTGACAACCACGACCCTTTGGGGCGGATTGAAGTGGGTGGCCGCGCCGCATTACCCATCTGGATGGAATTCATGGCGGTGGCGCTGCAGGAAAGCGAAGACCGGCCGCCGAGGATGCCGGAGGGACTGGCCCAGGCAAAAATCAATCCCGCCACCGGATTAATCGCCGGACTTGATAGCAGCGATGCAATCATGGAAATATTCGAGGTGGGGAAAATGCCCCCCATGGAAGTCGACGCCGGAGGAGAGAGCCAGAATGTCTCAACAGCGGAAGACCCGTACGAAAACTTTTGACGCAGTGCAGCCCCGGCAAACCCGCAAACTCAAGCAGGTTCGCCTGGAAGTGGCCACAGAGGCGGCGCGTATCATAGCCACCGAGGGACAAAACAATTTCCACGCGGCCAAGAAGAAGGCGGCCGAACGGATCGGGGTAAAGCAACGCCTGGCCCTGCCCAGCAATCTCGAAGTGCAGGATGCCTTGCAGCATTACCAACGGCTGTACGGCGGCGAGCAACACGCCTGCAACCTGGAACAGTTACGCCTGGCGGCGCTCTCCCTGATGGGTTTATTGCAGGATTTTTCGCCGCGCCTGGTGGGTCCGGTGCTCGACGGCACAGCGGGGAAACACTCGAGCATTTCAATTCACGTGTTCTGTGACGCCCCCGAAAACCTGATCCTGTTCTTTCTTGAGAACGGAATTCCGTTTGCGCAGGAGCAACGGCAGATCCGCTGGCATGACGGCAGTTACCGCACCATACCGATGGTGTTGATCGAACAACAGGGTGCCCGGGCGGAACTGGCCGTATTCTCACCGGTCGACTTGCGGCAACCGCCACCCAGCCCGATTGACGGCAGGCCACAGCACCGCGCCAGCCAGCTGGAGGTGGAATGTTTGCTGAATTCCCGGGCTGGCCCGGCGGAAATGGACTACAGGCTTTAAGAATCCTGTCAGCGTTTGTCCAGTGGCTGGTATTTACGCTCCAGGGGACCGTCATACACCTGCCGTGGGCGCCCTATCTTGGTCGGGGATTCCGACTGCTCCAGCCATTGGGCGACCCAGCCGACGGTACGCGCTATGGCGAACATCACCGTGAACATGCTGACCGGTAATCCCAGGGCCCTGTAGATGATGCCTGAGTAGAAATCAACGTTGGGGTAGAGTTTCTTGTCGATGAAGTAATCGTCCTCCAGGGCGATACGTTCCAGTTCCAGCGCCAGATCCATCAAGGGATCGTGCAGGCCCATATCACCCAGCACCTCGTGGCAGGAAGCGCGGATGATGGACGCGCGCGGGTCGTAATTCTTGTATACGCGATGGCCAAATCCCATCAGGCGGAACGGGTCGTCACGATCCTTGGCGCGCTGGACGAATTTGGGCACATTTGAGATATCGCCGATTTGCTGCAGCATGGTCAGCACCGCTTCATTGGCCCCCCCATGCGCCGGTCCCCACAGCGCCGAAATACCAGCGGCAACGCAAGCGTAGGGATTGGCCCCGGTCGAACCGACCAGCCGCACGGTGGATGTGCTGGCGTTCTGTTCGTGATCGGCATGCAGGATAAAAAGCAGGTCCAAAGCCCGCGCGGCGACCGGGCTGACATGGTAGTCCTCGGTCGGCACTGAAAACATCATGTGCAGGAAACGCTGGCAGAAGTTCAGGTCATTGCGTGGATAGGCAGTAGGCCAGCCCATGTGATGGCGGTAGCAGGCCGCCGCGATGGTGGGCATCTTGGCGATCATGCGTTGTGCTGCGAGCATGCGGTGGACGGGATCAGTTACGTCCATGCGGTCGTGGTAAAAAGCTGCCAGTGAACCCACCACCCCGGCCATCATGGCCATGGGATGCGCATCATAATGGAAACCTGAAATGAAGGTGTTCAAGCGCTCATGCACCATGGTGTGGTAGGTGATGTCGTTTTCAAACTGGCTGAATTCCACCTGGCTTGGCAATTCGCCCTTGAGCAGCAGGTAGGCTACCTCGAGAAAGGTACTGTGCTCCGCCAATTGTTCGATGGGATATCCGCGGTAACGTAGAATTCCCCTGGCCCCATCGATGAAAGTGATTTTACTGGTGCAGGCAGCGGTTGCCGAAAAACCAGGGTCATAGGTGAAGTATCCGAGCTCCGATGGCAGGTTCTTGATGTCCAGCGTCGGTTCGCCCTGCGTGCCGGAAATTACCGGCAGCTGGATGGTTTTGCCCGCCGCCTCATCGGTCAGCGATACTTTCCTGTCAGACACACAATTCTCCTCGTCTTGCGTTATTGCGGGGATGAACGCGGGGTGGGACCCAACGCGATATTGGTGACAAAGTATCGCACACGGACGCAGGAAATAAAAAAACCCGCACAGGCTTTAAACCTGTGCGGGTTCAGCTTGACCCATCAAAGCCTATTTTCCGTAGCGTTTCTTGAACTTGTCGACGCGCCCGCCTGAATCCAGCACCTTGTGCTTACCGGTATAAAACGGATGGGATGCGCTGGAAATTTCCACCTTGACCAGCGGGTACTCCTTGCCGTCCGCCCACTTGATGGTTTCCTTGGTCGTAACCGTGGAACGGGTAAGGATGGCGAAATCCGACGCCAGATCCTGGAAAACCACTTCACGGTAGGTAGGGTGAATGCCCGATTTCATGACAATTCCTTTAAGTTTCGATCGCGAAAGACCGAGCAGTCTAATGGCGCCGGGAGTGGTTTGCAAGGCGGGCGGGTTCAGACCGGCCTGCTCAGGCCTGCCGGTTCAGTCCACACGAGGCAGAAACAGGGCTTGGGTATCATTGATGAAACGCCAACCCAGCTCCGTCGGCATCAGTTTCCGGCCCCGCCGCACCAACAGTCCCTTGTGCTCAGCCTCCTGCACAGCGCTTTGCGCCGCTTGCCAGTCCAGACCGGTCCTGGGAGTGAAATGATCCAGGTCAACTCCGCCACGCAACCTCAATTGGTTCAGGAAGAACTCAAAACACCGCTCCGGCCCTGCTATTTCGCGGGTTTCTGCATACCAATTGGCGTTCTTTGGCGATCTTAAGTAGGCGGCGGGGTGGCGTGGCTTGACCAAACGCCGGATCACACCGGTGGCCGGCAGCGTTACCTTGCCATGCGCCCCGGCACCAATCCCGAGATAATCACCAAACCGCCAGTAATTGAGATTGTGCGCACATTGCCTGCCTGGCAGGGCCCAGGCGGAAATCTCATACTGGATGAAGCCTGCTTCGTCGAGCACCTGCGCACACGCCTGCTGCATTTCCCAGCATTCGTCTTCGCCGGGCAGAACCGGAGGCTGGGCTGCAAAGCCAGTGTTGGGTTCCAGGGTGAGCTGATAATGGGAAAGATGCGCCGGGCCAAAGCCAAGTGCCTGGTTCAGGTCCCGCAGGGCGTCTTGCAGGCTTTGCTGCGGTAAACCGAACATCAGATCCAGGTTGAAGTTATCCAATCCGGCATCCCCGATGGACTGGATGGCCTTGTCGACTTCATTGCGGCCATGAATCCGGCCGATGCGCCTTAGCGCGGCATCATCAAAACTCTGCACACCCAAGGATACGCGATTGATGCCAGCATCCCGGTAGGCGGCAAAACTGTCGTGTTCGACGGTTCCCGGATTTGCTTCAAGCGTGACTTCAGCACCAGGTGCGAGCTGCAATCGGCTTCTGACCCCCGCCAGGATGCGATCGATTTGCCCCGCACTGAACAGGCTCGGTGTGCCGCCGCCAAGGAAAACACTCTGCACGGATCGTCCCCAGACCAGCGGGAGGTCGTTTTCCAGGTCCGCAAGCAGCGCACCGATATACTCTTCGGCGGGGATTTCGCCCTTGAGTGCATGTGAATTGAAGTCACAGTACGGGCATTTCTTCACACACCAGGGAAGGTGCACGTAGAGAGAGAGTGGCGGCAAGTTCAGCGCACTGGTGACTTCAACCGGGCTGTTCATTGCCCCACTGCCGGGTTTCCATTTGCCTGACCAGTGCTCGAAGCGCCTGGCCCCTGTGACTGAGCTGGTTTTTGGTGGTGGAATCGAGTTCAGCCGCTGTGCAAACGTTGGCTTCCACCCAAAACAGAGGGTCGTAACCGAAGCCGCCCGCCCCCCTTCCGGTCTCGACTATGCGACCCTCCCAGGAGCCGGTAGCCAGCAGCGGAGCGGGATCCAGGGGATGCTGCACCAGCGCCATGGCGCAGTAAAAATGCGCCGAACGTCTGGCAGTGGGCACACCCCTCAGGGCGTCCAGCAGCTTGCGGTTGTTATCTGCGTCCCGGGCGTTTTCACCGGCGTAACGGGACGAATGGATGCCTGGCGCGCCATCGAGCGCATCCACCACCAGCCCGGAATCATCGCCCAGGGCAGCCAGGCCAGTACGCCGCGCTGCATGGCGCGCTTTGATCAGCGCGTTCTCGATGAACGTGAGGCCATCTTCAATCGCAGCCGAAACACCCCAGCCAGACTGGAGCAGGATGTTCCATCCCAGGGGCCGGAGCATGCAGTCGAGTTCGCGCAGCTTGCCTTGGTTACCACTGGCCAGAACCAGCCTGCGTGGAATTTTCCGGGCGCCGCGGGTCGAAGTTGCAAACAGTTCATCAGGCATTCAGGGCCTGCTGCTGCAGTTCCATCAGGCGTCCGATGCCAGACTCCGCCAAGATTAGCATGGCATCCAGTTCGTCGCGCCGGAAAGCGTGCCCTTCGGCAGTTCCCTGCAATTCAATGAAGGCGCCACCATCGTTCATCACCACGTTCATGTCGGTTTCCGCAGCCGCATCTTCAGTGTAATCGAGATCGAGAACTGGCGTTTGGGCCACGATACCGACAGACACAGCAGCGACCTGGCCGTGGACGGGGTAGTTGTCGATTTTCCTGTTATCCATCAGCCACTGGCAGGCATCGCACAATGCGACGAATGCGCCGGTAATCGATGCAGTGCGTGTTCCCCCATCTGCCTGGATTACATCACAATCCAGCGTGATCGTCCGTTCTCCCAGGGCAGCGCGGTCAGTTACGGCGCGCAGCGATCGGCCAATCAGCCTCTGGATTTCCAAAGTCCGCCCACCCTGTTTGCCGTGGACGGCTTCCCGGTTCATCCGGCTGCCGGTGGAACGAGGCAGCATGCCGTATTCGGCTGTCACCCAACCTTCGCCCCTGCCCCGCAAGAAAGGTGGTACCCGGTCTTCAACCGAGGCGTTGCATAGCACCTGCGTTTCGCCAAAGCACACCAGTACCGAGCCCTCGGCGTGCCGGGTGTACCTCCGGGTAATGATGATCTTGCGCAGCTCGTCAGGCTGCCTGCCGCTGGGTCTCATGGTTTTTTCCTTGCACGCTACGCTGACGCGGTGGCGTTTTGCCGGTAACATTGCGCCGGGGCCAACAATCCTTCTCATGCCATTATGCACCACGGGGAAAATCAACAATGATTTACAGCATGACCGGCTTCGCCGGTGTGGAGCGGCAGACCGCCCTCGGACGCTTGGCGTGGGAAATGCGTTCGGTTAACCATCGTTACCTCGAAATAGGGTTGCGCCTGCCGGAAGAGCTCCGGGCATTGGAGCCGGCCGTCCGGGACCTGTTGGGTCAGCAGTTAAGCCGTGGGAAAGTCGACGCCTCGCTGCGCTATACCCGCGCGCAGGATATGGCAGAAAGCGGCCTGACACTCAACACGGCACTGGCCCAGCGCCTCCTGGCCATGCACCTGGAACTGCAGCAACTCTGCGGTTCGTCGCAGGAAGCCAGCCCAAATGAACTGTTGCGCTGGCCTGGCATGGTCAGCGAGCGGCCGGTCGATAGCGAGCCCTTGCACAAAGCAGCGCTGGACCTGTTGGCGGAGGCCCTGGTGGAGCTCAAAGCCAGCCGCGGCCGGGAAGGCCAGAAGCTGGGTGGATTGATTTTGGAAAGGCTCGATGGCGTCGGATCAGTAGTGCAACAAGTGCGCGCCTGGCTGCCTGAAATCCGCCTGGCACTCAAACAACGCCTGCTCGACCGCCTGGCCGACCTGCCGCAGGACCTCGACCCTGGCCGCATTGAGCAGGAAGTTGCACTGCTGGTGCAGAAAATCGATGTCGACGAGGAACTGGACCGTCTGGACGCGCACGTGGATGAAGCCAGGCGAATCCTCGGGCTGAATGAACCGGCAGGACGGCGGCTGGATTTCCTGATGCAGGAGTTCAACCGCGAATCCAACACCCTGAGTTCAAAATCGGTCGACAAGCGCACCACCCAGGCCGCCGTGGAACTCAAGGTGCTGATCGAGCAAATGCGCGAACAAGTGCAAAATATCGAATAAGTCGCTGCCATGCCCTCCAATCCCAACCTTTACGTGGTCGCTGCACCATCCGGAGGCGGCAAGACCAGCCTGGTAAACGCTCTGCTCGAGCGGGATGACCGGATCAACCTGTCCGTATCCCACACAACCCGGCCACCCCGGCCGGGAGAAATGGACGGCGTGCATTATTATTTTGTCGACGAGGAGACTTTTCAGAACCTCGCGGGCCAGGGCGCGTTCCTGGAACACGCCCGGGTATACGGCCATCGCTACGGTACCGGGCGGCAAGCGGTCGAAGACCGCCTCGAAGCCGGTTATGATGTGATGCTGGACATCGACTGGCAAGGCGCGCGGCAGGTCAAGGCTTCCTTCCCCCGCTGCTGCTCCATTTTCATCCTGCCGCCATCGCTTGAAGTACTGCACAGCCGCTTGTCCCGCCGGGGCCAGGACAGCTCTGCAGTAATCGACCGCAGGATGCAACAGGCCCGATCAGAAATAGCCCATTGCCGGGAATTTGATTTTCTCGTGATCAACGATAATTTCGCCGCGGCACTGGAGGATCTGCACTCTATTGTGCGCCGGCTCACACCGGTGCGAATTGGCCAGGAGCAAAGAATTGCCGCATTGCTGGCGGAGCTGCTGTAAAATGTCTAAAATGACAGGTTCCCCTCGATTATCAGGACTTTAGAAATGGCTCGAATTACCGTGGAAGATTGCCTTACAAACGTAGACAACCGTTTTGAGCTGGTGCTCACCGCCACCAAACGTGCCCGCCAGATCGCCAATGGCGCGGACACCCTGGTTGAAGAACAGAACGACAAACCGACCGTGATCGCCCTGCGTGAAATTGCCGAAGGCTTCATCGATTCAGAGCGAGTCGCGCTGATCCAGGCAGAGCTTGAAGCCGCGCAAGTGTTTGATAACCGTCGCGATGAAGAAGATCTTTCTTTCTGACCGATACAGCATCCCCGCAACAGCTCCATGCCGGTTGCCTTCGACTATCCTCAAGCCGTACTCAAGCTACGGGACCTGCTCAACACCTATCTTGACCCCGAGAAAGTTGCGGTAATCCTCAAAGCCTTCGAGGTTGGCGCCCGCGCCCACGAAGGCCAGACCCGCATCACGGGGGAAGACTACATACTCCACCCGGTAGCCGTGGCCCAGATCCTGGCCAACATGCGTATGGATCATGAAAGCATCGCCGCGGCCATCCTGCACGACACCCTGGAAGACACCCCCCTGTCGAAGGAGGATGTGCAGGTCGAGTTCGGTGCAGAGATCGCCGACCTGGTCGATGGCGTAACCAAGCTCGACAAGATGAAGTTCCGCACACGAACTGAAGCCGATGCGGAGAGTTTTCGCAAGTTGATGCTGGCCATGTCGCGCGACTTGCGGGTCATATTCATCAAGCTCGCCGACCGCTTGCACAACATGCACACGCTGGGCAGCATGGCGGACAGTTCGCGCCGGCGCATCGCGCGTGAAACCCTGGAAATCTATGCCCCCATTGCCGACCGCCTGGGCATGAACACCATGAAGTCAGAACTCGAAGACATGGGATTCGCCAATCTCTACCCGTGGCGCTACCGCACCATCAACGAACACCTTGACGACATGACCGGCAATCGCAAGGAGATTGTTGAGAACATCAACCAGGCGCTGAAAAAACGCATGACCGATGCCGGTGTCCCATGCCGCATTTCCGGCCGGCAGAAATCACCCTACAGCATCTACAAGAAAATGCTTGCCAAGGATCTGTCATTTTCCGAGGTCACTGATTTCTATGCTTTTCGCATCATTACCCAGACCGAAATTCACTGTTACGTGGCGCTGGGTGTGGTGCACAGCCTTTATCCGCCCAAACCGGGCCGTTTCAAGGACTTCATTGCCCTGCCCAAGGCCAATGGCTACCAGTCGCTGCACACCATCCTGAACAGTCCCTATGGGCTGCCGGTGGAGATTCAGATCCGCACCGAGGAAATGGACCTGATGGCCGAGAAAGGGGCGGCGGCCCATTGGCTGTACAAGACCGGCCGGGTTGCCAGCAGCGGCTCCGCCCAGGTGCGCGCACGCGAATGGCTGATGCAGCTGGTCGATGTTCAGCGCCACATGGGTGATTCTCTGGAGTTCCTCGACAACGCCAAGTCCGACCTGTTCCCGGACGAAATATTTGTCTTCACCCCCAAGGGGAAAATCATCGACCTGCGCCGCAATGCCACGGCACTGGATTTTGCCTACGCCATCCATACCGACATCGGCAACCATACGCGCACGGCACTGGTGGATAAGGTCGAGGTTCCGCTGTCAACCCGTTTGTACAACGGGCAGACGGTACTGATCCTGACCGATAAGGATGCACATCCCAGGCCGGAATGGCTTGAATTTGTATCCACGGCGCGTGCACGCACTTCGATTCGCGCCTACCTGAAGAGCCTGGAGCACGAGGACACGGTGGCGCTGGGTTTGCGGCTGCTGGAAAAAGCCCTGAATGCACGCGGCAGTTCACTGGATGCGGTGGCGCAGGAACGGTGGGACCAGTTTCTCAAGGAAAGCCACCTGTCACGCCAGGAAGACCTGTTCCGGGACCTGGCACTCGGCACCACGCTGGCGAATATCGTGGCTGCCAAACTGGCGCCGGATTCCAGGCTGCCGGCAGGCCAGGAAGGGGTGGAAGAGGCATTAACCCTGGCCGGTTCCGAGGGCAGCGCGGTGAGCTTTGCAGCCTGCTGCCTGCCGGTACCCGGCGACTCCATCATGGCCTACGTATCGACGGATAAGGGCCTGGTCGTGCACCGCATGGGCTGCGCCAATGTGCGCGAATTGCGCAAACACCCGGACCGTTGCGTGGACGTGATCTGGGCCCCGATCACGCAGGGCATGTTCCGGGTGGCGGTCAAGGTCATCGCCAACAACACCATGGGCGCGCTGGCCAATATTTCGGGCAATATCGCCGAGACCGGCAGCAACATCGAGAGGGTTTCGATCACCGAGTCCAACCCCGAAACATCCACCATGCTGTTCAACCTCAGCGTTGAGAACCGCGACCACATGGCGCGGGTACTGAAGCGTTTGCGGCGCAACAGCAAGGTCATTCGCGTCACCCGCAT
>DATDPS010000227.1:0-5711 GCA_035292625.1 Lysobacterales bacterium | reverse complement strand
ACAGCATCCTGACCACGTCGGACAACCGCTGTGGCTGGAAAGTCGGCGCCGGGATCGCCGCTTCGGCTGCCACCACCGGCTGCAGGGCAATCGCGATGGAAACGGAAAGCACGGATGCGGCCAGAAGCTTCATGCGGTACCTGAGGGATGCCAGTCGGAGACCACCGATACTACAGCGCCCGCCACGTGGGGCCACCCCTGCCCCGATCCCAAAACGCCAGCCGCCGATCTTGCCAGCGGCGGCCGTCGCATCCGCTGCTGGCCCGAACCGCAATCCCCCGACGCCATCCGGACGCTTCCGATACGACGCACAAACGGAACGCCGCGCATAAAAAATGTCCGCTGTCAAGCCTTTTTTGATAACGGGCGCAACGCGAAAACCCTATATAAAGCAATAGTTTAGGGTGTTTACTGGGGACTTCAGCTCACTGTAGATTTGTCGGCTGGGGGCCACATAGGAGCCTTGCGGTTGCGGGTCTTGGCGTGCCAGAGCGGGCAACACGAATGAAGGCATTGGCCGCTTCCTCCGTAATCATATGCGAGCAATACAAAGGGCTGATCCCCAAAATGCGAACGCGCAGTTCGGAGACTGCGCGTTCAAGGATGCTTTGGCACTGTGACTTTGCCTATGGAGGTGTTGCTTCTCGCTGGAGCGGCTTCTGCGACGCTGGCTTTGGCGCGTCCCTTTTCTTGAATCCCCGATCCCCAGCCATGAACGCTTCCAGCATGTGTGGAATCAACGTCGCCGCATCCACTGTTTCGCCGTAGGCGTGGGCGTGCAGCACCGCATAGTGATCGAGGTCGGCCTTCAAGCTGGCCGGGCAGGCAAAGGTCAGCTTTGTGCTTTCTGTCTTCGGGAGCGGCCCGAGGCGTAATTTTTTTGGCAACGTGCTCATCGCGATCCCTCACGCACAAAGAAAAGGGGTTGATAGGGCCGCAGCACCAGATCCCGGTTGACGATGACGCGCACCGGCAAGCCGGGTCGTTCGGTCAGCGTCGGCTGCATGTTCATGTTGCGCCGGGTCATCTCCTGGCCTACCTGGTTCACAGAATCCTTCAGGCTGTCGCGTCCGGCGATGATCACGCGGTCCCCTCCATTGCGATTCTCCGGTGCGGCCAGCTCGGCCCCAATGCCCAGTAAGGTGGTGAGTGCAGCACCGGCGAATACGCGATCCCAGTGCCAGTCCACCCCGTCTTCCAGACCCGCATAGCCCGCCGGGTCGGTGCCGACCAGCTTGTCGAGCTGAAACGAGGACGTATCCGGCAGGATCACCCGATTCCACACCACCTGCACGCGGCTCTGCCCATAGCTCACCTGGCTGTTGTATTTGCCCAGCAAGCGCGAGCCTTGCGGGATGAGCACGTACTTGCCGGTGGCCGTGTCGTAGACCGGCTCCGTCACCGTGGCGATCACATCGCCCGGCAGGTCGGACTTGATGCCCGTAACCAGTGCGGCAGCGATGACCGTGCCGGCCATGACCTGATACGGCGATGCGGGCATTTGCAGGTTGCCGGAATTGCGGGTTTCCGTAGAGCCGGATTTATTCAAAAATGCTTCCTTCTGCTCTTGCCGGTTCTGCACAGCGGTGGGGTCAGCCGACTGCGCAGCGGTTGAAGCCGGCCCGGCCGCCATCGGGTCGAAGGCGGCGTTCGCCGCCACTTGGGCGGCAGGCGCAGTCTGCGTCGGCGCGGCAACCTTCTGACCACTTGAACGGAAGAACATCGACGAAGCCGCCGCTTCCTCGGCCTGCTTCAAACGCGCCAGGCGTTCAACCTCGGCCGGGTCATGGCCAGGCTGCTGATAGCCATACCCCTGCGCTTGTTGCTCGGCCTTGTGGATCGGCCCGCCCAGGTCGCCTGGCAGCGGCGCACCGAGTTGCGGCACTGCGGTTGGCAAAGTCGGCGGCAGCTTGGAATAATCTGCTGGCAGTCGATCAAGCCCTTCCGAGCGCGACACACGATCGACGTTGTACAACTCCTTTTGGTCGGCAGCGCCACGGCGCTGCGTTGATTGCAACGACCAGATGGTGCCACCGAGCACGGCGGTCGCCAGCCCTCCAGCGAGAACGGCCAGCATGCGTCGGTTCAGGCGCGTGACCGGACGCGGCTGGGAGCGCAGCGTCACGTTTTCCGGGGCCACCTTGGGCGGCACGTCTGGCACCGGAGTGTCAGGTGCATTGTTCGCTTGGCTCATGGTCAGTTCCTCCGCGTCCCGCTCACAATCCCATCCGTGCGCTCGATCCGCACCACGTCGCCTCCTTTGTCACCACTCCCGCCGCCCAAGCGAAGTTCGGCCGCGCCGAACAACCGATCCACGATGTAGTACGGCGAACGGAAACGGTAGTTCACGAGTTGGCCGCCCCCCTGCGCGCCGATGACGAACAGCGGCGGCAACTCGCCCTGCGCAATGCCGCTGGGGAACTGGATATAGACCTTCTCGCCATCGTCGAAGGCGCGCAGCGGCTTCCAGGGTGGATTGCTGCCGGTGATCGCGTAGCGAAACCGGATCTTCTCCAGCGACAGGCCCGCATCGACCGGTGCGGCAACCTGGGCCGCCTGTGCCTGGCGCTGCAAGGCCAGCATGCGGTCCTTCGGATAGTCCCAGGACACGGATGCCATCCAGGCCTTCTCTGTCGAGGTCAACTCAATCAGATAGGTGCGCCGGTTGGTCGTCACAACCAGATTGGTTTTGAGACCACTGCGCGTGGGCTTGACCAGAACGCTCACGCGTAGACCGGCCCCCGCGCCGCTGGACGTGTCACCCACGATCCAGCGCACGGTATCGCCAGCGGCGACCGTCACCAGTTCCTCGCCAGGTTGAAGCGAAACCACTGTCACCCGGCCCGGACTGGCATAGACCTGGTACAGCGCACCATCGGTGAACGGCCAGACCTGGATCGCATTGAGGTAGCCCTCGCGGGTCGGTGCAATTCGGGCCTCCTGATTGGCGCGCGTGACGCGTACCTTCTCGTCGGCCGATTCAGGTGCCGTCTTGGCCTCCAGTTCATCCGGCAACAGCTTCAACTGTTCGGGCAATGGCAAAGGTTGCGGAACCGCGACCACTTCGATGGGCTTGGGCAACTCCGGCAGCGGCTGCGCCGCGACTGCTTCATCAAGCGTGATGGTCGGCGGCGGCTTGCCCTGCGTGGCGCAGCCCGAGAGGGTCATGGATGTGGCGACCAGCAGTGACAGAAATACGTAAATGCGCAAAGTCGGTTTCATGGTTTGGCTCCTTCGGAAGAATCGAGTTCACGGCTCCACGACAACCCATTGACGTAGATGCCCAGCGGATTGCGGCGTAACCGTTCCTCGGTGCGCGGCGTTTGCAGGACGACAGACACAACAGCCGTCCAGCGCTCCAGTCCAGCAGCTGCGCCGTTGACATAGCGACGCTCGGTCCAGCGCACGTTGAACGACGCGTCACTGGCGCGCACAATGCTGGTGATCTGCACCGTCACCGACTCTTTGCCGATGCGGGCAAAGGGATCGTTGGTGCGTGCGTAGTCGTTGAGCACCGCCGCGCCGCGGTCAGTGGTGTAGTCGTAGGCGTCGAGCCAGTTCTGCCGCACGACGATGGGGTCGATGGACAGTGAGCGCACCAGCGTGACGAAGCGCCCCAGGTGATGGGCCGTCTGCGCATCGTTCGGCTTGTACGGCGTGGCGGCCTCGCCGACAGCGCGCACCTGCCCGCCACTGTCCACCTCCACCACAAAGGGTGTGACGATGGACTGCGCAGAGCGCCAGACCAGGCCGCCAGCCATCAGCAGAGCCAGTACCAAACAACCGAAGGCCATCAGCCGCCAGTTCTTTGCTTGCACGCGAGATGAACCGATGCGGTCATCCCAGACCTGCTCGGCGGATTGGTACGGGGTGGCAGGCTGCGGCGTGTCCGCATAGCGCACCAATGAACGTTTGAATCGCATGGATGTTCTCCTTATGAATCCGAGGCGTCGCGCAGACTGGGACTACTGCCCGAGCCGCCGCCGTCCCCACCGCGCAGCGTGTGGGCGACGGTCGAGGCGGCATGGCTGATCTGCTGGCGACGGTGCAGGCTCTTGGCCCACGCGGGTTGCTGGGTATCGGCGGGCGCGGCATCGTTGCCGCCTTGGGTGGCCGGGCCACTGGCTGTACTGGCTGAACCAGCACCAGCGCCAGCCCCGGATGCCGGGGCATCCGGCTTGATGGCCGCCGCAGCCCGGTCTTTCATCGACTTGGCTCCAGCGGCGACCTTCTGCCCGACCGATTGCGCACCCGTCTTGGCGACGTTGCCCAATCCTGCCGCCGCACCCTTGAGCCCGCCACCGGCACCGGCAGAACCGGCCTGGAACGCGGACTTCGCGCTGCTGGCGGTCGAGGCCATCGAGCTGGCACCGCTCGCGGCCATCTTTGCGGCACCCGGCGCCATGCGCGCACCGGCCGCCACCGCGCCGCCCACGCCGGTAGCGGCAGCACCCACGGCGACCGCTGCTCCCGCGACACCCAACGCGGTTCCGGCAACGGCGCCTGCACCCAACTGCGGTGCCCCAGACACCAGCCCGGTCGCGATGCCTGGCCCGAAGATCCCCAGGCCCAGCATGGACAGTGCGGCCAGCATGATGGTCAGTGCGTGGTCGATGGAGGGTTCATTCGGCGTTACCTGGAATTCGGCAAACAACCCTGTTCCGATGCCGACGATGACCGCCAGCACCAGCACCTTGATGCCAGACGACACCACGTTGCCCAACACTTTTTCAGCGAGAAACGAGGTCTTGTTCCACAGTGCGAACGGAACGAGTACGAAGCCTGCAAGCGTGGTCAGCTTGAATTCGATCAAGGTCACGAAGAGCTGCACCGCGAGCACGAAGAAACTCACGATCAGCACCAGCCAGGCCAGGAATAAAACGACGATCGCGTCAAGGTTCACGAACACCTCGGGGAAGCCCGCCATGTCACCGATCTGCTTCAGGATCGGCGCACCCGCGTCGATGCCGACCTTGGCCAGCCGCCCCGGCTGCAGGAACTCGGCCTGCGTGATCGTCGAGCCCGAGGCCACCAACCCCAAGCCCGCGAAGGACCGGAACACGATGCCGGCCAGCAGATTGAAGTTGCCGATGATGTAGGCGAAGGTGCCCACATACAGCACCTTCTTAATGAGCTTGCCGATGATGTCGTCGCCGCCACCGCTGGCATGGCTCATGGCCCAGAACAGCCCGGCCAGCGTCATGTCGATCACCACCAGCGTGGTCGTCAGGAAAGCAACTTCTCCTCGCAGCAAACCGAAACCGGAGTCGATGTAGTGCGAGAAGACGCTGAGGAAATGGTCGATGACGGAAACGTCGTTCATGGCGTCCCCTCAGTTGCCGTAGAAATCGACGGACTGGGGGGTGTACGGCGTGCCGTCACCGATGAAACGCCGCCGCACTTCGCGCGCACGCTCCTGCACGGCAACGATGCGCGCCTGCTCCAGCGCGGTGGCACGGTCCTGCGTGATTTGCAATTGCTGCGCCTGGATGGCCTGCCGCGACTGCAAGGCCAGCAACTGGTTGGTCGCTTGCGTGGCCTGCAAAGCGCCAACCGCCGACTGGCTCCGATTCACCAGGTCTGTCAGCGTCTGCTCATCGGACGCGAAGTTCTGCACCGCCTGTGACTGCACCTTGGTCGCGGTGCGTAGCGCTTCGAGCGAATTGCGCCAACGCGAACGCGCATCGGTCGCCATCTGGGTTCCCGAGGTG
>DATDPS010000226.1:0-4033 GCA_035292625.1 Lysobacterales bacterium | reverse complement strand
AAACTCACAGCAAAAGCGCACTCCTTTGATGAACTCATGTCGGGCAGCGATATGCCTGAACCGGTCAGCATTGCAGCTTGTGATCCCTGGAGCATCATGTTCACGTCGGGAACAACCGGCGTGGCCAAGGGCGTAATCCTGCCGCATCAACAGATATCCTCCGCCGCCTGGGATACGGTGCACGATCTGGACATGGATGAAACTTCCGTGTTCTACACCTTCAATCCTTTGTTTCACCTCAACGGCCTGGTGTTCGGGCCTATGGCCGCCATACTCGCGGGCGGGAAAACCGTGATACGCCAGGACTTCCCGCGGGAACGCACGCTTGAGGATCTGCGCCAGTCGGGCGCTACCCATTGGGTGGTATTGCCATTCATGATACGCGAGATGCTGGCTGCACCGGAGCGTACCGATGATGCAGACAACGAACTGCGCATCGTCATGTCCATCGGACTGACCGAAACAATGATCACGGATTTTCAGCAACGCTTCGATTGCAAATTGGCCTCAGGGTATGGTTCCACCGAGGCCGGCATGGTATGCCGCTTCCAGACGCAACGCCCGGCGTCGGCAGGACGGGTCAGCGACCGTTGCGAAATGCGCATCGTTGGCGCGGATGGCCGTGATGTAGACCCAGGGGAAACCGGTGAAATATGGGTGCGTACCCGCCAGCCGTTCGACTGCATGCTGGGTTATTACAACATGCCGGAAGCGACCGCCGCCGCTTTCAACGGTGAATGGTTCAAGACCGGTGACCTGGGTTATCTCGACCAGGACAATTACCTGCATTTCAGCGACCGCCTTAAGGATTCATTGAAGCGGCGCGGTGAGAACATTTCGACCTTCGAAGTGGAAAAAGCCCTGCTGACTTACCCTGGCATCAGCGGTGTCGCGGTGGTCGGCTACGGGCAGGCACCGGATATGGATGAGGAAGTACGTGTATTCATTGAGGTGTCTTCTGCTGCGAGGGAGAAATTCGATTACGGAAATCTGGTCCGGCATTGCGCGCAAAACCTGGCCTATTTCATGATTCCGCGTTTCATTGACCTGGTACCGGAATTGCCGCGCACGTCATTGGGCAAGATCGAAAAACAGAAGCTTAAAGAGATCCCCCTGTACAAAACGACCTTCGATGTCAAAACTTCGGGGATCATTGTCGAGCGATAGACGCGGCCACTATCTGCTAACGGGGTACAGCAATACCTGACACTTCCCTGTCCCAAGTGTTGGCGTTCAGGGCGTTGGCTCGTAATTCAACTTTTCGTATCTGTCCGGATGCGACCGTACGCGGCAAGGATTCGACGAATTCCACGTATCGCGGCACCATGAACCGGGGCATCACCGGTATCAGGTCCTTTATCAGTTCCTCTGCGCTGATATTGACCCCGCTTTTCCTGACCACCACAATTTTGACCTCATCTTCACCATGTTCAGATGGGACCGCTATGGCCGCTGCTTGCGCTACATCTGGATGCCCCATGACCTGGGCCTCGATTTCAAATGAGGAAATATTCTCGCCGCGTCGGCGAATATAATCCCGCACCCGGTCAACGAAGTAATAGTTACCATCGCTGTCTTGCCGCATGGCGTCACCGGTATGAATCCAGCCGTTGCGCCAGGCCTCCACGGTCTGCTCGGGCTTGCCAAAATAACCCAGGCTCATGATCCATGGTTCGTCTGTACGCACCAGCAGTTGTCCGACCTCTCCAACAGGAACATCGTAATCGTGTTCGTCCACCAGTCGCACCTGGAAACCCGGTCGGACGGTGCCACAACTGTCGTACTTGTCCTGAACATCATGGTGCATGATCGGATTGCCTGATTCAGTCTGTCCGTACAGGCCATGCACCCTAACGCCAAAACGTTCGCGAAACGCCTTGGCACCGGCCTGCATCACAACTTCCCGCAGTGAATGGCTTCGATCATCGGATGAGACCGGGCGATTGAGCAACCACCACCCCATGGCCGGGAGTATGGTTGTGACCGTGCATCGGTGCGCATCGACTTCCTCCCAGAACATATCGGTATTGAACTTTTCACGTATCACATCTCTGCCGCCGGCAAATGCCATCATCGCCAACGGTACGCGGCCAGTGCCGTGGTATAAGGCAAAGGGCGCGTAAAAGGCATCGTCCGGACCGAGATGCGGCATGGTCTCGGCAGCCTTCAACAGCGTCCCCCAAGGCAGGATGACGCCTTTTGAAGGGCCGGTGGTGCCGCCGGTGTACATGATGCCCATTACATCCCAGGGTTGTGGAAGTTCCAGGCCTTCCAAAGGTTCGGCCCCGGCAAGGAACTCTTCCCCGCTGATGGTTTTCACACCCAGTTGCGAGTGCAAGCATTCACCTTCCAATACGACCACAGTTTGCAGTTCTGGCGCTCGGGTTGTGAGTTCATCAAGCCGATCAACATATTGGCTCATGGTAATGAGCAGCTTTGCTCCTGAATCCCGCAGCAGGTAATAAAGCATCTCGCCGCGGTAGTCTGTATTGATGGGGACCTCCACTGCTCTGAGCAGCGCGCTGCTGAGCCAGGAAATGGCAGCCTCGCTGGATGGCTGAACCATCGTGGCGACCCGGTCGCCTTCACCCACACCGTAACGACGCAGTGCGTCGCTCCAGCGCCGGATCAGCAGGTCAAACTGACCAAACGTCAGTTTGTCACGACCGATCTCTTCAATGAAAACCCTGTCCGGGGTCCAGCGCGCTCGTTTTGAGATGGCACTGAGCGGTGTGTCGTAGCGATCAAACTCTGCGTAGCCGTATTTCATATCTGCACAACCCCCATGGATTTGAACCAACAAACTCTGGATCAACCGAAGTTTCCCGAACTTTTTGCCTTATCACCCATTTTCAACAGGCACGAACCGGATCAGGCTTATCCCTGAGCCGACTTCGTCGTAAACCGCTTTGAGCCGCATGCCAGCGCTAAGAGCATGACCCGTTCCGGATACGGAACTGACCAATTGGGGACCCTCTTCGGTGCGAACCAGCAATAAGGTAAACGGCACCATTGAGCGCAATGCGGGCACTGGCATATATTGAACTTCTGTATGTGCAACAAGAATTCCGTCACCGCTGGCTTCACGCCATTCCAGTTTCTGCTTGCCGCCGCAACCACATTCGGTGAGTTGGGGATGCAACCAGCGTTGGCAGGTCAGGCAATGACGAAGCAACAAGATTCGCTGCGACGTTCCCTGCCAAAACTGCCGTGTAGCCTCATCAGGCAATGGCAGTATCATGTCAACCCCCGTTTAAGCAGTGCACCGGACATCAGTGCAGCTGAACCCACAAAACCGTAATCAGCATGGGCTACCTGTGAAATCGCTTCGCCTCTGAGTTGTTTCACCACTTCGGCAATTTGACCCATACCCTGCAGATATACCTCCGCCAGTTGCCCGCCGCTGGTGTTGTAAGGCATAGGCGATTCGCGCACCCAGTCCACGCCATCTCCCACCTCGCACAAGCCCATGGCTTCGACATCGCAGAGGATGGCAAAAGACGTTGCATCGTATAAACCCAGCACATCGAGATCGCCCGGAACAAGCCCATGGCGTGCCAACATGCCAGGAACGACCGTGCGCGGTATTGCGGGCGGCAGCTGCTGTTCCATCAGCCACATGTTTTGATATCCAGGCAAGATATATTGATAGGTATCGACTATCGTTACTGGCTCCGCACGGCAGTTACGCGCAATATCTTCACTGGCAATGATCACCGCACAGGCACCATCGCTTTCAAGGCAGATATCCGCCTTGCGTAAAGGCTGCGCGATGACAGGACTCGCGTCGTATTGCTGCCGGTCGAGCGGTTTATTCCTCAGCAGGGCGCACGGATTCTTCTGCGCCATGCGGCGAAGATGCATTGCGACTGTAGCGAGACCATCTTGCATCCTTGACACCGAGATTCCATAACGCTCCATATAGATGTTGGCCCACAGGGCGAACACCTGCGCCGGCGACACCAAACCGTAGGGAGCCGTGAATTCGCCACCAACCGGCAAATTGCCACGCGCTCGCATCGTTGCGTCATCT
>DATDPS010000225.1:0-6548 GCA_035292625.1 Lysobacterales bacterium | reverse complement strand
CGGGTATGTTTTATCGCCGGGACATCGGCTACCGAGCCATCGCCCGGGAGCGTTCCCGGGGTACCACTGATCAATCAGCGGTTTCCTGATGGATGTCTCCCACCTGCTGGACCCCTTGAACGACGCCCAGCGCCGCGCCGTCACCGTCGAAAGTGACCACGCCCTGGTTCTGGCCGGAGCCGGCAGCGGCAAGACCCGCGTGCTGATCCACCGGCTGGCCTGGCTGATCCAGGTAAACCACGTGTCCCCCATGGGCATCCTGGCCGTAACCTTCACCAACAAGGCGGCCGGAGAAATGCGCGCACGCGCGGGCAAGCTGTTGCAGGTCTCCACCCGGCCCCTGTGGATCGGCACTTTTCACGGCATCGCCCACCGCCTGCTGCGCATGCACTGGAAGGAAGCGGGCTTGCCGGAAGCGTTCCAGATCCTGGATGCGGAAGATCAACAGCGGCTGCTGCGGCGGATCATCCGTGAAGAGGGCCTGGATGAAACGCACTGGCCGTCGCGCCAGGCACAATGGTTCATCAACGCCCACAAAGACGAGGGCCGGCGGCCCCGGCACATCGAGCACCTGGATCACCCGGCAACCGCCACCTGGCTGCACATCTACCAGCGTTACCAGGACTACTGCAGCCGGGGCGGCCTGGTGGACTTTGCCGAACTGCTGCTGCGGGCGCATGAATTGTGGCTGGAGCAACCCGCGGTGCTCGACCACTATCGCCGGCGGCTGGAACACCTGCTGATCGACGAGTTCCAGGACACCAACGCCATCCAGTACGCCTGGTTGCGCATGCTGGCCGGGAACACCGGACAGGTGTTCGTAGTCGGCGACGACGACCAGTCCATCTACGGCTGGCGTGGCGCCAAAGTGGAAAACATGCAGAGCTTCGTGCGGGATTTCCCGAGCGTGATCACCATCAAGCTGGAGCAGAATTACCGCTCCACCAACAACATCCTGCAGGGCGCCAATGAGCTGATCGCTCACAACCAGGGCCGCATGGGCAAGAAGCTCTGGACCGATGGGCCACAGGGATTGCCCATCCAGCTGTACGCGGCCTTCAATGAACAGGACGAAGCCCGTTTCGCGGTGGAACAGATCCGGCAGTGGCTGGACAGCGGCCGGCGTGCCGACCACGTGGCCATCCTGTACCGCACCACCGCCCAGTCCCGCCTGTTCGAAGAGTACCTGCTGCGCTCCAGCATTCCGTACCGGGTGTATGGCGGGCAGCGCTTTTTTGAACGCACTGAAGTGAAAGACGCGCTGGCTTACCTGCGCCTGCTGCTCAACCCCCATGATGACGCCGCGCTGGAGCGGGTGATCAACAAGCCGGCGCGTGCCATCGGTGACAAGACCATCTCCCTGTTGCGCGTGCAGGCACGCGAAGCCAATGTCAGCCTGTGGCAGGCCGCCCAGGCCTGCATCGCGCAGAACCTGTTGCCCGGGCGCGCGGCTGGCGCGGTGCGGGCCTTCATCGACCTGGTCAGCGGCATGCAGCAGCGCTTCGGCGACTGGACCCTGGGCAAGCAGATGCAAGCCGTGATCGACGCGAGCAAGCTGGCGTCCCATTATGAGAAAGAGCCCAGCGAAACCGCCGCGACCCGCATTGAGAACCTGCAGGAACTGGTGAATGCCGCGGACGCTTACATCCTGCCGGCGGAAGATGCTGACGCGGGCCTCACCGACATCCAGTCTTTCCTCAGCCATGCCGCGCTGGAGGCCGGTGAAACCCAGGGCGAGAGCTGGGACGACTGCGTGCAGCTGATGACCCTGCATTCGGCCAAGGGACTCGAATTCCCTCTGGTATTCATGGCCGGCATGGAAGATGGGCTGTTTCCCCACCAGCGCTCGGTGGAGGATTCCGGCGGGCGGCTCGAAGAGGAGCGGCGCCTGTGCTACGTGGGTATGACCCGCGCCCGCGAACAGCTGTGCCTGAGTTACGCTGAGATCCGGCGCATGCACGGCGCGGAATCGCACTCCCGCCCGTCGCGGTTCATCGATGAGATACCCGCCAGCCTGATAGAGGAAATTCGCCCGCGCATTGCCGCCAGCCGGCCGTATGTGTCAGCCCGCCCCGCCGCGCCGGCGAAGTCTGCCGCCTTCAGAAACCAGTCGTGGCCGTTCAAGCTGGGGCAGCGCGTGCTGCACCACAAATTCGGCGAAGGCACCGTGCTGTCCTTCGAAGGCTCGGGTGAACACACCCGCGTGCAAGTCAACTTTTCCCATGCCGGCAGCAAATGGCTGGTGCTGGCTTACGCCAACCTGGAAGGGCGCTGAATCAACGCGGCCATGTATGCGCCTGTCTGAAGAAATCCGCCTGCCGACGCCAAGGGGCCAGCTGGCTGGCCTGCGCTTCGCCGAGCCAGTCGGCCCGCCGGTCCTGTGCCTGCACGGCTTTCTGGACAATGCCGCCTCGTTTATACCCATAGCCCATTTTCTGGCTGACCTGGATATCGTTGCGATGGACTTTCCGGGGCATGGCCATTCCGATCACCACCACCCGGCGGCCAACTACCATTTCATGGACTACCTGGCGGACGTGGACGCGGCATTGGATGCCCTCGGCTGGACCTCCTGCCATCTGGTGGGACATTCGATGGGTGCCGCGGTTGCTGCGCTCTACGCCGCGGCCGCTCCGGAGCGAGTGCGCAGCCTGGTCGCACTCGATAGCCTGGGGCCGATAAGCGAACCACCCGAGAGAGGCACCTCCCGCTTGCGCAAAAGCGTGCACAGCCTGCGCGCCGGGCCGAGGCGCAAGAAAGCCTACAGCTCAATTGACGACATGATCAGGGCGCGCCAGGCCAATTCCGACCTGGACGATGAGTCCGCCCGCCTGATTTGTGAGCGTTCCATCACACGGCGCGAATCGCATTACGAGTGGCGCAATGACCCCGCCCTGTACTGGGTTTCTCCCGTGCTGCTGACTGAGGAGCAGGTGCTGCATTACCTGCGACATATCGAGACCGGAGTGCTGTCATTGACAGCTGCGCAGCTAGCGCCCGTTGGCAGCGAAGAGAAAGTCAAAAGCCGCGCCGCTGCCGTCCGCCACGGCCGGCACCTGACGGTGGAAGGCGACCATCACTTTCACATGCACCAGCCTGGACAGATTGCCGCTACAATCCGTGAGTTCATACTGGAGCAGGAACGGCATTTTGCAACCGCTCCATAAAACCGCTGCATGAAACAGCTTTGGAAGACAGCTTTGGGAAACAGCCAATGAGCAGCACCAGCCAGCGTAGCAAGAACATTCCCGCCCATGAGCGCCTGATTTTCGCCCTGGACGTGGCCGACCTCGGCCAGGCTCGCGAATTGATCGCTTGCCTGGGAGATGCGGTGTCTTTTTACAAGCTGGGCCTGGAGTTTTTCCTGTCCGGTCACTATTTTGAACTCGCCGCGGACTTGCGCGCCCAGGGCAAGAAAATTTTTGCCGACCTGAAGCTGTTCGACATCCCGGCCACGGTCGCTTCCGCCGTGCGCCAACTGGCGCGGCACGAGGTGGATTTTTGCACCGTCCATGGCAACGACAGCATGCTGCGCGCCGCCGCTGTCGCCAAAGGCAGGACAAAAATCCTCGCGGTCACCGCCCTTACCAGCCTGGACCAGGGCGACCTGGACGACCTCGGCTTCCAATGCGACGCACCGACCCTGGTTCTGTCCCGCGCCCGCCGGGCCCTGGAGCTGGGTTGTGATGGCGTGGTTTCCTCAGGTCTGGAGGTCGCCGCTTTGCGCGCTTCGGTGGATCACGCCCTGATAGCGGTCTGCCCCGGCATTCGTCCCATCCACAATGACGAAGACGATGACCAGCAGCGCATCATGACGCCGGGGCGCGCCATCGCCAGCGGCGCCGATTACCTGGTCGTCGGCCGGCCCATCCGTGATGCGGCGGACCCCAGGCGGGCGGCGCAGGCGATCCAGTCTGAAATTTCAAGGGCGCTGGACAGTGGTGACGCTTGAAACATTGAGAACTTCCTGGCCTGGCCGTTATGCAATTCTTTGCGAACCACCGGGCGGGCTGGCATTGCTGCTAACCGCCATCGGCAACGCCGGCCGCGGCGATAAGCAGACGGAAATCCATCGCCTGGCCGCCGGCACAACAGATTGGGCTTACCTTGAGCGGCTGGCAATCCGGCATCACGTAACTCCCTTGCTTTACCTGGGCTTCAATCGCGCGGCGTGGCCGCTGGTTCCGGCGCCGGTGCAAGCACTGCTGAAAACCCGCTTCGCCGCAAACCTGCAGCGCAATTTTCGCCTGGCGCGGCACGCCGTGGTCGTATTGAAATCCTTCAATGTGGCGGGAATTCAGGTCATGCCTTACAAGGGCATTTTCATGGCCCAATCCATTTACGGCCACCTGGCCAGCCGCGAGGTCAACGACATCGACCTGCTGATCGACGCCCGTGACGTGGAGCGGGCGCGGGAAGTCCTGGTTCAAGCAGGCTTTGCGCCCACGGAAAAACTGGACCAGGAACAAATCTTCCGCCAGCAGGCCTTGCACCTGGAAATCGACCTGCACTGGCAGGTTTCACCCGGTTTCTTCCCGGTGGGCTTTGATTTTCAGGCCCTGTGGGGGCGCTCGGTGACGACGCGGCTGGGCGGGGTCGACTACCGTGAGCCCGGCCGCGAAGACCTGCTGCTGCTGCTGTGCATCCAGCTGGCCAAAGATTGCTGGGAGCGTCGTCAGCTCCTGATCCAACTGCAGAAAGTTTGCGACATTGCTGAAGTGATACACAGGACACCCGGCCTTGACTGGCGCGCGCTGCGCGGACGCGCCGCCCAGCAAGGGCTTGCGCGAGTGCTTGATTTTTCGCTGGCGCTGGCCGCCGACCTGCTGGGCGCCCCACTGCCAGCCGACCTCTGCGCGCAAATTGCCAATGACCGCACCACACTGGCACTGGCGCGGCAAGTCAGTGCCCTGCCAGAGCTGGCCGAAACCACGCTGCCGCCCGAACGCAACGCCTTGCTCGACATTCGCCTGCGCTTGCGCCAATTGGCTTTTTACCTGCGCTTGCGCGAACGGCAGCGCGACAAATGGCACTACCTGGGCCGCCTGTTGCGTGCGCTACCCGCGGCCCTCGGCCGGCAAGCCGCATGACCATGGCAGGCGCCCAACCGGCGCCCAGCCGCCTGGAACGCACGGATCAGCAGCGATCGCACCGGCTGCTGGCCACGGCCGCGCTGGCCGATACCGCCACGGCCATCGACGCCTGGCGCCGTTGGTCGGCGGAATTTGATCTCGATACGCTGGATGGCGAGGCTTACTGGATCCTGCCCCTGCTTTATTGCAACCTGGCCAGGGCGGAATTCAACGACCCCGAGCGGCCACGCCTGGCCGGTGTATACAAACAGATGCGCATGCGCAACGCCCTCTCCTTGCCGCGATTGCAGGAACTCCTGGGCCGCTTGCGGCAGCTGGATTGCGACATGCTGCCCGGTTCCCTGACCTCGCTGGTACTGACTGGAGAGGAAGAGGCGATCTCCCTGGACCCCTGCGAATTGCTGGTCCCGGCGAAGGCGCTGGAGACGGCGGATTCGGTCATGCAGGCACAGGGCTGGAAACCCCTGATGCCACTGCCGCCATTGTTGCTCTTGCCATTCGTGGCCTCCGCAAGGTACCGGCACGACACGGCAGGCGACGCGATTTTGACCTGGCGGCCGTTCGGCCTGGATTGCCCCATGGAACAGGATGCCGGCTTGTGGCAACGCGCCGGGTGGCGCGAATCGGGCGGTGCGGCCATCAGGCTGGCCGACCCGGTTGATCGCCTGTTGATGGAAAATGCAAAAGGCCGCTGGCTGAAAATATGCGTCTTGATGGACCGGCTGGCGCTCCAGCTTCCCGCGACGACCCCCGGGATTCCCACGCCGGGACTCGCCGCACCGCCCGATGCCGAGGCGTCGCTGCCGCGCCTGGCCGTTCGCCACTGGAAGCGGTACCGCCGCTGCCCGGCCACTCAGCGGCCGCCTGGTTTCGTGCGTTACTTGCAGACTTATTACCGCTATGCCTGGCAACCGCGCGGCTTGAGGGACGTGTTTTTGATTGCGCTGCAACGCACCCGCGTGCGTTTCGCGCGGACCGCTTGAACCCGCCATGCGGTGCCGGCACCGATAGCACCCCTGCGCCCTTTAACCGGGGCAGAACCGGCTTGCCGGGTGCCTGTGATATAGTCCGCCCCTGCTGTCAACCCTGCCGGATTTTCGAATGACCATCGACGCCAATTACCGCATCAATACCGAACGATTCGCCCATGAAACCGTGGATGACGAAGTGATTATCATCGATATGCACGAGGGCAATTATTTCAGCATGCGCGACACCGCTGCAGTAATCTGGCATCTGCTCGACCAGAGCTTGCCGGTGGCTGGCATCATCGCAGCCCTCGAACGCGCCTCGGGCGCTTCCTCAAGCGAAGTCGCGACTGCGGTCGACACCTTCCTGCGCCAATTGATGGATGAACAAATTGTGCAAGCAGAGCCACGAGCCCATCAGGGGAAGCCGGCTGTCCCCGCGTTGCCGGCCATGACTTTTGGTGTGCCAGTAGTGGAGAAGTTTTCC
>DATDPS010000224.1:0-2583 GCA_035292625.1 Lysobacterales bacterium | reverse complement strand
CTCGCGGTAACCTGGACCGACTGGATCCAGTTCGTGTTGCTGCTCACCGGCGTGGTGCTGATCGGCTTGCCGATTGCTGTAGGAAATGGGGGCACGCCAGCGAAGTTGATGCAGCAGCTGCCACCCTCGTATTTCGATATCGGGGCCTGGGGCTGGTCCGCGATCCTGGCCATGGTGGTCAGCATGAGCCTGAGTTTCTTCACCGCGATGGACAGCTATACGCGCTGTTTCGCGGCCCGCAGCCCGGCGGCGGCGAGACGCGGTGCGCTGGTAGCGGTGCTGTTCATGTTGCCCATCGCCGTGGCCGCCACCTGGATGGGCATGACCGCCGCGGTATTGTTTCCCGGCATCGAAAGCGGTGACAATGTACTCACCCGCTTCGTCCTCGAGCTTTTTCCCACCGGGCTCAAGGGCGTGATGCTGGTTGGCATCCTGGCAGCCATCATGTCGACCGCGGACATCTGCATCCTCACTGCTTCGGCCAATGTCACGCGCGATGTCTGCCAGCGTTTCCTCAAACCGGACCTGGCGCAAGGTCAAATGCTGCGACTGGGAACGGTGTCTTCGTTTGCGGCCGGGGGATTGGCCACGCTGCTAGCGTGGAAAATGCAGGACGTGCTGGACATCCTGCTGCTGGCCTTCACCCTCAACTCCGCCGCCCTGTTCCTGCCGACCGTGGCCGCGGTGTATGGCAAGCGCGCTTCCGCCGGCGCCGCGTTCTGGAGTATTGGCCTGTCCCTGGTCACGGTAATAGCCTGGCACCTGGCCGGCAGCATGGGCCTGGGCGGCTGGTTTGAAATCGAAGCCCTGTGGCCCGGCCTGCTGGTCTCGGCGCTGACTTTTTATGGATTGAACAGGCAGTCATGAGCGGCCGGCTCAATTTCGACCAGGCGCCCCCGCCCGGCCACATCAATTTTGGCGTGGGCCAGCCCTCCGCCGACTTGCTGCCGGTCGAATTGATGCGGACCGCGGCGGAGGATTTCCTGCGCCAGGCCCATCCGCTGGAGCTGAACTACGGCATCAAGCAGGGTGATTTGCGCTTTCGTGAATCACTGGCCGGTTTCCTGTCACACCACTACGGCACCCCGGCACAAGCCCAATCGCTTTTTCTTACCTGCGGCAACTCGCAGGCGCTGGATTTCGTCTGTTCCCAGTTCACCCAGCCGGGCGATACGGTGTTTGTCGAAGAGCCGAGCTACTTCCTTGCCTTCCAGATTTTCCGCGATCACGGTTTGCACATCGTCAGCATCGCCACGGATGAAAACGGCTTGGATGTCGAACAACTCGAAGTTGAACTGGCGCGGGTGAAGCCGGCTTTTCTGTATACCATCCCAAGTTTCCAGAACCCCGGCGGGCAAACCCTCAGCGCGGCGCGGCGCTTGCGTTTGGTGGAACTCAGCCGGGAGTATGAATTCCTGGTGGTCGCCGACGAGGTCTACCAGCTTTTGTTCTACTACGAACCACCTCCAGCGGCCTTTGGCAGCCTGGCCGAGGAGCAGGGCGAGGACGGCACCATCCTGTCGCTGGGTTCGTTCTCCAAAATACTGGCGCCGGCGCTGCGCCTGGGCTGGATCCAGACCTCGCCCACGCTGCTGCGGCGCCTGCTCGAAAACGCCAGCCTGAGCAGCAGCGGGTCGCTCAATCATTTCACTTCGCACGTGGTGCGCCACGCCATCGACCTGGGCCTGCAGGACCAGCACCTGCTGGCCCTGCGCGCCGCCTACCGCGGCCGGGTCGAGGCGATGGACCGGGCCCTGCGCAAACACCTGGACGGGATGGCGCATTGGCGCAAACCGCGGGGCGGTTATTTTTTCTGGCTCGAACTGGGGCAAGATGCCGATATGCGATCCTTGCGCCAGGCAGCCAGTGATCATCTAACCGGTTTCCAGCCCGGGCCGGTGTTTTCGCACCGCGGCGGGTTTGCCAACTGTCTGCGGCTCAGCTTTGCCCACTACGGCGAGGATGACATCGCCGAAGGCGTGCAGCGGCTCTCCCGCGTGCTTCACGGCTGACCGGGCCGTGCTATAAACCCGCCATGGCTTTCGTGCGCAAATCATTTCCGGTCGGGCCCCTGCAATGCAATTGCACCGTGCTGGGCGATAACGAAACCGGCATCGGCTACGTGTGCGACCCGGGCGGCAACCCGGAACGCATCATGGCCGCAGTGCATGAACTGGGCCTCAGGATCACCGGCATCGTGCACACCCATGCGCACCTCGATCACGTGCTGGCCGCCGGCGAGATCCGCCGCCAGACCGGTGCGCCGGTGTGGCTGCACCGCGGTGACAAGTTCCTGTGGGATGCGCTGGAGCAGCAGTGCCTCTCCTTCGGGGTGCCTTATACGCCCCAGGGCGATCCGGACCACTGGCTGGAAGACGAACAAACCTTCGCCGGTGGCGGGCGTTGCATCCACACTCCCGGGCACACCCCTGGTTCGGCGAGTTTTTATTTCGAGGACGCCAGCTTGCTGCTGGCGGGGGACACCCTGTTCCTCGGCTCGGTCGGCCGCACCGATTTTCCCGGGGGCGATTCGCACGCGCTCAGGCAATCCATCCAGCAACGCCTGTACTGCCTCGACGAAGA
>DATDPS010000223.1:0-2971 GCA_035292625.1 Lysobacterales bacterium | reverse complement strand
ACACTGTGTTAAGCAATTATGACGCTCGTTTCCCGAGGTCCAGTAACACTTCCAATACCAAAGATCCCACCAAAGATCCTTGGATGAACTGGAGGAAATACGCCCTTCTCAAGCCAACTGGGATTAATGCCCTTCTATTAGTCTTGTCTCGTGTTCTCGAAAAGTATCCGTCCGGTGAACGGGACATTGGGAAGGACTTTCCAACCTACCTGAACCCATTAAGAAAGATGCGTTTCACGCGTGCATCCGTTGTGAAACAGGGCGGTGGCTGGAAGGGCTTTAGGAATCTTGCGAATGCCATGATTCGCCGTCTGAACAGTGAAAATGGTGATGCTCTGCGACTCTTTGGTGCAAAAGAGAAATCGTGACGGTAGTGCAACTCGCCAGAGCATCAAGTAGCCGCATGTATTCGGAGTTATAGGGTATGGTCGCAGACCTTATTACGCCATGGAAGATCCGTCGCAAATACTCAAAAGATGCGAGTGTAGTTTTGTTTCATGGTGACGCCGCCAAATTCCTTACTACCATTCCCGACAAGACCGTCAGCTTAATTGTCACTTCCCCACCGTACAACATTGGGAAGTCGTATGAGCAACGGGCGGCCCTGGATGAATACTTGGCCAATCAATCCCATGTAATCTCACAATTTGGCAGAATACTTCGGGACAATGGAAGCGTCTGTTGGCAGGTGGGAAGCTATATCAAGGGCGGTGAGGTATTTCCTCTTGATATCCTATTCTATGATACGGATCTTTCGCTTAAATTCCGGGTGGCTTTTGGAATTGGGTGACGAGACGCGAATACAAATCGGGCGGACCGCCCATCGCTTGCAGGATGGTGGTCTGCAACTTGGAAAGTGGCGTCAAATGAACGTGCGTTTCGTGGCCCACGGTGATGATCGTCAGGAAGACCTGCTTGAAGGCTTTCAGCAGGCGCTCGGTGGTGGGCTGAGCGGTGACGCGCCGGGGTTGGCCCGGATACAAGCCGGCCAGGGTGCGCTGCGCCCGCTGCAGGTTTTGCCGCACCTGATGCTCGACCAGCGCGAGCACGCGCGCCCCCAGGGTGAGTAGATGCACCAGACCGACGGCATGATCTTCTCGCGCCAGCCACAGCGGGCCCAGCGACAACGGCCGCCCCTTCAGCCGAGCGCAGTCGCGTTCGACCAACCATTCTTCGCGATAGGCCAACACGGCCTGTGGCAAAGACAAATGGGTCTTGAAAGCGTTGGTCGCAAAGGCGCGCCAGCCCAGCAATTGCTCATATTCAGCGATCGCCGCTGTGTCTTTGGTGACGGTGACCAGATAGCGTTGGGTGGTTTCGGTGCGCGCCGGCTGGTCGGCGTAGGCGCGCACTGTCCGCCGGGTCGTTTCCAGTTGGAGTTCTACCGTCAGCAAGCCCGCCAGGTCATGGCGTGCCAGGATCTCAGCGACAGCCGCGCGCAGGCTCGCCCGCTCTGTGTATTGCTTGCGCCCGCGCCCACGCGGCGGCGTCAGGGCCAGGAGTTCGGCCCGGGTGTTGGTCAGCCGCTGGCGCAGACCCCGGCGCCCGGCGGCGGCCAGACTTTCCGAATGCACAATCAGCACCCGCTCGATCCAGTTCACGCTGCCGTGACCGACGACTTCAGTGCTAAGCGCACGGGTGATTTCGTACCCTTCCCCCACCAGGCGTCTGTCGTCCGGATCGCGGACGGGCTGCAAGTCGACCTGGCCCGCCACCGCCGCTGCGACCCAGGCGGCCAATTGGTCCGGCAGATGCCCAACCTGGGCCAACGGCATCAGATAGGTATTGCCCGTGGTGTGCACGTAAGCCCGCGTCGCCAATGCCCCCATTTTGCTATCGCCGATGTACAGCAGGCCTTGCTCGGCCAGGCTGGCCTGCAAGCGCTGGATCATGGGCACGTACAAACCATCATCCGCCCGGTTGCCGGGCACCACTTCCGCCCCCACGAGCACCCCCAGCGGGTCCAGCGCCGCGAGCATCACCTTCAATTGCCGCAGGTCGGGCCGATGATCTTTGGAATGCCCCCGCTGAAACAGCACCGCCGCTTCATCATCCCCGGCATATACGCTGGCGGTGGTGCTGTCCAGCCGCACCCGCTCCGGCGTCAAGCGGTAAACGCGGACCATCTGGCGGTTCACGCGTTGTTCCAAAGCGGTCCAAACATCGCTCTGGCTCAACCGCCACAAGCCATCCGCCAACCGATCGTCGATCAGGTCCGTCGCCTGCACGGTTTGGCCCAGATAGGTCTTCAACGTATGGGGGCAGCAGTCGGCCCAAGCCTGCACGTGGTACATGTGATGATCGCCCTGGCTCAAGATGTGTGTCAGCCACGCCACCAGCATCTGGCCCCAACTCAAGCCTTTTCGATTGCCATGCCGCGGCAAAACCGCGTCCACGGCCTGGTCCAGTTGCAGTTGTTCACGCATCACATGCATCAGGATCGGAATGTCTTCCACCAATTCGCTGGTCACTTCGGGAGGGGGAGTGGTCATCCCGCCAGTCTACTACCGGAATCCCGATTAGGCCCGAATATTTAAGCGAAAGATCCGAAGGATGTATACAGAGATTCCGGTTTTGTTTGCACTCAAACCAATTTGATAAAACTCTCTGGTTGTTCCATCAGCATGTTTTATGGTGTGAGATCCATATCCTATATTAGGATTAGAAACAGTTTTACCTACACTGTTTTTACCATCCAGGAACCATAATTTACATGCTGGCATTACTTGCAGAATGATGCGGTGCAACTCTTGCATGTCACGACGTTTGGGTTCAGGTTGGCGAGTAATATACTCTTCGATTTGTTCTTGTACGTTCATTCTTATTCCAATCACGGTCCTTTTAGCTCCGCATAGCGAAAACAATCCGTGGTGTGGTCGTTGACCATGCCGGTAGCCTGCATGTGGGCATAGCAGATGGTGGGGCCGACGAATTTGAAGCCGCGCTTGAGCAGGTCCTTGCTCAGGGCTTC
>DATDPS010000222.1:0-8403 GCA_035292625.1 Lysobacterales bacterium | reverse complement strand
GGCGGCATTGAAGCCAGCAACGGCCATCCCGCCAGGCTCCTGGGTTTCGTCAATGATGTCAGCGTCCGCAAGGACATGGAACTGGAAAAAGAACACCTCTATCGGGAACTGGAGCAGATCATCACCGCTGTGGACCAGTTTGCCGTGACTGCGACGCTGAACCTGGATGGGAACATCCAGGCGACCAACGAACTGTTTTGCCAATTCTGCGGACGGGAGGAAGATGAGCTGATTGGCCGCAGCTTCAGCACATTGTTAATGGCGAGCCAGGGAGAATCACCGGCCGGGGATATCTGGCAGTCCGTCTGCGAAGGTAAGCCCTGGCAAGGGCATGTATCGCTCTGCGAAACGGGTGGCGAAGAACGCATTGCCAACGCCTCGCTATCGCCACACCTGGATGATAACGCGGAAATCAATGCTTTCGTTTTTATTGGTATTGATATCACCGCCCGTGCTGCCGCCCGGCGTGCGCTCGAGGTGAGTATCGAAGCGCACAGGAAATCCAATGAAGACCTGCAAATGTTCGCTCACATTGTGTCGCATGATTTACAGGAACCGCTGCGCATGGTGTCGAGCTTCATGACTTTGCTCGAGCGGCGCTATGCATTGGAACTCAACCCGGAAGCGCGGGAGTTCATCCAGTTTGCGGTGGAAGGCGCGACCCGCATGCGCAGCCTGTTGGACGGCCTGCTTGAATTTTCCAGGGTCCAATCCAGGAGCCTGGAGCTAAAACCGGTGGACCTGAACGCCTCAGTCGCTGGCGCAATCGCAAACCTGATGGTACTGATCAGCGAGCGCGGGGCGGAAATCAATGTGACCTCGCTGCCCGAAGTTCAGGGTGATGCAGCCCAGCTCATGCAGTTATTGCAGAACCTCATTGCCAACGGCATCAAATTCTGCCGCGACCGTTCCCCCAAAATGGACATCAGCGCATACCGGGAAGATGGTCATTGGCGCGTGCGGGTCAGCGACAACGGCATCGGCATTGAGCCGGCGCATTACGGAAAAATTTTCCAGATGTTTCAACGCCTGCACTCGCGCGAGGAATTTCCCGGAACCGGGGTGGGGCTGGCCGTGTGTAAACGCATCATGGAACGGCATGGCGGCAGCATCGAGGTTGAATCCCTGCAGGGACAGGGCAGTACATTCACACTGATTTTCTAGACGCGCCTCACTTCCCGCGAACGGTGGCAATGGCCTGGAACAGGCTCTCGATGCGAAGCGGCTTGGTCAGGAAACAGGCAAACCCGGCTTCGGTCCCTTTCCGGATCAGGTCGGGCAGGGCCCCGGCTGACAGGGCGACCACGGGTATATGGGCGGTTTGCTCATCGTCCCGCAGCATCCGGAGGGCGTCGAACCCGTTGAGCCCCGGCAGGTTGATGTCCATCAGGACGAGATCCGGGCGTGACGATCTGGCCAGTGCGACACCATCCAGCACACTGCTTGTGGCAAAGAATTCACAGCCGGGAATGCTCTGGGCGATCTTCGTCAGCATCCGGATGCTGGCCATGTCATCTTCGACGTAAAGCAGGCGCAGTCCGGCAAAATCGGCGGTTCGGACCGCATAGCCTGCATCGTCAGGGAAAGTCGCAATCCCGTCCATAAGCTCTGCAGCCGGCAGATCTATCCAGAAGGTAGCGCCTTCCCCATAGGTGCTGGCAAAATCGATCTGACCACCCATGAGAGCCATCATTCTCCTGCAGATACTGAGCCCGATCCCGGTGCCCTCAATGCTGACGTTCGGATTTATGACCCGTTCGAACGGCTCGAACAAGCGGCTGCGCTCCGCCGGCTGAATACCAATGCCGCTGTCCTTCACGCTGATACGCACCGTGCTATCCGGCCGCGTGGCCACGGCCACTTCCACGCTACCACCGCTACGGTTGTACTTGATGCCATTGGACAGCAGGTTGACCAGCACTTGCTGCAGGCGCCGCGGATCAGCCAGCACGTCGGCCACTGGCCCGTCTGGCAGTATGATCTCGATGTTGTCATTTTCCGCCCGGGCAGCGACCATTGCCACGGAGTCCCGCAGGACGCTGGCGGTGGAGGTTCTGCGCAAGTTAATGCTGACGCGGCCGGTGTCAATTCGGGCGTAGTCCAGCACGTCCTCGATCAGATTCAGGAGATGCTGTCCTCCGGCCAGGATGTGCTCCACGCCTTCAAGCTGGTCAGCCGTCAGGTTTTCACTGTTCATTTGCAACAATTGGCCAAAACCCAGCACCGCATTCATTGGTGTACGCAATTCGTGGCTCATGCGCGACAGGAACTCGGATTTGGCGACATTGGCGCGCTGCGCCTCTTCGCTGGACAAGCGCAGATCGTGCTCGAATTGTTTGCTTTGGGTGATATCCGTGATGCTTCCCAGGAAACCCACTATCTGGTCGTCTTCGTTCCTGAATGCAACTGCCTTGCCGGCAACCCAGGTGACGTGACCTTGCGGGCAAACAAAGCGGTACTCGAGCGCAAACTCCTTCCTGCCTTCGGTAAACAGCCACCAATCCGTCGTAACCGCCTCCACATCGTCGGCGTGCAGTGCTTTGATCCAGCCATTCCCGGCTGCCTGTTGCCCATTCAAACCAGTCATTTTCTGCCAGTGCTCATTGACATAAATGCAGGCGCCACGCGGATCGGTGAGGAAAATGCCCACGGGGACGTTGGCGGCCAGTGCGCGAAAGCGTTTCTCACTGGTCTTAAGTGCTTTTTCGGTGTCCTTTCGCTCGCTGATGTCCTCGCTCACGCCCAATATCAGGCTCGGCATGCCAGCCGAATCCGTGATCAAAATCTTTTGCGTGTCCAAATACAAACTTTCGCCTGATGGTTTTTGCAGCAGTTGTTCCGGGTTGTGAAAGGGTTGGCCGGTACGGGCAATTTCGAGATCCTGCTGCCTGAGGATGGTCGCTTCACTGAACTCAAAAGCGTCGAAATCAGTCTGTCCCAGCACTGTTTTATCCTGCGCGTCAAACATTTCTACAGATTTTCTGTTGTTCAGAATGTAGCGGAATTCATGGTTGACATCCTTGACGAAAACCGCCACGGGAAGGTGGTCCAGGATTTGCTCCAGCATGTAATCGTGTGAGCGAATCGTCTCTTCGTTGCGCTTGCGCTGGGAAATGTCGCGTATGTGTGCTTGAAACCGCCGGATTCCGCCAAAATCCCCCCTTGCGATTCGTACTTCGGCAGGGAAGTCCTCTCCGCTGGCGCGGCGGAAGACCCATTCAAAGGATACATGGCCCGCCCTGGCGCAGGTTTGGAAGTACTGTAATGCCAGGGTTCTGGATTCTTCACCACCGGGCTGGAGCGGTGGTGATCGATCGACCAGGCCCGCGTCAATAAATGCCTCCTTGCTGTCATAGCCGAATATTTCGAGCGCAGAATGGTTGCAGTCGAAGATCTGATCGCCCTGTAACTCCACGATGGCATCAGGCGACAGTTCGAAAAGCGTCCGGTAGCGAGTCTCGCTTTCTTGCGCCCGGCCGAGTGCGGCTTGCTCCGTGCTGGTATCGACGATATTGAGGATCATACTGTCAACGGCGCCGTCCCCGCCCCGCATCAAGGTGAGCGACAGGTGGGCAAATACCGTCTTGCCGCTGGCATGCCTGAGCTGCAAAGAGAATTCCCGGTTGGTGGAATCTCCCGGCTGCAGGGCCAGCGCGCGGAAATCGGGCTTATCCGCATTCGGATTGAAGATGATGTCCAGGCGCTGGCCCAGCGCAAGGTCCGCGCAATGGCCGAACACCCTTTCCGCACCGCGGTTCCAGCCGGTGATGATCAGGCCGCTGTCAGTGGTGATGACCGGATTGCCTAGCTGTTCGATGAACCCGGACAAGCTGGCGATTTTGTCGTCGCGTTCGGCGACCATAGCTTCCAGACGCTGTTGGGACGCATCCAGTGCCGCCAGCAGCCGGCGGCGGTTTTTCAGTGTGAATCGCACCTTGGGTGTCACGGGCCGGGTTCGATATTCTCAATCAGTTGCAGCAGGGCTTCCAGGAGCTGGCTGACGAGGATGGCCGCCTCGCCCGCATCGCCGGCCTTTGCCGATTTTTCCAGTTGTGCTGCAATGGTGGATAAATCAGGGTAACCCAACACGTCGGCCGTTCCCCTGATCTTGTGTGCCAGCAAGCCAAGTGCCTCGAATTTACCGGCTTCCAGGTGATCTTTCAGTTCCTGTCGCCATTGCCTGGCATCGCGTAGCAGCACCGGCGTCATTTTCAGGATCAACTCTGATTGCCTGGCTGTTCTATGTCCCAGGTCAGGGTTCGTGTTTAGCCCTTCAGGAATACGTTTCCGCGGCCTTCGCAGGGTCACGGAGCGGCGGGCGGTTCCCAGGTGATTTGCCAGCCATGCATACAGCTCGCCTGCCATTACCGGTTTGCTGATGTGGCCGTTCATGCCGGCGTCCAGACAGCGCCAGCGGTCTTCCGCTGTTGACATGGCAGTGATGGCGAGAATCGGAATTGCGCAGTTCACTGCCGGATAGGTGGATGACCGGATGGTACGTGCTGCTTCGAAACCGTCCATCACCGGCATCAGACAATCCATGATGAGCAGATCATACTGCAGTTTTGCCAGTGCCTTGATGGCTTGGCGGCCATTGGAGACGGCATCCACCCGGTGACCGGCATGCTCGAGCATCTTCCGTAGCACCACCTGGTTCACCAGGTTGTCCTCGGCTACCAGGATGTTCAAAACCTTCTGGCCGGACATACCGTCCCCTGTTCCGCGCCGGGTCCGGCGAAGAAACTGCGACTTGTCCACCGGTCCATCCCTCACCCGGTGGCAACCCTAAATCGCGTTCGTGTCCGTCATCCGTGGCTGTGATCGCGCGGAGAAATTTCTTCCAGCGTTGATGGTAAACCCCAAGCGTGGGTTTGGACAGTGAACCAGAGCGGGCTAACCCATTTACCGGCCATGCCTGTCATTTGTAACAGTGGGCTGATTCAGCCGATCCAACTATAAAGGACAACAGGGGAAGTTGAATTGGGATGTTGTCAGTAAAGGGGGCTCTCGGGATGGGAGCGCCGATCAGGAAGATTGGCAAATGAACACACTACGCATGCTTTACCGCTCCAGCAAGGGATTCAGTGTCTACGAATTGATGGTTGCCCTGGGACTGATGGGCATTATTGCCGGCCTGGCCGTGCCCGCATACCAGGATGCGATTGAAAAACGTCAGATCACCAACGGCGCAGAGCAGATTGTCGCTTTTGTCAGCACGGTGCAAACCGAGTCCATCAAGCGCAACCGCATGGCGACGGTCTCTTACGCCAGCCAGGAGGACGGCAACTGGTGCATCGGGGCCGTGCTGGGACAAACACCCTGCGACTGCCTGGAAACAGAGCCTGCGGCAAGCGGGTTTTGTTCCATCGACTCGACCGTCTGGGTGCTGCGGGACTCTGATGTGCAGGCGAAAAACCTGGTCAGCTCGGTGTCGGGCGATGGTTCTTACGCCTTTGACCCGATCCGGGGCATGTTCATCGATCCGGCCGACATGCTGGTGCTGGGCCTCAATTCCGGCGCAGGCCAGTTCCAGATGAACCTGAGCGTTATCAATACCGGCAGGGTTGCGCTCTGCCTGCCCACGCCCAGCGACGACATTCCGGGATTTACCGCCTGTCCGCAGGGATTGTAAGGGAATTTATTCAAGGGGCAAGGATATGCACACCATGAAGATGAATACCAGTCAGAAAAAACTTCCCGGGCTTTCCCGCGGTTTCAGCCTCATGGAAGTGCTCATCGCCAGCAGCCTGAGCCTCGTGGTTACCGCCACCATGATCGCCCTGATGTCGAGCTCGCTGGCTCAAACCACCCGCCTGATCAAGATGACCAAGTTGACCGATGATCTGCGCGTCGCCCTGCAGTTGATGAGCCGCGATGTGCGGCGCAGCAACTACTCGGCCAATTCCGTCAACTGCTTCGCCAACCCGGACTGCGTAACAGATGGCAGCCTGAGCTCGCCGGGAGATGTGTTTATCAGTGACGACCAGGAGTGTTTCATTTTCAGCATGGACCGGGATCACGATGGCGACGCCACGGAAAATTCGGCTGGGGCATTTCGCCGGGTGGTTTCGGGCGGTGTGGGCGTGATGCAGATGTGGGTGGGTGGGGCGCTGCCGACCTGTGAATCCGCGGACACCAATTGGGCCGCCCTGACTGACCCCAATGACATTGAGATCACCAGTTTTACCGTGGATGACGCGCTGTCCTATACCGAAGTCGTATATGACGACGGAGCCGGAAATCAGTTGTTCCAGAAAGTGCGCAAGGTACGCATGAATATTGCCGGTGCACTCACTGCCGACGATACGATTCAGCGCACGGTAGAGGACACCATCAAGCTGCGCAACAATTTGTACCTGTGAGCAGGCAGGTCAAGGATTGAACCGAAAGGAGACTCGCATGAATGGCAGTGCCGGATGGGCAAGACAAGGCGCCGCCTTGCGCAACAGGCAGCAGGGCATTCTGACGATATTCACCGGTGTGCTGGTGCTCATCATGCTGACACTGATGATGATTTTTGCCATTCGCGTCGGGGTCGCGGAACAGCGCACATCGGCCAATGACGTGCGCCAGAAGCTGGCGCTCCACGCCGCTGAAACCGGCATCCAGCACGCCAAGGAATTTTTCATCGCCAACTCGGCGCTGGTGGCTTCCGACCGCATCGACAAGCTGCCGGATGGCACCGATGGATGGCTGGCCCTGGGCGCTGAACGCTGGTTACCCTGCAGCGGCGTTGACCTGACGGCCGGCAAGGGCAGCCATCCGTGCTACGCGGAATCCAACCTGGCGCGGCGTGCCGAAACCTATTTTTACTCGTTCAATGGATCCAATGAGGTTGCCCTGAACACCAATAACATCATGCCGGGCACTGCCGAAGAGGTGACGGTGTACGCGCTGCTGTGCAAGTTGATGATCAGCGAGTTCACCAATCCGCCGGTGCAGGGCTGCAGCACCGACCCCACCATTGCCGACGAATACCATTACATGCTTACGCTGCTGGCGCGTGGCCGGGCGGATTGCGCCGGCGGAACCTGTCGCGCCGAAGCCATGGTGGCGGAGCCTTTGGCCAATTACGGCATACTGTCCGGTGGCAACGGGGCGGGTGTGCCGCTCACCGCGCGCACTACCTGGCCGCCTTCGGGTAATGCGGAAATCGTTCCCAACCCCAACGGCGGCGGCGTCGGCGTTCCCGTGTCGGTGTGGATGAACGCCAACCCGGATTGCGGCGGCGAGGCAGTGGTCGATCCCAGCAGCGGCGCCTGGGCCACCTGTGAAATGCACGAGTGGTACGAAACGGACCAGGTGCCGGCCAACCTGGAATGCCCGGGCAGTTGCAGCTGCAGCAAAGCGGAGTCCATCAGTTATACGACCGGTACAGACGACATCATCGGCATCGACTTGGACAGCGACCCCGACTTTCCCTGCGACCTGTTCACGTTTTATTTCGGTATCCCCAAGACCCATTACGAGGCGATCAAGAGCCAGGCCACCATCATCGACGACTGCAGCGAGCTGGGTCCGAATTCCTATGGCACCTACTGGGCAACCGGCCCCTTGTGCCACATTGGCGCCAATACCGTGATCGGCTCGCAGTACGCGCCGGTGATGCTGATTTCAGCAGCTTCCGTTACGCGCTTCAACGGCGGCACCAAGCTGTTCGGCACCTTTTACCTGACCGATGTGGAAGACCCCGCCGCGTCGCTGACCTCGAATGGCAACAACACCATTTACGGCGCCGCCATCATCGACGGCACCATCGGCGCTTTTACCGGCACGTTTCAACTGATCTACGTGGAAACCGTGAACCATATCACGGCTGGAACCGGCGGCATTGGCTCGCTGGCGGGTGGGTGGACCGATTTCCACCGTGATTGGGAATAGGGGCGCGGCCATGAGAGTACATCCGGTTTCGGTTCGCTCCAATGCAGGCATGACCCTGCTGGAAGTGCTGGTGGGCATCGTCATTTTTGCCATTGGCATCATGGCCCTGGTGCAGTTGCAAGGCAGCCTGGCGCGCGCCGCGGGGGATGCGAACACGCGCACCGTGGCGGTGAACATCGCCGAAGAAATCATAGAGGTGCAGCGCGGTTTCAGCCGCATCACGCACGATCCCGATGGAGTGGAGTATGCTTACGCCGATATCGCCCCGGCGGAATACACCGTTACGCGGGGCGGACTGACCTACAACGTAGACATCAGCGTAACCGAGTACTGGTACAACAAGGCGACAAGTACATTCACCACGACCGAACCCGTGGTGGCGGCGTTTTCAGATTTCAAATTGATGACGGTCAATGTGGACTGGGGTAATAGCCCTGAGTTCATGATTGATCAAAACCAGCAGACTACGGACCGCTTGGGCAGTGGCGACGTCACGCTGAGCGAAGTGATTTCGTCCATGAC
>DATDPS010000221.1:0-3511 GCA_035292625.1 Lysobacterales bacterium | reverse complement strand
GGCTTGTGCGGTCGCGCCACAGGCAAGTGACAGGGCAAGCACGGTAAATGTCTTACAGGTAATTCGCATGGTCATTCTCTCCAGGCTTTCGCGGTTGAATCCCGGCGTAAACGCGGTGGGTCAGGCACACGGCCATCGTGCATGACCAACCGAACGTCCAGCAACGCTGATGTGTCCGACAGCGGATTGCCGCCAAGGGCGATGAGATCAGCCCTTTTGCCCGGCGTCAACGCGCCGATCTCATGATCCAGGCCGAGCAAACGCGCTGGGTGGATGGTGGCGATGGCAAGGACTTCGCCCGCAGGAATGCCGCGAGCCGCGAACTCGACCAGGTCGCGTGCATTCTGTCCGTGTGGAAAATTGCCCGCGTCGGAGGCAAAGGCGATTTTGCGTATGCCGTTGCGATAAGCCTCGATCACGGCGAAGGGACGGTTCTTGATTTCAAACAGGCGCTCCAGCACCGGCCGGGGGTGCCACCAGGTGATTCCCTGGTCAAGCGTTTCAGGTGTATCGCCCACCGCGGCGACCACGGCGTATATGTGAGACTGAAGGTAAATATCCGCTTCACGCACCAGGTCGAAGGTGCGCTCCTCATACAGGTGAACCGAATCCACCGCATCGACGCCGGCTTCTATTGCTGCCGCCACGCCACTTGCGTGATGGCCGTCAGCGATGACCTTGCGTCCGAGTCCATGGGCGGTTTCCGTCACGGCGCGCATTTCCTCCTCTGTCATCGGCAGGCCGGCCTGGCCGGGAAAAAGCAGGCTGGCGGAATCGTAGAAACTGATCACGTCCGCGCCGTTGTGCACTTGTCGGCGGGTGGCGCGCCTGCAGTCATCCGGCCCGTCACAGACCGCCAGGGAATTTACCAAAGGCTCAATCTCACTGCGTAAACGGGGTTGGCGCTCCTGACCGGTGACCGAAATCGGTGTGCCGGTAGCGAGTATCCGCGGACCCGGTACATGCCCGGCCGCAATCGCATCGCGCAGCGCGAATATCGCCGACTCGTGCGCTGGTGTTCCCGGCCGCCCGAGATCGACCACGGTGGTAATCCCGGCCGCCAGGGTCAGCCGCGCGTTGGCGGCCGCAATCAGCGCAAGATCGGCATCGCTGTCCTCGACCAGGCTGGAGAATTCCCGCGGCGTTGGCTCCATCGTCAGGTGAACGTGCAAATCGATCAGCCCGGGCATGACGAAGCTCGATGACAGATCGATCAGCCGGACACCCTCGGGCACCACTGCATATCCCGCGCGGATTTCGGCAATGCGGCCATCGGTGATGACAATGGTCTGGTGTTCCTGCGTTGGGCTTCCCGCCTGAGCCAGCAAGGTGCCGGCATAAACGTAGACATCCCCGGCCAGCACCCCGGCCGATGCCGGGCCCAGGGCCGCCAGGAGCGCGAGAGCCGCGCGTATCATCACTCGCTCTTGAAGACGATACCGTCGCGCATCACGAATCGGACATCGAGAACGGCTTCAATTCCATCCAGGGGATTCGCCGCCAGTCCCACGATATCGGCTGTCTTGCCGGGGGTGATCGAACCGGTGCGATCGGCAATGCCGCCCGCTTCGGCTGCATTGACCGTGCCCGCCTGGAGCGCCTCCATCGGGGTCATGCCGGCATTGACGTATTCGATGAACTCATGCGCATTCTCGCCGTGTGGCGAAATGGCCGAATCGGTGCCGAGCGCAATCTTTACACCCATTGCATGCGCGAGGCGCGTCATGTCTTTCGGCTGGCTGCCGAGCTGCAGCATCTTCGCCATGCTCGCCGGCGGCAGGTCTTTCATCGGTCCCTGGCGCATTTTCTCGGGCGTGTCGCCCACATAAGTGATGGGATAGACCGTCGGGATGATCCAGATGCCCGCCTCTTTAATCATCTTCAGGGTTTCTTCATCCGCCCACATGGCGTGCTCGATAGAATCGAAGCCGGCCCGGGTGGCGGCCTGGATGCCTTCCTTCGCGTGCGCATGCGCGGTGACCTTGCGGCCCAGGGCGTGGGCGGTATCCGCTATCGCCTTCAATTCTTCATCGGTGAACTGTTGCCCGGTGCCCGTGGCCGTGTTGCTCATCACACCACCCGTGGCCGTCACCTTGATGACGTCGGCGCCCATCTTCACCATCTTGCGCACGGCGCGGCGGCAGTCGTCAGCACCGTCGCAGACGGCGGGCGAGGCCAGAATTTCCATGATCTCCGGCCTGAATCCATGGATGTCGCCATGCCCCCCGGTCGGGGTGATGGCCGGGCCGGATACGATCAGCCGCGGCCCCGGCACCTTGTTCGCCTGGATGGCGTCGCGCAGCGCAAACAGGGGTTCGCCGCGGGAACCGAGATCCCGCAGCGTGGTAAAACCGGCCATCAGCGTGCGTTGGGCATACATGGCAGCACTAAGCGCAACGTCGGCGTCACTCTGCGTCACCGTGTCGGTGGGCTTGTTGAAACCCGCCTGGCCGGACAGATGGACATGCAGGTCGATAAAGCCCGGCATTACGAAACGGTCGGACAGGTCAAGCACCCTTTGGTCTTCCCGGCCCGGATCAGGGCTGGCGAAACCGTCGCGGACTTCCCGGATGATTCCATCGGCGACGATCACGCTCTGCCGGGTGAGGGGCGCGGTGCCCGGCGCAGCCAGAAGGGTGCCGGCGTGGATGATAATGACTTCGGCCCGCAGTGGCACCGTAGCACCCAGCAGCGCAAGCCCAAGCAGCAGGGTTTTGATTTCCTTGTTCATTAATTGCGTCCTTTGTGTGAACTCAAGCCAATGGAAGTGCTACTAATTCCATAGTTTCACGCCATGTGCAAGGCAGCTCTTAGGCCCGGTTGACTAAAAAGTCTGTTGCGCAGCCACCGCGACGGCCTATGATGAGCGGGTTACTCATATGAACAATGAGGTGCTCGGCCGTGACACCGGTTCCAGTCGGTGTGGCATTTGGCTCAGGAGCACCCACAAAACAGAATTTGGAAGAGGCCAGCCAATCGGAGGAACGCTCGATGAGGTCGAATAAGCACACTGAGGCAGGACAGTCACACCTTTGTTACACACCGCAATTGCTGCACCGTACGTCAGCCATTCTCACCAGCATTGTCACCACCATGGCGATAACAGCGGCGTTCGGTCCATTCGCTGCGGCACAGAGCGATGCGCCCGCCGGACAGGGCGTTCAGGAAGCCTCGGCCATTGAGGAAATTCAGGTGACGGCCCGGAAAAGGGGCAATGAATCGATCCAGGATATCCCGGTAGCCATCACGGCAATCAGCGAAGAAACACTGCAGCGCATGGGTGTTTCGGACTTCGATGATTTCGCCTACCAGGTGCCTGGACTGACCTTCAACGATGCCGGCCCGGGTGAGAAGCGTTACATCATTCGCGGCGTCCAGTCCGCCGGTCAGCAGCAGGTCGCGGTGTACTACGATGAAGTGCCGATTCCTGGTGTTCAAAGTTCGACCTCGGACTCGGGTTCACAGACCACCGACCTCAAGATCTACGACTTCCAGCGTGTCGAGGTTTTGC
>DATDPS010000220.1:0-2719 GCA_035292625.1 Lysobacterales bacterium | reverse complement strand
GCCGAACACCCAGGTGATCACGGGCGCAAAAGAGCTGGCGGGTCCGTGGGTTCCAGATGACAAAAGCAAAATCACCCAACAGGTGGTCCACGCAGTCATCACCCCAGCGCATGTATGCCGCCAGGATGAACTGACTGTCCGGCATGGCTGATGATTCGCTGTCAGACAATTGAAGAGACCGGGACAGGTCTGAGCGGTTATCGATGCGCGCATCGGCCGTAATCACCAATTGGCTTTCCGGATGCTGCCAAGGCAATCGTTCACGCAGCGACTCTGCCGTCGTATGCAACATCAGTTGGCCGAATCCGGCTGGACCATCGAGCCAGACATTGCTCCCATTGGGACCGCGATGTGCCAGCGTGGCTTGCATGCGATCCAGATCCTGTGCAGTAACCGGCTTGCCATCGGTGTTAACGATGCCAAATATTCCACTCATCAGCGGAAGGCGCGCGGCATTCGATGATTATCTGTTGGCTGCATGGTCCCGGACGGCATCCAGGATCCGTTCACGAACGCCGGGTAACTGGTCAAAGCGACGGACGTATTCCAGCCGGAAAATCGGCAAATCGCTGCCCAGCACTTGCCCCGCCAAGTCAAAATTCCGCCGAATGGTTGCCTGGCAGTCCACGTCGAGGGTAAACATCGACTCAATGATCTCGATCGCGGTATCTGCTCCCCTCGCGGACGTCACCTCCACCTCACATAATTCATCCGTGCGTGAACCTTCTTTCAACACAAAAAAGGCGACAAGTTGTCGGGCAACCGGTGTTGCCCGGTTGGTTTGCGGCCCGATCAGAATTTGCTTTTTATCGGTGTATTGCGCAACGGAATGAAAAGCCTGCCCGGCCGGTACCAAGCTATCCGCTGCGTCGGGCCAGAGCCGCAGACTCGGATATCCGGGCGTGCAGCAATACCCCTGGTTAATTCGTTCCAACAGCAAGCTATCATCGGTAATAAGCGCAAACCCTGCTTGCCAGAAACTGGAAGCCAGGGTGGACTTGCCCTGCCCGGTATTACCCAGGAAAGCCACTGCCTTGCCAGGCGCAAGTTCTATGCAACTCGCGTGCAATACCAGTCGGCCCAGCTGGTTCAAAACGCGCGGAATGACCTGGTCCAGCAACAAGTGGTTGAGCGTATGCGGTTCGCATCCCGGCTGGGGAAAAACCCCAATCACTTTTGTGGATGATTGAAAGGTGAAATCAGCCATTTCCGGGAAGCGCAATAAATACTCGCTCCCGCGTCTGGCGGCGCAAATCGCCAGTTCCCCATCTCTGTCTCGCCATTCATGAAACCACTCCAACCCGGCTTGGGGCACGAGCCCCGCCGCGCATAACATGATGGACAAGTCCGCACTTCCGGCGCCGGTAACGGCCAAGCCCGGCAATTCGATATCGGATTCCAGGCAGAAATCGAACATGCGGTAATGGAGACGATTTGAATTGATCTTATTGGCCTTGCCTGGTATTACCGCGAAATTCGTTGAATCGATCCTTGAGAGCGGGATCATCGTTGAGGGGCACCCCAAGATGCTCAACCCAGGCGTGGGCTGAAAAATCTCCATCCTGGACTGCCGCCCCCAGCTTCAGTTCGTGCTCGATTCCACGCTTTTGAAGCAGCCGGGTCAATACCAGCGAGCGCTTCAGGCAATTGGCCCTGTAAGGCCCATAACAGGCTGCAATACCCACGGCCCGGGCAATCCGTTGCGCCAACATACGCTGCTCCTCATGCGACAGCAGGGACGCCAGGCGGCGTTCTGATTGATATTCATCGCGCACTCGTCGGTAACCCTTGATACGTAAAGCCAGCGCACATGCGGGCAACCGCAGTAGTGAACTCAGTATGGTCTGCCACTCGAGCCAGCCCAGGGTACGCAGTTTATCCAGCGAGGCTGTCACCGAACCCAGTCAGGCTCCGCTATCCATGCGCACCAGCCCGGCCTGCAGAAGGCGCTCCACAAGCTCATCCAGATCGGATTTCAATCGCGCTTCATCCACGTCGTACTCGCGCAACAGGACAGCAAGAATTTCGCCCAAGGGTTTATTGTCGCCCGTCAACTGCCACACGCGAGTCCCAACTGGATCGAGCCCAAAGTACTGCTCACCTGTAAGATCCAGCAGCACGGTTTCACCATTGACCTCCTGACTCAGCACCTCGCTGGATTGCACGATCTTGGTTTCGGCTGAAAACTTCACTTCCCGCGCCTCACTGCGCGCGCCTGGCGATAATGGCCTGATACAGGCGAACCGTCCTGGACGCAACTTCATCCCAGGAATACTTTTCTTCAACCAGCCGCTGCCCCCTCGCCCCTTTCGCACGCAGCACCCCGGCGTCCATCCGCGTCGCTTCCTCAAGTGCCCGCTCCAGTGCGACCACATCGGGCGCGACCCACCAACCACAATCGCACTCCTGCAGCTCCCGCCAGGGTGTACCCGTGGTCGTGATTACCGGAGTTCCGGACTGCAGGGCCTCGGCAATGGCCATGCCGAAATTCTCGGCTTTGGACGGGGCCACCAACAGTTCGCACTGATCGAGCAAGGTCCATTTCTGCAAGTCATCAACTTCACCCAGCATAACCACAGCCTCCTGCAACTGAAGCTTGTGAATCAATTCCTCAAGTTTCGAACGGTAACCGTCTTCGTCCGGGCCAGCGATGGCCAGTTTCCACCCGGTCGGCCGCAGGTTCGCCCAGGCCTGGATCAACTCAGCGTAGCCTTTGACG
>DATDPS010000219.1:0-30818 GCA_035292625.1 Lysobacterales bacterium | reverse complement strand
AGAACAATCCCCGTTTGCTGCAGGTCAGCTGGGGCGCGAAACCACAGGCTGCCTACACGGTGCGGATCGCGGTGCGGGCCTTCAACCGCCGTGACCTGATCCGGGATATATCCAGCACCCTCGCGGCTTCCGACACCTTGGTGACGGATATCAGCAGCCGGCTGGACGAGTCAAGCGACGAGGTGTCGATCCGGCTCAAGGTGCGGGTGCGCGATTACGAACAACTCAGCGAACTGCTCAGCCGTCTCGCCAGCGTGCCCAATGTTGTCGAGGCCAGACGTTTGAATGAGGCTTCCTAGTACCGTGACCCATAGGTTTCGACACGACCAGCGTCGTCAGGCCTTCCGACCCACGAACATGATGTTTGCACCAAGGTATCCCCAAGCGTCTGATGAGTAACAACCGAGATATGATTCCTCAAAGCCCGCCAAAGCCATTCGATCCAGTAGATCCATTCCGAAATTCTGAAAGCACAACACCCCCTTCGCGGAAAGTGGGTCCCCATGATACTCCGGTGCCAGTAGGTGTTTTATCGTCCCATCAGGCAATTCAATTGCTCGAATCTCGGTTGCTTGCTCGAAGGTGAAAGGGACACTTATGAGCACATGACCTTTGGGCTTCAGCACACGGTGAAACTCCGACAGAGCACGCGGATAGTCTGCCAAATGTTCCAGTACATCGAAACTAAGAACTGCCTCAAATGCTGCATTTTCATGGGTCAGCGAAGTGACATCCTGCATTTGAATCAGTTGAAGTGAATGTAAAAATAAATTGCCTGACTTGAACTGCGAACTATATTCACTGCCCTTAGTCCGCGGGTATCTCTTCCGCATCAGCTTGTACAACGGAGTAACGGCTTCAGTGATGTATACAGCCGTGTTCTGATCGGGAGAACATATCTGTTCAAAAAGATGAAAACTGCTCCGCCAACGGTTGATGAGTCCGCACCCACGACAAGTCAGTGACTCCCGCCAATTCACCGGGTGAGCGTCTGCAATGAACTGAAATACGGAGTCCGTTTGACACACATAGCATTTTCCCGTCAACTCTCCTGGTCCCAATGGTAAGTTGTTGTGGGCTGCCATGTGATCGGAGAAATACGTATGAACTTGCTCAATTGAGGTTACCTTGGCAAGTTGCAACAGATTCTCTGGCATTGGCTCGAGTCCTTCAGTGCCGGCGGGTTCACGCCTGGTTGAGGGAATCGAGGATGGTGAGGAGGTTTTCGCGCGCCCGCTCAATGGAAAAATGGCGGCGCACATTTTCCAGCCCGCCCCCGGATAAACGGTTCCACAAGGTTTCGTCGCGGTAGAGGCGAACCACGGCCGCGGCAAAATCTTCCGCAGACTCGGCGACCAGCACATCCTTACCATCCCGCGCAAAAAGACCTTCGATCGCCATCGGCGTTGCCACCACAGGTTGTCCGTGGCTCATGCTCAGGTTGACTTTGCCCTTTACCCCGGCGCCATAACGCAAGGGCGCAATCGCCAGGCGGCAGCCGTCCAGCCAGGGCTCCAGTCGCCGGACAAAACCGTGGAACTCCACGCCATTGCCCTGCAGGGCACGGACTTTATCCGGCGCCTTGCTGCCAATCAGGTGAAAGCGGATATCCGGCAGTTCTGCCCTGATCAGCGGCCAGATGCTGCCGACAAACCACTGTGCGGCGTCGATATTGGGCGGGTGCTGGTAACCGCCGACAAAAAAGATATCCTTGCGCTCGGCAAAGGACGCTTTGCTGCCGGTAACACGGTGGATGTTGGACAGGATGTGAACTTTCGCTCCCGGCGCATCCCCGGCCAGCACGGACCGCTCCACCGGGCTTACCACCAGCGTGGCATCTGCCTGCCGTATCACGGCCAGTTCCGAACGCCGGGTCTGGGCCGCGATGCGCTTCAAAGGCAGGCTGTTTTCCAGTTCAGCCAGGCGTTCCTCGCGCAGGTAATGCAGGTCGACCGTGTCGAAGATGAAGCGGGCCCGCGGACAGTGCTTGCGCACCAGGGCAATGTAATTTGCCGCAACGTAATGCCTGCTGATCACGATAAAGTCGAATTCCGCGCCGCGCTGGCAGAAGAACTCCTGCAAGGAATCGATCCAGGGCTTGTACAGGACTTCCACACCGGATTTCTGCAGCTCGCTGGTATAGTTGCCCGCATAGCTGCGGTTGTCGGCAAAAAACGTCACCCCGTAGCCCAGTTGCGTAAAACAGTCGAACAGGTTGCACAAGCGCAAACTGCCTGAATCCTGGTCTGGCTCGGGGGTAGAGGCGTCGATGAACAGCACCCGGCCCTTCAGCCTGTGGTCGCGGGCCTGGCGGATACTGCGCGCATTAGTGGGGTCCGCGATGGGTGGGGGGTAGTGGGCCAGCTCCTCCTGCCAGCGCAGGAAAAATTTCTTGCGATTGACCTCCTGGTAACGCTTGGCTCCGCTGTGCAGGTCGGTCCCGGACGTGATGCCTTCATGATGGATCACCGTGGCCGCTCCCTGCACCCGCACCTTGAACCCGGACTTACGCACCTTGAAAGCAAGGTCGGTGTCTTCGTAATAGGCCGGCGCATAGTGAGTGTCCAGGCAACCGAGCTGCCGGAACAGTTCCGTGGGCAGCATCACGCAGGCACCGGAGCAGTAATCGACTTCGCGGGTGAATGCATATTCCGGCCGATCGGCCTTGTCGCCACGGCCATAGTTCCAGCCACTGCCGTCATTGAACACCATGCCGCCGGCTTCCTGCAGGTTGCCGTTCGGGTAGACCAGGCGAGCGCCGGCGAGCCCGGTGTCGGGGAAGCGCCTGAAGGTGTCGAGCAGGGCATCCAGCCAACCGTCCAGCACCTGGGTGTCGTTGTTCAACAGGAGAATATAGCTCCCCCGGGCAAGTTCAGCGCCCCGGTTGCAACTGCCGATGAACCCCGTGTTTTTGCGATTACGCATGACGGTCAGGCCCTCCACGTCCTGCAGGCGTTCCGCGGTCTCGTCGAGCGAGTGATCATCCACCACGAGCACCTCGTAGCTGGCCTGGTTGCTGGCACGCGCGATGGAACGCAGGCATGCCGCCGTGTGCGCCCACTGGTTGTATACCGGAATGACGATGGAGATATCCGGGCTGGAGCCGCGCGGCATGGTGCGCGGCGGTTCAGGGTCGCCGATCGGATCAATGTCGTGGGGGAAAACGGCAGACGGCGCGCGACCATATTGTGCGGGTTGCTGGAAACGCAGCAAGGCGCCCCGCCAGCCCCGTATCCTGAGTATCCTTGCGGCCTGTGAAATCAGCAGCGGCCAGCGCCGCGGATCCCAGGCCCTGGCCTGGGCCAGGTTTTCCAGCATGCGGCGGGCGACCCGCAAGGGCCGGGTGATGCGCCAGGAGGTACTGGTCAGCACCTGGCTGTGTTGGTCCAGCACTTCTGCCAGGGCGCGTTGGCCTGATTGAATCTCGTCTTCCAGGCGGCTCACCCAGCGTTGCCGCCGCTCCTGTTCCTCGCTCAGCGCGTGGTCACGTTCCCGGGCCCATTCGGTGCGCCGTTCCACTTCGGCTTGCAACTCGTGCGCCTGTTGGCGCAATTGCACCTGTGCCCTTTCCAATTCGGCATTCTGCTGCGCCAGTGCGGCGCATTGAACATCCATCAAACCGGCAGGCTGTGACAGGTCCGGATCAGCCGCCAGGGCGGGGCAGATATCGGTATAACGCCGCACCATGCTTGCCGTCGTATAGTTCTCTGCTTTGCCAAGATTGGCGCGCACAGTTTCAAGCAGGCTTCGCTGCGCAGCAATCCGCCTCACCGCTTCCACCAGGGCCTCGGCGCTGGGATCGATCAGCCATCCATCGTGCTCATGCCGGACCCGCTCAGCCAGGCTGCCGACCCGCGTGGCAATCACCGGGAGGCCAAGCTGGCGCATCTCGGACAGGGTGTAGCTGAAGGTTTCCGGCACCACGGAAAGCAGGGCCGCGACGTCGGGTCCGATGGTCCGCATCAGCTCAGGCAGGTCTTCGCGCCGGTACTGCAGCACCACGTCAACTCCAGCCTTGCCGAAAAACGCTTCGCCGTTCTTGCCGGCCCCCAGCAGGTAAATCTGGGCATGCCGGGTCAGTTCCGGCAGGGCGCTTAAGAGCAGGGACTGGCCCTTTCCTTCCTGCATGCGGCCCGGAATCACCAGGCGCAACTTGCCGTCCGCTCGGGCGCGGGGTGCGATGGGTCCATCAACGGGCAGCGGCACCAGGCCATGGTGCACGATGTCGATGGGGACAGGGTCCCAGCCGTGGTCCAATTGGCGTAACAGGGTGGCCACCGATTGGCTGGGCGCGATCAGCTTCACCCCGTTTTGCAACACGGTGGTGCGCCAATTCTCCGCCATTTGATTCCAGCCAACAGCATCGTGATCCCGGAAATCCGGCAGTAATTCATGTTCTTTGAGCGCCAGCTGCAAACGCAATCCGGGCTCGGCTCCAATCCAGGCTTGCGGATGCACGCCCAGCAAAGGCCAGGCGGGGAAGAAATCGTGCAGCACCTCCAGGGTCGGCAGCCCGGTGCGCAGAGCATCCAGGCTGTGGCCAACCAGTGAAGAGACAATAATCCGGCCCACGCCATGGCGCGCCTGAATGGCGTGCAGGATCTCGCGGTACTGCGGGTGCCCCGTGCTGCTCGAGCGGATCGCCGGGTTCAGCCACCAGCTGGCGATGGGTGCACTGACCCCGCTGCCGGCATAGAGGCCGAGGCGCTGCCCCGCGCCGGCGCCGGATTGCGGCCCCTCGGAACGCAACTGCAGGTTGCGGCCCCCCTGGTCCGCGGCAATGAACGATTCGATCCATTGTGCCACCCCCCCGCCCCAGCTGTGGGTGATGTGCAAGGTTGTGGTTTGCTGGCTTGCCGGAGGGTAGTCGGGCAAGGGCCCGCCCACCATCAGATACCGGTCCAGCCTGGCGGTCAGGTCACCCCAGGGCGCGGGCCGGCGCTGCTCGTGTGGCGCCAGCGCGGTCAGGGAACTCAAAGGTCGGCCGCTGGCAGCGGCAAACAGGCTGTCCGATATCAGCAGCTCGCCGCCGAGTTCCCGCAGGCGGGCGCGGGCTATCTCGGCTGTCACGTCATCTGAAGCCAGCGTATCTACGGCTGTCGCGGAAAAAAGTAAAACGTGTTCAGGCCATTGATCCAGAGGGTGCAGCAGGCCGCTGCCCAGAAGATTGACCAGGCCGGCCATGCGCTCCAGGGCGGCGCCATCTACGGCATCGGCGCCGGAAGGCAACTGCGGACTGCTCAGGCCGGCAAATGGATTCAGTTGTTCATGCGCATTGCTGAGCACGGTCAGGACCACTGGCCCGTTTCGCTCGCGCGCAATCCGCTCCAGTTTGTGCGCGTCGGCCGCCAGGAGAAGTATCCCGGGTGACAGCAGCAGCAGCGGCTGCCCGGGATAGGCGGATCTGAATTCGGTCAGGGCATGGCCAATGCGGCCCGGATGCAGCCCACTGCCGGGCGTCCAGCGGGGCCAGGGCAGACCAGACAGGCAGTCCGGCGGGGGCTGGCTCGCTGCCGTGCCATGCGACGGATATAGCCAGATTACCGGATCGGCCGGAATTCGGGCCCGGTGCTGGTCTCTTTCTGGCTTACTTGGGGCGATTGAGGTCATCGGGAAGGAAAAGTGGCAAAGTCGAAGCCTGGCTCGCTAGAATGGGCCCTGCCCAAAACCCCGGCAGAGATGAAATCCCGTCATTATGGTCAAAGGTCCGGGTGATGTCACCCGGCAGGGAAAATTTCGGATCCATGCGCAACAGTTACAGGCACAACAAGGGGAGGGGCGCGAAAGCCGCGCCGGCCGGCAAACGTGCCTGGCTGGGCGGTGCCTGGCGCCTTTCGCTGCTGTTTTTCGGGGTCTTTCTGGGCTTGTGCGTCCCCTGGATGGCTTACCTCAATTATCAGGTCACCACCGAGTTCGAAGGCCGCAAATGGGACCTGCCCAGCCGGGTTTATGCCCGGCCCCTTGAGCTTTACCCGGGTGCGCGATTGTCGCGCAAAGACCTGGAGCAGGAACTCAAATATGCCGGTTACCGCGCTGTTGCGGGCGCCAAAAAACCAGGCCACTACCAAATCAATGCTGCCTCGGTGGACATTCACCTGCGCCCCTTCCGCTTTGCCGAAGGGATGGAAGAGGCGCGTCGCCTGCGTGTCATGCTGGGTGGGCAGGGGGTGGAAGGTCTGACTGACCTGGCAACCGGCGCGGCGCTTGATATCGCGCGCCTCGAGCCCGCAGAAATCGCTTCCATCTACCCGCTGCAAAAGGAAGACCGCACGCTGGTTCGGATCGACGACGCCCCGCCGTTGCTGGTGATCGGCCTGCAAGCGGTGGAAGACCGCCATTTCAAGCAACACCCGGGAATTGACCTCAGCGGTGTATTGCGCGCGGCATGGGCAAACCTCAGGGCCGGCCACGCGGTACAAGGCGGCAGCACCCTGACCCAGCAGCTGGTGAAAAACTATTTCCTGTCCAACGAGCGCACCTTGTCGCGCAAATTCAATGAAGCCATCATGGCCTTGTCGCTGGAGTGGCATTACAGCAAGGCGGAAATCCTCGAAGCCTACCTGAACGAAGTGTACCTGGGACAACAAGGCGCGCTGGCGGTCCACGGTTTTGGCCGCGCCAGCACGTTCTATTTTGGCCAGCCGCTCGAGCGTCTCGAGCCGCAGCAGATAGCGCTGCTCATTGGCATGGTGCGCGGCGCTTCGCTGTATAACCCGCGGCGCAATCCCGAGCGGGCTCTGGCACGGCGCAATCGGGTGCTGGACATGTTTGCGGAAACGGGCGTGATGAGTGAAGCAGCAGCACGGGCCGCTGCCGCGGAACCATTGGATGTGACGGAAAGACCCCAGGGTTCCGGGTCGCTTTACCACGCCTTCATCGAACTGGTGCGGAACCAGCTGGCCCAGGTTTACCGTGAAGAGGACCTGAAAACCGAAGGCTTGCGAATTTTCACTACCTTGTCACCGGTGGATCAGGACAAAGCTCAGCATGCGGTGACGGTGGGCCTGGATCAGCTGCAGGAAGCCGGGATGTCCGCTGCCTTGCAAGGCGCGATGGTTCTCGCGGATTCCGCCAGCGGCGAGATTCGCGCACTGGTTGGTGACCGCTACGCGAGCCGTGAAGGGTTCAACCGGGCCATCAATGCACGCCGCCAGATCGGGTCCGTTATCAAGCCCCTGGTGTACCTGCTGGCCCTTGAACACCCGGCGGAATTCAACCTCCTCAGCCGCCTCGATGACGCGCCGCTTACATTGCGGCTGGCCAATGGCAGCAATTGGTCGCCCAGCAACTACGATAATGCCTCCCACGGCAGCGTGACCTTGCTGGAGGCCCTGACGCAGTCCTACAACCAGGCCACGGTGCGGCTCGGGCTGCAGGTCGGGGTCGAGAACCTGTTGCAGAAATTGCAGGCCCTGGGCGTGTCCGCGGCAATCGATGCCGTGCCCTCGGTATTCCTGGGCGCCGTGGAACTCACACCGCTGGAGGTTACCCAGATTTACCAATCGATAGCAGCCGGTGGTTACAGCGTGCCGTTGCGCTCGGTGGTCGCTGCCCAGACTTCGAGTGGCGACGACCTGGTGCGCTACCCCCTGCGCCTGCTGCCCCAGCCTCATCGTGAAGCCATAGGCGTATTGAACTACGCACTCACCCAGGTGGTGCAACGAGGGACGGCAAGAGCACTGCCTGGCTTACTGGGGGAAGAGGCCCGCATAGCGGGTAAAACCGGAACCACCAATGACAAGCGGGATAGCTGGTTTGTCGGCTATACTCGTGACCTGATTAGCGTGGCCTGGGTCGGGCAGGACGATAACCTTCCGGCCGGCGTAACCGGCAGCAATGCCGCGATGCGTGTCTGGGCCCGTCTGTTCAAGACCCTGCCGCTGGAGCCCGTGGACTTGCGCATGCCGGACGGGGCGTTCTGGCTATGGGTCGATGCAGAAAACGCTGAGTTGAGCGATGAGCGATGCCCCGGCTCGGTGCAGATCCCGTTCGTGAATGGTTCCGAGCCGATCCGGTCCGGAGAGTGTTTGGCGCAGCTGAATGATGAACAAGATTCCTTCTGGAAAAAATGGGCGGGCAAGAAACAATAAGCCGCTACTGGTAACCGCCACCCTGCTGATCCTGCTGGCCGCCTGTGCCGGGCCGGCGCCCGCGCCCGTGGCCAAGCCGCAGGTGCCAGCCAGCGCCGAACCGGAACCACAACAGGATGTGCAGCAACGGGTGCGGGAGCCGGCGCGGCAGCAAAGTGCCGGAGTGCAGGTCTACCCGCTGCAAAACGTCGCGGTCAAATCGCTGTTGCAGGATGCCACCCGGGCGGAGGCTGCGGGCAATTATGACAGTGCTGCCGTAGCGCTGGAGCGGGCGATGCGCATTCAGCCGAGCGACCCTGAAATCCTCCAGGCCATGGCTGAAATACAGCTGCATAAAAAAGACTATGAGCAGGCTCTCAATTTTGCCATTCGTTCCTACGACAGCGGCTCGCGCGTAGGGGAAATTTGCGCGCGCAACTGGCACACCATCAGCGTGGCACGCGAGCGGCTGGGCGATGCCATGGGTTCAGTGCAAGCCAGCCAGCGTGCCGGTCAATGCATGAACTCCAAGCCACCGGGCTACTAACACTGCGGGATCAAATCAGGACCTGGCAGTGAAAACCAGCAGCCAGATACTCGGCGAAAACAGCCCGTTTGCCGGCTTGTTGCCGGGTTTCGCACCCCGTGCCGAGCAAATTCGCATGGCCGAGGCAGTGGAGCGGATGCTGGATGAAAACGGCACGCTGGTAGTTGAAGCCGGCACGGGAATCGGCAAGACCCTGGCGTACCTGGTCCCCGCCTTGCGCAGTGGCGAGCGCACCATCGTTTCCACCGGCACCAAGACCCTGCAGGACCAGCTCTTTTTCCGTGATCTTCCGGTGGTGCTTGAAGCCCTGGGCCTGAATATCAGTAAAGCGTTGCTCAAAGGCCGCGGCAACTACCTGTGCCTGCATCGCATGGAACTGGCGCGGTCCGAAGGACGCCTGCCCAGCCGTGAGGCCGTGAGTGAACTGGAAGCGGTGTTCGACTGGTCGGCCCGCAGCAGCGATGGCGATCTTTCGATCGCGCCGGTAATCACCGAGGAAAGTGGCTTGATGCCGCTGATCACCTCCACCGCCGACAACTGCCTGGGTTCCGACTGCCCCCGCTTTGACCGGTGTTTCGTGGCGCTGGCCCGCCGCCAGGCCCAGGAGGCGGACATCGTCGTGGTCAACCATCACCTGCTTTTTGCCGACATGGCGATCAAGCAAAGCGGCTTTGGTGAAGTGCTGCCGGGCGCCGCTGCCTTTATCGTTGACGAAGCGCACCAGGCGCCGGAAACTGCTTTGCGATTTTTCAGCGTCTCCCTTTCATCACGCCAGGTCGAGGACCTTTGCCGGGACATCACCTCGGAATGCGCAGACCTGAGCGGCGCTCTGGCCAGCCTGCGCGTGCCGCTGGCCGGGTGCCTGCAGAAAACCAAGGAACTCCAGTCCCTGGTGGCCGAACGCCTGCCCGACCGCGGATCATGGACTGAACTGGTGCGAGATGAAGCAATTCGCGGGGGGCTGCAGGAGCTGGACCATTCCATCGTGGAACTGCGCGTGGCTGGAGAAGCCATTGCGGGCCGTTCTCACGGCATGGACAGTTGTATTGAACGCGTTCGCAACCTGCACGCCTGCCTCGATCAATTCGATGCGGAGATGCCCGCCGGGGAAGTACGCTGGTTCGAGCGACGGGGCTCCGGGTTCACATTGCACATCACCCCGCTGGAGGTTTCTTCGCCCTTCAACCATTTCCGTGAAGCCAGCGGGGCTGCCTGGCTGTTTACCTCGGCGACCCTGGCAGTGGGTGGGGATTTTTCCCATTTTACGCACCAGCTGGGCTTGCAGGATGCCGCCACGCTCCAGCTCGACTCACCCTTTGATTACCCGGCTCACGCCTTGCTGTGGTTGCCGGAAAATCTGCCAGAACCCCGTGACGCGCAATTCGTGGAGCGCCTGCTGGATCTGGCAGTGCCTTTGCTGGAAGCCAGCCGGGGCCGGGCATTCCTGTTGTTTACCTCCCACCGCTCATTGCGGCGTGCGGCAGAGTTATTGGCTGAGCGGGTCGATTTTCCCCTGTTTGTCCAGGGCGAACGCCCGCGCAGCCTGTTGTTGGAAGAATTCAGGGCCTCAGGCAACGGAGTGTTGCTGGGCTCGGCCAGTTTTTGGGAGGGTGTGGACGTGATTGGCCCGGCCCTGTCACTGGTGCTGATCGACAAACTACCCTTCGCGCCACCGGACGACCCCGTAATTGAAGCCCGCAGCGAATTGCTGCGGCGCGCCGGTGGCAACCCGTTCATGCAGTTATTCCTGCCCGAAGCCGTGATTGCCCTGAAACAGGGCGCCGGGCGCCTGATCCGGGACGTCAATGACCAGGGCGTGCTGGTGATTTGCGATCCGCGCATCCGCACGCGATCATATGGCCGCATTTTCCTCGACAGCCTGCCGCCCATGCGCCTGGCCCAGGGCCAATCAGAAGTGGAGCAATTCCTGCATGCAACAGCTACTGGCGATTGAAACCTCCAGTGAGGCTTGCTCGGTGGCCCTGTGCGTGCGGGGCGAAATCTTGCAGCGGCATCAGCTTGCGCCGCTCAAACACGCCGAACTGGTGTTGCCGGCCGTGCGCTCCCTGTTGGCCGAAGCTGGCCTGACCCTGGGGAACCTCGATGCCATTGCATTCGGCCGCGGGCCTGGCAGCTTTACCAGTTTGCGCATCGGCATCGGCGTGGTACAGGGCCTGGCCTGGGGCGCGAATCTCCCCGTGGTTCCGGTCTCCTCCCTGGCCGCTGCCGCGCAAACAGCCCTGGCTTTGGAGGCGGAAGCGAATCCAGGGCTGTTGGGCGGAACCCCGGGTTCGCACCAAATCCTGGTGGCACTGGATGCCCGCATGGGCGAAGTGTTCCATTGTGGCTACGCGGTAAGCACGGAGGGACTGGTGCAGGCACTGGGACCCGAGCGGGTCTCGGCACCGGCAGCGGTTAACGTCGCAGCCGCGGCATGGATCCTGGCGGCCGGTAACGGCTTCGAGCGCTATGCCGAGTTGAAACGGCTGGGCGGGACATTGACCCGGCTGCGCCCGGAAGTCCTGCCCGGCGCAACTGCGGTAATTTCCCTGGCGCAACATTGGTTGCGGCAGAACGGGGCACTGCCTGCTGCCGATGCGCAACCGGTCTATGTTCGCAACCGGGTGGCGGAAAAACCGTCGAAGCTCTGAATAATTGAGAGTTTCCATAGGAAAGGGTCGACGTATTCATGTGCTAGCGCACTCAGTGCGCTAGCAAGACAAACGTTGCCAGCCCGACGAAAGCGAAAATACCGACCACGTCGGTTACGGTGGTCAGCACGACACCCCCGGCGAGCGCGGGGTCGATGGACAGGCGCCGCAACATGACCGGCACCAGCGCCCCTGCCAGGGCCCCGGCCATCAGGTTAAGCAGAATGGCGATGGCGATGACGATGCCCAGGGTTACCTGCCCGTACCACAGCACGGCGATAAGACCTATCACCACGGCAAAAACCACGCCGTTCATCATGCCTACCGCCAACTCTTTCCTGAGCAGGGCGGTTGAATTACGCGCGTTGACCTGTCCCGTTGCCATGCCGCGGATCATGAGCGTGAGGGTTTGCGTGCCAGCGATTCCACCCATGCTCATGACTACAGGGAAAAGCACCGCGGTGGCAACGATTTGCTCTAGTGTTGGTTCGAACACGTACAAGGCACCAGCCGCCATGAGGGCGGTGACGAGGTTGACACCCAGCCACAACCAACGCCGCCGCGCCGACTGCAGGGCGGGAGCGAACATGTCGTCTTCCTCGTCCAGGCCGGCCGCGGTGAGCAAGGAATGTTCAGCTTCTTCACGGATGACATCCACCACGTCATCGATGGTGATGGTGCCAAGCAGGCGGTGATCCGAATCGATTACCGGGGCGGAGATAAGGTCATGGTGTTCGAACTCCGTGGCCACCTGGCTCGCAGGCATGTCCACCGGAATGGTTTGGCCGGTCTGGTCCATGTGCTCGGCGACATTGGACACAGGATCACCGGTAAGCAGGTCGGATAACCTCAGGCTGCCGATGTAGCGGCCGGATCGATCGACCACAAACAAGAGATCAAACACTTCGGGCAGTTCGCCGCGGGCGCGCAGGTAGCGCAATACCACGTCCAGGCTGACGTCAGGCCGGATGCTCAGCACGTCCGGGTCCATCAGGCCGCCGGCCGAGTCCTCCGGGTAGGACAGCACCCGATCCAGCCGTTCCCGTTCCTGCCGGTCCATGCTGCTCAGGACCGTTGCGATCACGGCATCCGGCAGGTCGTCGAGGATGTCGGCCAGGTCATCCAGGTCCAGGTCATCCACCGCCGAGACCAGTTCGTCCGGAGTCATGTCCCGGATCAGGCTGGTCCGCACCTCGTCATTGACCTCGACCAGGACTTCGCCGTCCAGTTCAGGAGTGACCAGTTGCCACACCGCCAGGCGTTTGGCCAGGGGCAAAGACTCGAGCAGGTCACCAATTTCGGCTGAGGACAGTCCGCTGATCAGCCGGCTGACCCGGAGCTTGACGCCCGATTCGAGCGCCGCGGAAAGGTGATCCAGCTGCCGCGCGGTCTTTTCTTCGCGAATTTGTTCGGCCATCACGCCCTCCCTTAAGTAACCATCAGTGATCGGGGTCGATCGGGGTCAGAGTACCTTCTCGCTACGAGCAAGCCGAGGACTGTATCCGTTTTCCGGGAAAAGGTACTCTGACCCCAGTCCTCCAGTCCTCTATCCAGGCGACTCAGTTTTAAGCTTGCGATTGATCCAGCAGACGCAGCAAGGGGACGTCCTGGCGTTGCGATCCCAGGTTCAGCCATTGCGCCAACGCCGCGGCCGCCCGCGGTATGTGGGTTTCCCGTACCACCAACTTCACTTCCAGCAGGCGGTCGGGGTGCATGCTGAAGCAGCGCAGGCCGAGTGCCAGCAACAAGCGGGTATAGCGGCGGTCTCCGGCCATTTCACCACATACGGTAACGGGGATGCGCAGGGTGCTTCCAGCATTGAATATGTACTGTAGCAGCCGGACTACGCCGGGATGCAATGGATCGTACAAATGGGCGACCTGTTCATCCACCCGGTCGGCCGCGAGTGCGTATTGCAGCAAATCATTGGTGCCGACCGACATGAAATCCAGGTGCGCACCAAGGTCTTCCATGGCCAGCGCGGCCGCGGGGACTTCGATCATGCCGCCCAGCTTCATTGCGGGATCGAAAGCCAGACCTTGTTGCACCAGTTCCTGCCGGGCTTCCTGCAGCAGGTGCTTGACCATCATGATCTCACCCACGCTGGTCAGCATCGGTATCAGGCATTGCACCAGGCCGCAGGAACTGGCGCGCAGGATAGCCCGCAACTGGGTTTTGAACAGTTCAGTATCGCGCAGGCACAGGCGGACGGCACGCAACCCGAGAGCAGGATTCATGGAACTGCGCAGCAGGCTGAAGTCCAGTGCTGCGCTGGTTTTGTCGGCGCCGAGGTCCATGGTCCGGATGGTCAGGAGTTTGCCGCCGAGCACCTTGATGGCGCGAGTGTACTCGGCCAGCTGGGTTTCTTCATCGGGCGCCTCGCCGCGCAGGTAAAGAAATTCGGTGCGGTACAGGCCAATTCCGTCGGCCTCCAGCCCGGCAGCCAGCGCCAGTTCGTCTTCGCGCTCGGCATTGGCCTGCAGGAGAATCACCTCGCCATCCAGGCTGTGTGCCGGTAATTTGCGTGCGCCTTCGAGGGATTTGCGGAACCCGGAAGTGATGCGCTGGATTTCATGGTAGTGGTCGAGAAAGGCCGGGTCCGGGTTGGCGTAGACTACGCCCAGCCTGCCATCCAGAACCAGGGTTTCACCCTCCCTCAGCAGGCTTTGCGCCATGCGCACGCCGAACACGGCCGGAATTCCAAGACTGCTGGCGAGAATGGCGGCATGGCTGTAGGGGCTGCCATGCTCGGTAATGACACCGGCCACGCCACGCTCGTGCAGTGCAGCCAGCTCGCCCGGCGTCAGCTCCGACGCGATGACCAGTGTATCGGCCAGCCGGTCGGGAATATTGCTGAATTCTTTCTCGCCATCGCCCTCGCTCAGCTTGCTTTGCACCAGTCGCACGACCTGCACCACGTCTTCACCCCGGGAGCGGATATATTCATCGTCCATGTGGCGGAATTCTGCGAGGATTTTTTCCAGCTGCAATTGCAGGGCCCATTCGGCATTGAAGTGGTCTTCGCGAATACGTCTTTCGGATGCCTCGCGGATCGAGGAGTCGGCCAACATCTGGATATGGACCTGGATGATTTCACTGGCCGTGGTGCCGGCATTCTGGCTGAGACGCAAGGAAAGCTGCTGCAGTTGATTCCGGGCCGCAGACATGGCAGCGTGAAACCGCCGCACTTCCTTGTCGACATCGCCGGCCTGGATGCGATACTCGCCAATCTCGAGTTCATTTCGCTCGGCCAGGTGTGCCTGGCCAATAGCTATGCCCCTGGCCACGGCATGGCCGGTCAGCGCCAGGGTCATGCCGCCGGCCTGTTTGCGCTGTTACTCATCTTCGCCAAACCGATCCTCAAAGAGCTGGATCAATTCCTGCAAGGCTTGCTGCTCGTCCTCGCCCTGCGTGCGGATGCCCAACACGGTACCTTTGCCCGCGGCCAGTGTGAGGACTCCCATGATGGACTTACCATTGATTTCGCGTTCACCACGTCGTAGCCAAACGTCCGCCGCGAAGGAAGTGGCACAGTTGACCAGTTTGGAAGCGGCACGGGCGTGCAGGCCCAGCTTGTTGCCGATGGTGACTTCCCTTTGCAGCATTACTGGCACTTCCTGATGTCGCGAATCGCTCCTTCCACCGCCAGGTCGGCCAACTGGCAAAGGGGCTTGTCGCGGTAATTCCACGCCCGAATGAGCATGGCCAGATTGAGGCCGCTGACCACGGCCACTTCGGTCGAGAACGGCAGGCGCATGACCTGGTTGCAGGGGCTTGCCCCGCTGATGTCCGTCAACACCAGAACGCCATGGCCCAAATTGGCGCTGTCAATCGCTTTGCGGATTTCCTCATCCCCGGTTTTTTCGTCCGCTGATTGCCGGAAGGAAACAACACGGATATCCGCCAGGGACCGGTCAAGGATGAATTCGGCCACGTCGATCAGCGCCCGGCCGATCTGGCCATGGGTCAGTAGCACCAGCCCGATGGCGGGCGGTGTTGAATTCATTGCTCGATCTCGCGGTGGTGCACCACAACAGGGCTGAATTTCTGGCGCAGGTTGGCAGCCAGCCGATCAACCAGGTAGACGGAACGATGCCTGCCGCCGGTGCAACCGATGCCGATGGTGACGTAACTTCGCTGGCTTTTGCGGATCTCTGGCAGCCAGCGGGTCAGCAGTCCCAGGATGTCATCAAACAGCATGCCAACGGTTTCATCCTGTTCCAGCCAATCCCGCACGGGCTTTTCCAGGCCGCTGAGGTTACGCAATTCGTCCACCCAGTAGGGGTTGGGCAGGTGCCTGGCGTCGAACAGGAAGTCGATGTCCTGCGGCACGCCGCGCTTGAAAGCAAAGGACTCCAGCACCACCGTCATGGACTGGTCTTCCGTGCCGATGCACTTCCATACCTGGCGGCGCAGCTGGTGGATGTTGATCTCGCTGGTGTCGATTACCCAGTCGGCGCGAACTTGCAGCGGGCCGAGCAGAACTTTTTCGCGTTCGATGGCCTCGGGCAGTGCATGCTGGTCACGGGTGAGCGGGTGGCGGCGGCGGGTTTCGCTGAATCGCTTGATGATGGCCTTGGTGTCCGCAGTCAGAAACAACAGCTGGTTCGGCAGGCCGCTGGCCGTCAGTTCATCGAGCCAGGCGGGAATGCGCTCCAGCTCGGGACCGCCGGCGCGCGCATCGATGCCGAGTGAAACCCGCGTATAGAGCGCCGGATCACCGCGCAGTTGGTGCGCGAACTCCGGGAGCAATGCGGCCGGCAGGTTGTCCACGCAGTAGTAACCCAGGTCTTCAAGAGCATGCAGCGCGGTGGTCTTGCCGCCACCTGACAAGCCGCTCACCAGCACCAGGATTTGCTTCTCTCCCGCGCTCACGGTGCCAGGCCTTCATCCCGTTGCGCAAATAATTTCGCATGCCGTTCGACAAAGGCGGCGGACGCGTCGAAACCTTTCATTCTCAGCATGAAGTCCCTCGCGGCGGCTTCTACCATGACGGCGAGATTTCTGCCTGCGCGAACTTGCAGCGTAATGCGGGGAATGTCCAGTTCAAGCACTCTTTGTGTGCCCGTGTCACCGCGCAACCGGTCGCGTCCCTGCACCTGCCCGTTGTCCTGTGGCAATTCAAGCTGAATGATCAAGCGCAGGAATTTGTTCAACTTGACAGCGGCATCACCAAACATCTGGCGCACGTTCATTACACCCAGGCCACGCACCTCCAGGCAATCCTGCAACACCTCGGGACAGGTGCCATCGATGATGTCGGGTGAAATCTGGGTAAATTCCGGTGCGTCGTCGGCAATCAATCGATGCCCTCGCGTTATCAGTTCCAGTGCCAACTCGCTCTTGCCGCAGCCGGATTCTCCTGACAGGTGCACGCCAATAGTGAAAACCTCCAGGAACACGCCATGCAGCGTCACGCGGTTGGCCAGGCTGCGCGCGACGTGATATTGCAGGTAGTTGACCAGTTCATGGGCCGGCAGGCCGGACTGCATCAGCGCGGTGGGCGTACCGGCAAAACACCGCGCGATACTGTCAGGCATGTCCAGGCCGCCGCCGACCAGCATCACCAGCGGGTTGGCCTGCAACAGCCGCTGCAGGGTATTTTCCCGGTCGAACTCCGACAAATTGTCGAGAAAAGTCAGCTCTTCAAGACCAAGCACCTGGATTTTGTTCGGGTGTATCAAATTGAGGAAGCCGGCCAGGGCGGGGCGGGAACTGTGATCACCGGCTGATATGGCTGGTCCTGGTCCAGGCGGCGTTTCACCCACCCACTTCAGATCAAGCCTTTCCCCAAGGCTGGCAATCAAGTCATGGGCGGTCAGCGAACGGATCACGCGGGAGAGTATTGCAGGATCAGGGCTGGATTGCCATTCGCCCCGGAAGCTGGCTCCTTAATGCTGCGTGCCTGAAACCCCGTTGGTCCGGGTGGTGGAAAGCAGGCGCAGCAGGGTAGCGGGATCGTCCGCTTCCCGCAGCGCCTTGAGCACCTGCGGATCGCTGAATAACTCGGCCACCTGGGCCAGTAATTTCAGGTGCTCCTCGCTGCAATTTTCCGGGACCGTCATGGCAAACAGTAGATCCACCGGTTCGCCGTCAGCCGAGTCGAACGGTAAAGGTTTCTTCAAGCGGATAAAGGAAGCCTGGATTGCACGATTGCCCCGGACACGGCCATGCGGAATGGCCACGCCCTTGCCCAGGCCGGTGCTGCCCAGGCGCTCGCGGGCACAGAGGCTTTCAAATATCTCGCGTGCGCTGAGATCGTCGCTATTGCGCGCCAGATGCTCACTGATGATTTCAAGCAGCCTTTTCTTGCTGCTGGTGTGGACGTCGAAACGTATGCTTTCTGGATTCAGCAAATCACTGATTAACATGTATTTTTAGTCTTTTAACGGAAGATTAAGGCAATGGATTGCGGCAGTCATTCAGTCTGGGGATACAGAGCGGTCATCACGCGATGCCTGGTGATCACGCAGGCGTTCCTTGTAACGCTTCACTTGCTTGTCCAGCTTATCGACCAGGCCATCGATCGCAGCATACATGTCCATGTCAGACGCGTTTGCGAACAGGGATTTACCTGCAGCGTGTAGCGTGGCTTCGGCATCATTGCGGTGCCTTTCCACGTTCAGCACGACATTGATCGAAATGACGTGATCAAAATGCCGTGAAATCCGCTGCAGCTTGTCATTCACGTAGTCACGCAAGGCGGGAGTAACTTCCACGTGATGCCCGGTGAGGTTTATCTGCATGTCGATCTCCTTGAAAAGGTCGTGGCGAAAAACTGACAGCCGTGCCCCGAGTACAGCGGCTGGTTAAACTATGGAGGAATTTGTTGCTTAGCTTGGCTTCCGGCGCCAGAACAATGGCCCATTTCCACTGCGGCGATCTGATCATCCACCGCTGAATTCTATACCCGAACCTGGCAGTTTCCTAGTCTGCAGCTCGCTGAAGCAGCCCGGATTTGCGCAGGGCCTGCTGGCGCCGGTACTCCCGGCGGCGCTCGGCGCTCGAACCAATTCCCAATGATTCCCGATACTTGGCAACGGTCCGGCGGGCGGCGCGGACTCCGACCTGCAACAGCAGGTTGGCCAGCTCCTGGTCGCTGAGGGGGCCGGATGCGGATTCACTTTCAAGCAGGACCTGCAAGCGGGCCTTGACCGCGGTGGCGCTCACCGCCCCACCGCGTTCAGTCGGTACGTGGCTGGAAAAAAAGTACTTCAGTTCGTAGATGCCGCGTGGCGTCAGCAGGTATTTCCGGGTGGTAGCGCGGGACACGGTCGATTCGTGGACCCCGATCTGGTCGGCAACATTCCGCAAGACCAGTGGGCGCATGGCGATTTCGCCCCTGAGCAGGAAATCCTCCTGCTGGCTTACAATGCTTTGCGCCACGTTGAGCAGCGTGCGATTGCGCATTTCCAGGCTGGACATGAGCCAGCGGGCCTCCTGCAACCTGCCCTTGAGGTATTCGGCATCCTTCCCGCCGGATTTGCGCAGCAGGTCGATATAATATTTGTTCAGGCGCAAGCCGGGATCGTTTTCAGGGTTCAATGTCACGCGCCAAGCATCGCCGGCCCGGGTGACGTACACGTCCGGGACCACGTACTCGTTGCGGCGATTGTCGTAACGTGCCCCGGGATGTGGCTCAAGGGTTTGGATCAGGCGCAGGGCTTCGAGCAATTTATCCTGCTGGGCCCCCGTGTGGCGCCGCAATCCGTCCAGGTCATGGCGTGCCACAAGGTCGAGAAAGTCACGCGCAATGCGCAAGGCAAGTTCGCGGCCCGGTACGTCCGCCGGCATGACCGATAACTGCACACGGATGCACTCAGCGGGATTCCGGCTCGCCACCCCAACCGGTTCCATGCGCTGGATACGGTGCAGCACCGCCAGCACCTCGGCCTCCTCCACCAGTAATTCCGGGGCCAGGCCGGCGCGTATGTCTTCAATGCTGTCTTGCAACCAACCATCATCGTCCAGGCCGTAAACGATGGCGGTCGCGATGGCGGCATCCACCTCGCTGAAGTAGCTCAGGTTGACTTGCCACAGCAGGTGCTCACGCAAGGCTTGGTCAGTGTGACCGGCTATTTGTGGCTCCCCGTCGAATGGTTCGCGCCCACTGCCCTCCACCCACTGATCTTCCGGCGATGGCCCGCTTTCCCAATCTTCGTCGTCCGGGAACTCCTGGTCGTGCAGTTCCTTTTCCTGGCTTGTCAGTGCTCCATCCTGTTTGCTTTCGCCGGGGTCGTCAGCGATATCGTCACCCGTCTCGCTGCGTTCCAGCAGGGGATTTGCATCCAGCGCGTCCTGGATGTATTCGCGCAACTCTATGCGGTTGAGCTGGAGCAGGCGAATTGCCTGTTGCAATTGGGGCGACAGCGCAAGCTTTTGCGTAAGCCTCAGTTGAAGCGTCTGGTCTGCCATGCTGGTTTCGTGAAGTTTTCCCGGAAAGTTTGCTGGGCCTCGAGTGTTGCCGCAGAGTGGTCGTGCATGTTGCTACAGACTGAACTCTTTGCCGAGGTACACATCGCGAACGGCCTTGTTGGCAAGTATGGCATCAGGCTGGCCCGAAGCGAGCACATGACCTTCGTTCAGGATGTAAGCGAAGTCGCATATGCCCAATGTTTCCCGCACGTTGTGATCGGTGATCAGGACGCCAATTCCCAGGTCGGTCAAGTGTCTCACAATGCGCTGGATTTCACCCACGGAAATCGGATCCACACCGGCAAACGGCTCATCCAGCAGTATGAAGCGGGGACGGGCCGCCAGTGCCCGGGCAATTTCAACCCGCCGCCGCTCGCCACCAGACAGGCTTATCCCAAGCTGGCCGGCGAGGTGGGCAATCCCCAGGTCTTCCATCAGCAGGGTCAGAGTTTCTTCCCGTGATTCCCGGTTGAGATCCCGGCGAATTTCCAGGATGGCCATGATGTTATCCCGCACCGAGAGCTTGCGAAATATGGAAGCGTCCTGGGGCAGGTATCCAACACCCAGCCGGGAGCGGACATTGACCGGCTCATGCGTGATGTCGATGTCGTCGACCAGTATGGCGCCAGCGTCGGCCGAGATCAGGCCAACGATCATGTAAAAGCAGGTGGTCTTCCCGGCGCCGTTGGGGCCGAGCAGTCCAACCACCTGGCCGGGGTTGACGCTCATGGAGACATTACCCACGACTTCACGCTTGCCGTAGCTCTTGCGCAGGTGTTCAGCCCTCAGCATCCCGGTCTCCAGCGGTGTTGGGGAGCATGTCCCCGGTGGGTGCTGGCAGGCTTTCACCGCTGGCATCATCAGCCGGCTGGTTACCCGCTGGCGGCTTGATTTCCGGCACTACTTCAGGCGCCAGTTCAATGCGGATGCGGCCGTTGGCATCTCCTCCGTTGCCCTGAAAATGCTGCTTGTTCATGTCATAGGTCAACACTTCGCCACTGATATGGTACTGCGGGTGTTTCACGTCCGCTGCGCCGGTAAGCGTCACGATTCCGGTGGCTACCTGGTAACTGATGGAGAGCGCCGTCGCCGTCACCAGGCCTTCATTTTCAATTTCCTGCTGCAGCAGCGCTGGTGACCCGGTGAGCACGACCTGCCGAACCCGGCCTTCAACTTTTTCAACTTCGGCCAGGTCGGCGCGCACCAGCAGGCTGCCCTGGCGTATTTCCACCTTGCCCCGCAGGATGGCCATGCCATCTCCCAGGGTTCCATCAGTGGCATCGGCATTGATCAGGAGCTGCTGCTGCCGGTCGCTTTCAAGAGCTGAGGAGAATCCCGGATAGCTAACCAGGAAAAGCGCCAGCCAGCAGGTTTTCAGTTCACGGATTCGCATATCTCGCTTGCACATTGTCGAGCAGTTCATAGGTCTCGGTTTTCATGTCCAGTTTCATTCCCACGGCTTCCAGCTGATCGCTATTCTGGGAAATCATCACGCCAGCATCTGTCGAGGCCGTTCTGGGTGTAACGTTTAGCAACACGTCCCGGGTGCGGATTTCCAGGGTGTCGAGTGTCAGCCGGTTCTTGCGCATGAAGTCCACGTTGCCGACCAGGGATACGAACTCCCTGTCTGCAGTGATGATTGCCGAATCGGCGGTAATGTACCATTCATCCTCTTCGAGCAGTATCCTGAAGCGCGGATTCTCCACCGTTCCAATGCGGGTACTGGCATTGTTGCGCAGTATGGGGGCATCGATCTCGAGGTTGACCTGGCCCTCAGTGTCCAACACTTGTGCATTGAAATTCCACAGGGCGTAGTCGAGCCGGGTGTCCAGATCGGCCAGCGGCTGAGCTTGTGGTTCGCCAGTGTCACGCGCCAGCAGCCAGGTCAGGATGGCCAATACGGCCAAAACCGTCATGCCTCGCCATGTCTTGTTCCGGATCATGAGCGGAGAATACTCTGCAGCAGTAACTCGTCCAGGCCCTGTGCTTGCAGGATCAGGTCGCAGATTTCACGCACGGCACCTTTGCCGCCGCCGCGTTCCGTTACCCAGTGAACACGGTTCCTGAGCAACGCATCTGCATCAGGCACGGTTACGGACAGGCCGACGCGGTCCAGCACCGGAATATCGGTCCAGTCATCTCCCGCATAGCAGGCTTCCTCCTCACTGCAGCCGGTTTTTTCCAGCAAGTCGTTGAACGCGTCCAGCTTGTTCTCGATACCCTGGTAGACGAAGTCGATGGCCAATTCCCCGGCCCGATGCGCCACGATGGCGGAGCGCCGGCCAGAGATGATGGCCACCCGTATGTTGAATTTCTGCAGAGCCTTGATCCCCAGGCCGTCACGAGTGGAAAACGCCTTGAGCTCGTTACCGGCCTGGTCGTAGTACAAGCTCCCATCGGTCAGCACGCCATCGACGTCCAGGGCCAGTAGGCGGATTTTTCCTGCCTGTCCGAGCAACAGCGGATCGAACGGCTTGCCCGCGGCGCCCGCCACTCAGACAACACCCGCTTTCAATAAATCCTGGAAATTCAAGGCGCCCACCAGTTGATTATTTTCATTGACAACCAACAGCCCCTGGATACTGAATTTTTCCATCAACTGGGCAGCCTCGACCGCCAGCGCATCTGGTCCAATATGCCTGCCACCGCGGGTCATGACCTGGGAAATGGAGGTGGTGTGGGGATCCAGACCGGCGTCCAGCGTGCGGCGTAAATCACCGTCAGTAAAAATGCCGCTGACCGCCCCATTGACATCGACAATGGCGCTCATTCCCAGGCGTTTGCGCGTAATTTCCATGATGGTCTGGCTTATGGTGGCGTTCTCGCTCACGCGTGGCACAGCGTCGCCAATGTGCATGACGTCGCGGATGTGCAGCAAGAGTTTTCTGCCGATCTGGCCAGCCGGGTGCGAGCGGGCAAAATCCTCCCGGGTAAAACCGCGGGTCTCCAGCAGCGCCACGGCCAGGGCATCGCCCATCACCAATTGTGCAGTCGTACTCGATGTCGGGGCCAGGCCCAGCGGACAGGCTTCGTGTTGCACGCTGACATCGATATGGATATCCGCGTGCCGGGCCAGGGTAGAGCCAGGGTTTCCCGTCATGGCAATCAAGGTGACGCCGAGGCGTTTCAATGGGGGCAAGATGGCATTGACTTCATCAGTTTCGCCGGAATTGGACAGGGCCAGCACGACATCGTCGCGCTTGATCATGCCCATATCGCCGTGACCCGCTTCAGCTGGGTGAACAAAAAATGCGGGCGTACCGGTGCTGGCCAGCGTGGCTGCGATCTTGTGCCCGACATGACCCGATTTGCCGATTCCGATCACCACCACGCGACCGGTGCATTCCAGCATGCAGCGGCACGCATGGGCGAATGATTCGTCGATGCGTGTCAGCAGGGCGCTTACGGCCGCCGCTTCGGTTTCGACCACGGCCCGGCCCAGGCTCAGGATGGCATGCTTGTCCATTTGCGCATTCTACCTGTCGCCAAGCTTGAATACACCGCGCTACCGGTCTCGCCAACCACCTTCGTGCAGGATCAGCATTAAGTCTGGCAGGCAGTTGCGCCCTGTACGATGGTGGCAAGGCCGGATATAGTCTGGCCCCGGCCTGTAGTTTTCCAGGTATATCCGCAGCCGCTCAAACATGCATGAAAGGAACCGTATTCCATGGACAGCACGACGATAGAACAACTGATCCGGGCGGGATTGCCCGATGCGCAAGTATCGGTGAGCGGAGCGGACGGAGTTCATTTCGAAGCCCATATCATCAGCTCTTCCTTCGCCGGCAAATCTACGCTGCAGCGGCACCGCATGGTCTATGACACTCTGGGGACGCTGATGGGCCGGGAAATTCATGCCCTGGCGTTGCGCACCGAAGTGCCAGAGGACAAGCGCTGAAATGGCAACGATTTGCATCGAAGGCGGCGTGCCCCTGCAAGGGGACGTGTGGATATCCGGTGCCAAGAATGCCGTGCTGCCCATTCTCGTTGCGAGCATCCTCGGGGATACGCCGTCACGCATCGGCAATGTGCCGCACCTGCAGGACGTTACCACCACCATGGAGTTGCTGGGCCGGATGGGTGCACAGCTGGGTATGGACGAACAGATGAAGATCGAAATCGATCCGCGCGGCATGGGCCTGTTCGAGGCGCCTTATGACCTGGTCAAAACCATGCGCGCATCCATCCTGGTGCTGGGCCCGCTGGTGGCGCGTTTCGGCCGGGCACGGGTCGCGCTGCCCGGGGGCTGCGCCATTGGTTCGCGGCCGGTTGATTTGCATTTGCGTGGATTGAAACAAATGGGCGCCAGAGTGAAGGTCACAAGCGGTAATATCGAGGCGCGCGCTGATCGGCTGCGTGGAGCCCGCATCGTGCTGGACATGGTCACGGTCACCGGCACGGAAAACATCATGATGGCGGCGACCCTGGCGCGCGGAACCACCGTCATCGAAAATGCCGCGCAAGAGCCTGAAGTCGTGGACCTGGCCGATTTCCTGGTGTGCATGGGAGCGCGTATATCCGGCGCAGGCACCAAAACCATCACGATCGAAGGCGTTGACCGGCTGTCCGGCACCGACTTTGGCGTGCTGCCTGATCGCATCGAAACCGGCACTTACCTGGTGGCAGCAGCCATGACCGGTGGCCGGGTGCGTTGCACGCGGGCCGCGCCGAGACATCTTGATGCCGTGATGGACAAGCTCAGCGAAGCCGGTGGAGACGTTACGGCGGGGGATGACTGGATCCAGCTGGACATGCATGGTCAGCGCCCCCGGGCAGTGAACCTGACCACTGCGCCGTACCCTGCATTTCCCACCGACATGCAGGCCCAGTTCACGGCCTTGAATTGCATAGCCGAGGGCACCGGTGTCATCACCGAAACGGTTTTTGAAAATCGTTTCATGCATGTGCAGGAATTGCGGCGCCTGGGCGCGGACATTCAACTCAAGGGCAATACCGCGATCATTCGCGGCGTGCCAAGGTTGACGGGGGCGCCAATCATGGCGACCGATTTGCGCGCTTCCGCCTGTCTGGTATTGGCAGGCCTGGTGGCTGATGGTCAAACCTGGGTAGACCGCGTCTACCACATCGACCGGGGTTATGAAAATATTGAAGAAAAACTGGGGCAGTTAGGCGCCCGTATTCGCCGCACGCAGACTCCTGGCCGTTAAACTTGCGGTCAGGGCCGTGCCTGGCTGGTCTGTACTGCGGCACACCCAGGTTGCGGCTTCACTTCGCGATGGCCGACAACCAGTTCGGTAATGCGCATTTCCACGTGGTCGCCATCTGTCTTACCGTGTTCCATTCGCACCGTGATGAAATCCAGCGCGGGGGCGTGCCAGGCCCGGGTGAAGCGGGTACTGCCGGTGCGCACGCGTTCCACCGGCACGGTTTGCAGGCATCCGAGGCTGGTTTCGAGTTGCTCGGTCCTGAGCACCTGGTATACATGCTGTTTGATCTTCTCGTCATCGACCAGGAAAAACGTCAGGTCCGGTTCCCGGTCACGCAAGCGGCGGCGCAACTCCAGCTTCAGGGACAGACCGTCCAATGCACCCGGACCCAAATCCAGCGGAAGAGTCTCTTCGTCCTTGGTGATTTTGACAATATTGCTGGACCAGTCGTAATCGGCAGTCCACTTGTCATCGATCCCGGCAACGCGGGTGTGATGCGTGTAATGCTCCGGCCTGAACTGGCCCTGGCTAAAGCGCCCTTCGACATACTCGTTGTCGCTTGCGCCCAGGATACGGGCCATGCCATGGGTACCGTTGCTGTCGCTGCGTATGACCAGGCGTTCTCCTTGCAGTTCGAAGCTGATGTCTGCTTTACCCACCAGATTACCATTGCGATAAACCGCGTAGCGGGCCTGGTATTGCTGCCAGTCGGCGGCCGCCCAGCCATTCCAGCACAGGGCAACCAGCAGAACGCTCAGACGGATCGGGGAATTAAATTGAAAAATCGCCATTGGCATTGAGCAGAAGCGGGTTTGCCTGTCGTTGGCCGTCGATGATGACGGCGTTGTCGGCGCATTGGACCGAGCAGCGGCTGAACAATTCAATGGTGGCCACCACCAATTCATGTTCCCGCGGCGCCAGGCGCGCCATCAGGCTGTGGGCATCGTCGCCATCCCTGATGGAAACGCGTACCTGAGAAATCACCGGCCCGCCATCCAGTTCCGCAGTGACGAAGTGCATGCTGGCGCCATGCTCCACGTCCCCGGCCTCGATCGCGCGGCGGCAGGTATCGGTGCCACGGTATCGCGGCAGCAGCGAGGGGTGCAGGTTGACCATCCGGCATTTGAACTGTTCCAGCACCGCCGGGCCAAGTATGCGCATGAAACCGGCCAGAACCACCAGGTCCGGCGCTTGCGCCGAAATCAGCCCAGCCAACGCATGGTCGAATTCTCCGCGTGCATGAAACCCGGCGTATTCCAGGACGCTGGTGGGTATTCCTGCGCTGGTTGCCCGCCCCAGGCCCGCGGCGTTTGCCCGGTTGCTGATGACGTGCACGATCTCGACTGGCAAGCGGCCGCTGCCGCAAGCGTCGATCAAGGCTTGCAGGTTGCTGCCATTGCCTGATATCAACACCGTAATCCGGCGTACGTTCACCTGGCGGTGTATTCCACGCGGTTACCGCTGTCGCGAACACACACAAAACCGATGTCGCAACACGCCAGGCCTGCAGCGTTGGCGCTCGTCATGATGGACTCCGCGGCTGCTGCGGGAACCACCATGACCATGCCGATACCGCAGTTGAAAGTGCGCAGCATTTCGTGGCCAGCGATGTTGCCGTGGGTTTGCAGCCAATCGAACACGGCGGGTCGCGGCCAGGAATCGGGGTGGATCACCAGTCCTGTTGCGTCAGGCAGCACCCGCACTATGTTTTCCGTCAGGCCGCCGCCCGTGATATGGGCCAGCCCGTCGATCCCGTCGGATTCGAGCAGCGCAAGAACAGGTTTGACGTAAATGGCGGTGGGAGCCAACAGGGCATCGCCCAGTTTGACTACTGTGCCATCCGGATCGGCAAGCCGTGTTTCCAGGTCAGCGCCACTGACTTCAAGGACCTTGCGAATCAGGGAATAACCATTCGAGTGCGGCCCGGAAGAGGCCAGGCCGAGTAGTCGGTGCCCGGGTGCGATTCGGCTGCCGTCAAGCATACGTGATCGTTCAACGATGCCAACCGCGAAACCAGCGAGATCATAATCACCAGTCCCATACATGCCGGGCATTTCGGCGGTTTCGCCACCGACCAGCGCGCAGCCAGCCTGTTCGCAGCCAGTGGCGATACCGGTAATGACCGCCTGTGCAAGGTCCAGGTCCAGCCTGCCCGAGGCATAGTAATCGAGGAAAAACAGCGGCTCGGCGCCGCTGGTGAGTATGTCGTTGACGCACATCGCCACCAGGTCGATGCCTATGGTGTCGTGTCGCCCCATTTGGTGCGCGAGCAAGAGCTTGGTGCCGACGCCATCGGTGCCGGAAACCAGCACGGGTTCGCGCCATTTCTTCAGGTCGAGCTGGAACAAGGCGCCAAAGCCGCCCAAACCAGCGAGAACTTCCGGTCGCAAGGTTCGTTGCACAGCTGGTTTGATGCGTTTGACCAATTCATCGCCGGCGTCGATATCAACACCTGAGTCCCGGTATGAAAGGCTGGTTTTCGTTGCAGATTCAGTATTCAAGGAGAACGCCCGGTTGAGCACATGGTTACGGGTGCCTGACCGCCTATGGTATCTTATTCGCGCCGGGGATTGCTCCACTGCGGCACAAAGCCGGAAGCCGTCACCATCGCCGCCACCCGGACCGATGCGGGTGCTGCCAGGGTTAATTTCAAAGTTCCGATATTCCATGAAAACATTGTTATTTTCCATCCTTTTTGTCCTGCCGGTTTTTTGGCTGTGCGCAATTCCCACACAAGCTGCGGAAACCGGGCTCTATTCGGGCGAAATTCTGGTCACCGACCAGTCGATGGCAGAGCAAAGGCGAGCCATGCCGCTGGCGCTGGGGCAGGTTCTGCAGAAACTGAGCGGCTTGCGAAGTTTCAAGGACCACCCGGATGTGGAGCCCGCCTTGCGGAATGCGCGCGCCATGGCCATCACGTTTTACTACAGCAACCGCGAGGTGACCCTTCCGGACGGAAGCCGCAGCAGCGAACTGCTGCTGGTGGCGGATTTTTCCCGGCAGGCGGTAGACGGTTTGCTGCACACGCTGCACATGCCTTCATGGAAGCCTGAGCGGCGAGCGGTGACCACCTGGGTGGTCGTCGACGATGGCGTCAGCCGCCGCATCATGCCCATTGAACTGGAATATGCCTGGGAGTCCATTGCTGTCGCGGCCCGTGCCCGCGGCATGCCTTTGACCCGCCCACAAGCGGACGAACAGGGCAACTACCCGGTCGACATGCAGCTGTTATGGGGGGGATATACCGAAGAACTGGTCGATAGCGGCCCTGCCGATGCCCTGGTCATGGCAGCGCGCCGCGAGGGACCGGAGTGGAATGTCCGCATGAACCTCGATTACATGGGTCAGACGTGGACCTGGCGTAATCGCAATATCGACTTGCAGCTTGCACTGGTTGAAGGTATGCATAAGGCCATAGACGAGATCGCAGGGACCCATTCCATTGCCGCATCCGACCAGGGGCGCACTCTCCTGGATATTACCGTGACTGGCGTGGCGGGGACTGCCGATTACGTCAGGACGCTGTCCTATTTGCAGGGCTTGAGTCTGGTCGACCGCGTCCGGGTGATTTCGGCGGCGCCTGGAAAAGTGCGTTTCACACTGACCCTCAATGCTCTGCCTGAATACCTGGTGCGCGCCCTGGAATCTGACGCCATTCTTTCTGTCACTCCAGTCGCTGACGTTTATTCATTGTCGCCATGAGCCTCAGGTTGCTACCCAACGCACTCACGCTGTTTCGCATGATCGCGGTGGGACCGATCGTGTACATGCTGCTGAGCGGGCGTCACCTGTTGGCTTTCGCTCTGGCGGTTTTTGCCGGCATCAGCGATCTCCTCGACGGCTACCTGGCCCGCCGCTACGGCTGGAAAACGCATTTCGGCGGGGTGCTGGATCCGCTGGCGGACAAACTTCTGCTGGTGAGCACGACCCTTGCGCTGGCATGGCTTGGGCACTTGCCCTGGTGGCTTGTTTTCCTGGTGGTTTTGCGCGACGCCGTCATCGTCGGCGGCGGACTTTTTTATCATCACTTCATTGCCAGGATTACCCCGTCGGCACCCACCACGGTGAGCAAATGGAACACTCTTTTTCAGATTTTGCTGGTCGTGTCGGTGATGTTCAGCCTTGCGTTTCCCCGTTTTTCCGGGGCGTGGATCATGGCGCTGGTTTACATTGTCGCAGTTACCACGGTGGTATCTGGCGTTCAATATGTGGTCATTTGGTCCCTGCGGGCGAACAGGCAACGCGGTCGTGATTGAGTCCGGGTATTGGCTGGCATGGCTTCTCCGCGCGGGGTTTTTCTGGCTGCTATACCTGCCCGTGGCTTCGGTTCTGAATGTCCTGGCTGTTTACGCGCACGTACGCTACCGCGCCAGATCCTTGTTCCAGGCACAGGCAAATCCAGCAGAGGGCAGTTGAGTGCCGATTGCTCCGCAGATCCTTTTGCCACTGGAAAGCAGGCGCCCGGACCGGTTTGAAGACTTCATTCCCGGCCCGAACCAGAGCCTGATTTCCACCTTGCAGGAAATGGCGCAATCCGGTGAAGTTTGCCTGTTTATTCGTGGCCCCGAAGGTAGTGGGAAATCCCACCTGTTGAATGCAACATGCAACCTGGCGCAGGAACGCAGCCTGCACGCTTTCTACATGGCCCTGGGAAACGTGCCCGCGACCGCATCGGTCGGGTTGACTGGCCTGGAGGAAATGGACCTGGTTTGCTTCGATGACATCGACCAGGTGATCGGAAACCTGGAATGGGAAAATGCCCTGTTCCACCTGTTCAACCGCATGCGTGCCGGGCGCCGCCGCCTGGTTATCAGCAGCACGCAACCCCTCTCCGCATTGGAATTCGCACTGCCGGATCTGTCTTCCCGACTGGCCTGGGGCCTGCGCCTGCAACTGGAGCCGCTGGACGACCGCGCCAAGAAAGAGGTGTTGCAGCGCAGGGCGGCAATGCAGGGCATCGACCTGCCCGCTGATGTTACCTACTATCTGCTCAGCCGGGGTTCCCGGAATACGGCCCATTTGCTCGGAAACCTGGAGGCTGTGCGGATAGCCGCCCTCGCTGCCAAGCGCAGGATCACGGTACCACTGGCGCGCGAGGTGCTGGCCGGAGAGTGAACCGCCCGAAAACGGGGCAGCACCAGACCTCCGGGCTGGAGGGTTTCGTTGTTATACTGCGTCGTTGGCCCGGGATGCTGAAAGGCGGGTCAACCAACTGCCCAAAGGAGTTTGATTTGCTGACCAAGCTGGAAATTACACGGAATTGGTTGCCGCGATATACCGGAATGCCCCTGGACCATTTTGGCGACTATATTCTGTTAACCAACTTTGGCAACTACGTGCAAAAGTTTGCCAGCCAGTTCAACTGCGAGATTTACGGCGAAGACCGGGCCATGCAAGCCGCAACCAATGATGCTGGTTTGACCATCGTCAATTTCGGCATGGGGTCGAGCCAGGCGGCGACCATCATGGATCTGCTTTCCGCCATAGCACCCAAAGGAGTGCTGTTTCTCGGCAAATGCGGCGGTCTCAAGAAGTCCACAGAAATAGGGCATTTCATCCTGCCCATCGCGGCCATTCGCGGGGAAGGCACCAGTAATGATTACTTTCCACCGCAGGTGCCGGCATTGCCATCGTTCAAGTTGCATAAATTCGTTTCCGACAAGATCCTGCAGCACGGCGTCGATTACCGGTCGGGAGTGATCTATACCACCAACCGGCGTGTGTGGGAGCACGATGAAGAATTCCACCAGATGCTGCATGACATGACGTGCATCGGCATCGACATGGAAACCGCCACCCTGTTCATCGTCGGGCATGCCAATGAAATTTCCCGCGGCGCCCTGTTGTTAGTGTCGGACGTGCCCGTGACACCGGATGGGGTAAAAACCGAGGAGTCCGACAAGAAAGTCACAGCTGACTGGGTCGGCCTGCATCTGCAGATCGGCATCGAGGCCATGACCGAGCTCGG
>DATDPS010000218.1:0-2682 GCA_035292625.1 Lysobacterales bacterium | reverse complement strand
ATACCGCCGTTGCCCTGGTGCAGGGCGCGGTCGAATCCGTGCGCCTGAATCACAACCGGATTCAGTTCAAGCTACTGGAAGAGGCGGAATACGAGGCCTATTGCGACACCGGGGAACCCTTCGGCAAGGCCGGTGCCTATGCCATCCAGGGACGGGCCGCGGCCTTCATCACCCGGCTGGAGGGCAGTTATTCCGGGGTCATGGGCCTGCCGTTGCGGGAGACACGGGAGTTGCTGAAGGCATTCATCCAGAAGCCTTGTTCCCATGACAAATAATGTCCAGACGGGGTCAGCAGGATCAGATGCCCACCAGCTTCATGGCGCGCAACCAATCGACCGCGAGTTGATGGGCTGCCAAACGCTTTTCTTCGGGAGGGCCATCGGCGGCATTGGACCAGATCAGGAACTCCGTATCACCGCATGGCGCCCCCAGCGCATCATAAACTCCCGGCATGATGGGCACATGGTCGCCGAACCAGCATAGGCCGGCGGGGTGACCGCAGCGATTCAGTTGCTCCCGCAGGACACGAATCATGCTGTCGGCATTACGCAGGTGGCGCAGATAAATCGTCAGGTCGTCGCAACCCTTCAGAGGCGGTTCGGTGTACAGTTCGGCCACGTCCTCCCGGCCGGCCTTTTCCAAATGCAGCGGGCCGTGGTTTTCCATGGTGATCGCGAACAGGAACAACGGGCTGGATGCCTGGTCCAGGATATCCGCAATCATCGATGCCACGGCAGTATCGCAGACATACGGTCCGCAACGCCGCGCGCCGGTGAAGCTTTGTAAATCGATGAACTCGTCGAATCCCAACCGTGGATAGACGCTATCTCGCTGATAAAAACTCGCCGGATAGGGATGAATGCAAACCGTACGATAGCCCAGACGCTTGAGCCGGCTTGCCAGCGTCGGAACATCCCAACCGCGCGTCACGGCGTGAAATGGATTGAAACGATGCGCGCCGAGCACAGGCTCATCCAATCCGGACAAAAATGCAAATTCGGTACGCACCGTGTTCGCCCCCCAGGCTGGAACCGCCAGCCTGCCATGTAAAATCGCCGAGCTCTTGAGCCGATCGAACTCGGCCAGAATATCGCGGCGGACGCCCTCATAAAGCGGCCGGGGATCGAAAAACGACTCGCTTTGCACCGCAATCAAATGGGGGAGATCGGCGGCCTCGCGTCTGGCCGGCAAAAAATCAAACGGCGAGGCCACTGCCGGCAGGCGACGCGCTGCCAAGGCGTAACACCACAGGCTCGCAGCCAAGCCCAAGGCGGAGACATCGTGGTTTACCTCGAAAACCACCTGCGGCCGCCACCGGCAGCCGACCACGAGCAGCATCGATCCCACAACGATCACTACCCCAACCCCGCCCAATTGACCCGCTACGATAAATCGATTCCCCGGCACACCTTCCAGTCCCAAACCGGCGGTCACGGCCAGCACGAAGCCGAGGAGAGCAACCACGGCCTTGCCCCAACCCAAAAACGGAATGTACAGACGCGGATGCCGGATGGCATCGGTGAAATATTCGTAATCCTGAAACACGAAGGGCTCGCGTAATGCCTGCACCTTCGCGTTGTTCACCAGCACCAGGAACAACATGAAGGCGGAAACCGCGGCGGCCGCAAACCAGGGGCGGCCAAGCAGTAGCACGAACCCACCGAAAACAGCCAGCCACGAGCCGGTGTGCAATGCCCACGCCGCCAAGGGTCGGTCGAGCGCAGGCCTAGGCACCATAAGCCGCTCGATTCCGACAGAGGCAACCAGTCCCACAGTTCCTGCAAACAGTAGCGCTGCCCAAACCGACTCAACCACGATACCCCAGCCAGCGCACGATCCGCTCAGAGACTCCCGCCGGTAGTACCGCCAGGAACCACGTGCCGAGATCCAGCGGAAACGGAAAGGTGATGCGGGCACGGTTTTTCAGAAGCCCTCGCCGAATCGCCCGCGCCGCCCGCTCAGGCGTCCACAAGAAAGGCTTCGGCCCCGGCATCGCCCGGCACATGGCCGACTCCACATAGCCGGGCATCACCACGTTCACGCGGATCCCCTCAGGCGCCAGCCACCCACGCAAAGCTTCGCCATAGGCCTTCAACGCCGCCTTGCTGGCGCAGTAGCTGGGTATGATCGGCAAACCAAACCACGCGGCCAGGGAGCTGACGAGTACGATTTGCCCACTGCCCCGCGAGCGCATTGCCGGCAGCACGGCATTCACCGTCGCCATTGCCGCCAGCACATTCACCTCGACAAGTGCCTCGACATCCGCCCAGCGCTCACCCTTGCCTTCCGGACCGATGTTCGTGTTCACGCCGGCATTCACGATCACCAGATCCGGTGTTTTCTTCTCTGAAAGTTCAACCAGCCAGGCGGCAAGCGCTTCCCGGTCGCGCACATCGAGCAGCTTGGTCAGCACCTGTGCCCCGCGCGCCGTGCATTTTGCCTCCAGTTCCGCCAGGCGATCCACCTGGCGACCTTGCAGAATCAAGGTACTTCCAGGCTCGGCATACACTTCGGCCAACGCGCTGCCGATGCTCCCGGTGGCGCCGGTGATCAACACGCAACGACTCACAACATCGTCTCCAACGGCGAACGCTCCGACCTCAGCATACGGCAGGCCTTGTCGACGGCCAGGGCAATCCCTGTTCGGCAGTAAAACCCGCCGTTGATCTGGGCCGCCCTCAT
>DATDPS010000217.1:0-3228 GCA_035292625.1 Lysobacterales bacterium | reverse complement strand
AGTTTTTGGGAGGGCGTGGATGTGCGCGGCGAGGCCTTGTCGTGCGTCATTATCGACAAGCTGCCGTTCGCCTCGCCGGACGATCCCGTGCTGCAGGCGCGCGCCGCGGCCATGCAAGAAGCCGGACAAAATCCATTCATGAGTTATCAGTTGCCAACGGCGGTGATCGCCCTCAAGCAGGGCGCGGGCCGTTTGATTCGCGATGAACAGGACCGTGGCGTGCTGATGCTGTGCGACCCGCGTCTGCGCAGCAAGGGTTATGGGAAAATTTTCCTCGCCAGTCTGCCGGCGATGCCCAGGACGCGTGCGCTTGCCGATGTGCAGCAGTTCTTCGCACCTTCCGCCGGGCAGGTATTGCATCCCCACTCCCGCAGGGCGGGAGAGGGTTGGGAAGAGGGTGGGCGGTGAACCCGATATGTTCCATGATTATGGGAACCTCTAATAATTCACAGAGGTAAACCCCCGGCTCTGCCCTGATCTTTACCCAGAATCGATTCTGCTGGACACGGTCGTTTGTGTCGCATCTGTCACCAAGCGCCACATGGTGACGATGTCATCAAGACGCTGCAATCCTATCCAAAGGGTTTGCGTTCCCGGTTCGCCGTCACTCTTGCGCCCGAGGAATCCGCCGAGACTGGCAACGCGGCGGATGGCTTCACGCAAGGTGGGCGGTTGGGCAGGAGCAACGGGGTTGTTCGTGGTGAACACCATCAGCGCCTTCCACTCCGCCTCCTCGAAATACACCGTACAGGGGGCCTGCGGAACCTCCCGGCCGAGCTTGTTCAGGTAATAGATGCGCCAAGCCACCACCAGATCGATAGCCAGGCAGGCTTCGATTCGATCTGCGTTTGCCAGTTGTCGCTGCTCGATGCGGCAACCGCTTTTTAGCGTGCGATGCAGCACTTCGATGCCCCAACGGCGCGTGTACCACATCAGTTTCTCAATGGCCTGCTCGGGTCCAGTGACCGGCACCGTGGTGAGCAACATCCACTCCAGTGGTTTCGTTCCGGTGGGAGCCTCCCGTTCCTGCGCCAGGACTGCCCACACCGGGATGGCCGGGCCTTTGTGCCCGGTCGGCGCGACCAGGCTGACGGCGGCATGGCGAATGCACAGGTGGGCGGTGCGCGCGGCGCGGCTTCCTTGCCGGGGTACCGGCAAGGCCTGGAGGCCGTCTACCGGTCGAGATTGCATGGTTTCCCACAGGCGCTGCTGCTCTGCTTGCAGTTGGCGGTTATGCTCCGCACGCACCAGCAATTTCGGTCCGTCTGGCTGTGCCGTCGCCTCGGCAAACAGTTCGTAGAGGTCCGCCTCGCGATCGCCGACGCTCACCAGGGTGGCGCTGGGGCAGCGTGCCTGGACAGCCGCGACCGCCCGGAAACTCTTCAACCACTTGAAGCTTTCTTTCTCTTCAATCGGCACGCGATGACGCTTCGCTTTCTTGCCAAAGTCAGCCGGATCGCGTGCCCAGCACTGCACATCGAGAAATCCCAAGGGCGTGCCCTGTGTGCTGAAGGCGAGGGTCGAGTGCAGATGCAGTCCCTGCGGCCCGTTGACCGACGATCCGATGGGCCCCACACCCTCGGTGGCCGCATGCGCCGTGTAGTTCAGGCTGGTCGTGTCTTGCACCGCCAGCACGATCGATTCTGCACGCACGCGGACTTCGGTCGCCAGAAAGTGGGGTTGCAACAGGGTGTCCATCGTTGTTTGCCCGTGATCCAGGAACCGGTAGGCCGCCTTGGTCTTGGCGCGGGTCCCACAGGCTTGCGCCACGTGGGCCGTAGGTCGCGCATAAAAATCCCGCACCATCGACAGCAGGCGTGTTTGCAAACGTGCATCCGGCAACGCGCAGCCGCCAAATTCTTCCTCCGCCCAGTCTGACGGCCCTGGACGACGGGGCGGCGGTGCGCAACCGTTGGCCTGCAAGTGGGTTCGCCACTGCGTGTGCAATGGATAAACCCAAATGTCCTTGATGGCTCCGTTACGGGCATGCCGTCGGTCCTGTCGGCCCCGTCCCTGCGTTTGACCAAGGAGAATCCAGTTGGCGGCCCGATAACAGGTGCCGCGGTGGCGGGCACGATCAACAAAAGTTTCCACCAGTACCGGCGTGATGCCATAGCGCAACTGCCAATCCCTTGCCAGGCGCTTGAGCGCCTGGCTCAGCACGTGCGAGGCCAGGTGGGGAACCCTGACGCCGGGTAAAATCAGAAATCGGCTATTGGTCACCACTTTGGACAACCCTGCCTGGCGGGTTGCATCATCCCAGCCAATCCAGGCATCGCGCGGGGCCAGTCGCCACGCCGGAGCACTAAAACTCAAGGCGCCCACCAACCCGGCTTCACAGGCCACCAGATAACGGAGCTGAGCCCCGCACAACGGTCCCGCACCCAATGGATGGTGCGCCTGCATCATCGCCCACCACGTCTTCGACAGCTCTGCTTGTCCGCTATCGACCGGTATCAGCCATACTCGACCCAGTTCCGCCAGTTTCGTCTCAATCACCAGCCAGTCCTGCGACGCAGAAACCGCTTCCTCGGTCCGTTTGGCAAATGAAACCACCTTCCCTGCGGGAAGCTCAATGAGCCCGCGTCGGGCCAGCTTGAGCAAAGCCACCCGACAACTCATGTCTTTCGGCTGTCCATCGGCGCCTTGCCATCCCAGCCACGTACAAACCTCCCGCGACAGCGCCGTGCGCGTCAGCGCAGGATCGCCCTCTACCCGCAAACGAATTCGCGCAAGTATCTCTTCGGAAAAATCACGGCCTGCAACCAGCATGAAAACAGGTTAGCGAAAACTTCGTCCCGTGTCCAGCTAAAAATGTGGGACACGATCAGGGCAGAGCCGGGGGTTTCCCTTTGTGATTGAATCAGGCCATAGATGCACTGAAGCCATTCACCCTTTTGCCGGGCTGGCGGATACAGGCAGCGCAGTGACTGGCCGCGTTTATCTGCGTCCATCTGTGGCTGACTGCTTTTTCCAGGTTTAAAGGTAGCGCGCCTCAGATCCAGCACCAGAAAGTACAGATGCAGCAGGGCCACGAGCCCGACAATGAGATTCGCGAACAGCGTCCACGCCGGTGTGTTCATGGCAGGTTCTGAATGAGCTGCTGCGCCGCTTCTTCAACCACGCGCCGGAAGGTGACCGGTATTTCCGCGCTGCTGTCGTAGGCGTAGCTCAGTTCCTCACTGCCTTCCCATGCGATCGTTCCCGCTTCCGCATCCCAGATCTGCA
>DATDPS010000216.1:0-13071 GCA_035292625.1 Lysobacterales bacterium | reverse complement strand
GAGCAAATGAAACAGACTAAGTACCCCCCCGCGTGGGACGCAAAGCGGGTAAAGGACGTCCTCGCTCACTATGAGTCGCAGAGCGAGGAAGAGGCTGTAGCGGAGGATGAAGCAGCGTTTGAAGCGGCTGGTCAAACTGTTATGGAGGTTCCGACCGAGCTCGTCCCGAAGGTGCGCGAACTCATTGCAAAGCACAAGGCTGCCTAGGGACGGACTACCTATAAAGTAGCTCCAGCCGACCGCCAAAAAACCGGCGCGCGCCGGTGGGCTCTACGTAAGGCATGCAGGTACTCGTCGCACGGATGCGCTCGAGCATCTAATGTTTGATGAATCCGTCAGGACATTCAATTTAGACGCCGATCTGTTGCGGCGCAGGCGTTTCAAAGCCGATGGCTTAAGTCGCGCAAGGCAAAGCCCCGCAAAGGCATGTCGAGGCCACGCGCAAGCGCCATTACCTGGAAGCGCTCGCCCATGATTCCGGGCATGGTGAGCTGGCGCGCCTCGGCATTGACCTTCAGCCCCTCATCCGAACTCTCCGCGATTCGCCTGGGCAGTATGCGGTCAAGGCCGCAGCCAAGCAGGAACATGGCCTGGCTTGTATACCCCGCAAGCTTCAGCCCACAGCCCTCGCCCGCTTCGGCCAGCGCCGTGAAATCCACGAATGCGGTTATGTCCTGCAAGCCGGGCCAGAAAAATACGTCCGCATGGGCGCGGTGGCGGTAATTGCACATCAGGGTGCCATCCCTGCGTTCCGGCAGGTAATACTCGGACCTGGGGTAGCCGTAGTCGATCAGCAAAGCCACGCCTTTTTGCAGGCTGGCCGTCACGGCCTGTAACCAGGGCGCCAGGTGCATGTTCAGCTCGGAGGTAAACCCCGGCACATCCTTCAACTGCAGGCGCCGCACCGCCCGGTACAGCTCGTCGCTTGCCGGGCGGAAACGCCAGTCGAAACCTGTTCGATCACTGCCGACGCAGACCTGCTCGATCCCGTTGCTGCCGAGCCGGAAGCGCTCTACGGCCAGAGCGTCAAGGACCTCGTTGGCCAGCACAATGCCTTGCCATGGCTCTCTGGGTGGCTGGGTCAGCCATTTCACCTGGTCCTGCCAGCCGGGCACGCGCTCGGCGATAAGGTGTTGCTGACGGGCTCCCAGGTCAGCGCTGCGTTCCAGGATCAGGTAGCGCCGGGGTTGCCGGGCCGGCGGTAATTGCGTGAGCAAATCGGCCGCCAGCCTGCCTGTGCCCGCGCCCAGCTCGAGAATGTCGTAAGACCCCAGCGCTTCGCCGATTTCCTCCACTTGCCGCGCCAGGCAACTGGCGAACAGCGAGCCCAGCTCCGGGGCGGTGGTGAAGTCCCCGGATGCTCCCAGCTTGTGCAAGCCGGCCGAGTAGTAGCCGAGACCGGGCTCGTACAGCACCATTTCCATGTAGCGGGAAAAGGGAATGAACCCCTGCGCCTGGATCCCCAGGCGAATCTTCTCGCACAGGGCAATGCTGATCTGCTTGAGCTCTTCCGGAGGTTCGGGCAGGATGTTCTGCGACATGGAAGACACGTTAGCAGATGAGCATCGGGGATAAAACGGCTTTGGTTACCGGCGCGGGTGCGCGCATCGGCGCCGCCATCGCCACCGCATTGCATCAGCGCGGTTGCCATGTGCTGGTGCACTACAACTCCAACCAGCAAGAAGCTAGTGACTTGGCGGCCAGCCTGAACGCAAGCCGCCGGGACAGCGCGACAGCGGTCTGTGCGGACCTGTCTCTTGGCCATGGCGTTGAGCAGTTGATCCAGGCGTGCCGGAAGCACACCAGCCGGCTGGATGTGCTGGTCAATAATGCCTCGCGTTTCTATCCCACGGCCCTTGGTGAAACCCTGCCTTACCAGTGGGACGACCTGATCAACAGCAACCTGCGCGGTCCGTATTTTCTGAGCCAGGGTCTGCTGCAACCCTTGCGTGCAGCCGGTGGCAGCATTGTCAATATCCTCGATGTGCACGCGCAACGGCCCATGAGCGGCCATGCAGCGTATTGCATATCCAAAGCCGGCCTGGCCATGATGACTCTGGCGCTGGCGCGTGAACTTGGCCCGGACATCCGGGTCAACGCGGTTGCACCGGGCGCCATATTGTGGCCGGAATCAGAACTCACCGAGCTTGCAAAGACGGCCATTCTCGAACGCACTGCATTGGGGCGCCTTGGCGATCCGGCGGACGTTGCTTCCGCCGTGGTTTACCTGGCGCTGGATGCACCCTATGTGACGGGGCAGATACTGGCCGTGGACGGAGGCCGTTCGCTCAATATGTAACCGGCTGCCGGTCCACCCCCACCGGGTGGAGCCGGGTCACGATTATTGCAACGGCCGCTTCAGAGCGGAAAGTCCACGGCCACCAGGCCGTTTCGATCACCAGCGAAATCGCGCCACAGGTCGGCCATGCGCGTGCGCGAAACCGGATGGACGAGGTCGGGCGCCAGGTCGGCCAGCGGCTTCAGTACGTGGGCGTAATGCAATATGTCCGGGCGCGGCACCACCAGTGTCGGACAGTGCAGGTGAAGATCGTCGTACAGCAGGATATCGATATCCAGGGTACGGTCTGAGAACTTGGGCATATCGCGCCGGCGGCCATGGTGATTCTCGAGGTCGTTCAGGAACTCCTTCAGCTCCAGCGGTTGCAGGGTAGTGGTGATGCACGCTGCCAGGTTGATGAAATCTTTTCCGGAAAACCCCACGGCGGCAGAGCGGTACACTGGTGAAAAACGAACTACGCCAAATGTCTTGCGCAAGGCGGCGACGCCGGCGCGGATATTCTGCTCCACGCTGACGTTGCTGCCGATGCCGAGGTAAACCGTGCTCAAGGTTTTGGTGCCGGCGCTTGAGAGCCAGGCGGGATCAATGGTCGGGCTGGCCGGGCTCAGCCGGCCGTTCGATGATTACGCCCACCGCGCTGGAGCCGCGCACGGCCCCTGGCTTGCTCAACTTCAGACGCAGCCAGTTGACCGGAAACTCGCGCAGCACGATGGCTGCGCACTGTTCGGCCAGCGTTTCCACCAACTGGAATTCACTGGTTTCCACGAACTGGATCAGCCGCTTGGACACTGCCTTGTAGTCGAGCGTGTCGCCGATGGCATCGGAGAGGGCGGCCCGGCGGATATCGAATCCCATTTCCAGGTCCAGGCTCACGACCTGTTTGATTTCACGCTCCCAGGCGTAAATGCCAATCACGGTTTCGACTCTCAGGTCTTCGATAAACACCCGGTCCCTGTTCATGGACTCTGCTGCCTTGTTGCACTGTTACTGCTGACGGGTAGAAGTTCTTCCATCGGCCAGCGGGCACGGGCGGTGATGCAGTCCGCCTCGTGTTCACCCGCAAGCAGGCGGTGATAACCGGCAAAAGCGATCATGGCGCCGTTATCCGTGCAGAATTCGACGCGCGGATAAGACACGCCCCAGCCGTACTTGCGGCCCGCGCGGCCGAGCGCCGCCCGCAGGGACAGGTTGGCGCCGACACCGCCGGCAATCACCAGGTGGGCGCAGCGAGTCTGCTGCATCGCGCGGCGGCACTTGATGAGAAGGGTTTCGACCACCGCTTGTTCAAAACCCGCCGCGATGTTTTCCTGTGCGTTCACATCATCGGAGTGCTGCCGCCACAAATTGCGCGTGTGGGTCTTGAGGCCGCTGAAACTGAAATCCAGGCCGGGCCGGTCGGTCATCGGCCGGGGAAAGGAAAACACATCCGGGTCGCCCTGCATGGCGCAATGGGCCAGGGCTGGTCCGCCGGGATATCCCAGGCCCAGCAGTTTGGCGGTCTTGTCAAAGGCCTCGCCGGCCGCATCGTCCAGGGTTTCGCCAAGCTTGCGGTAGCGGCCGATGCCGGCCACTTCGATCAGCATCGTATGGCCACCGGAAACCAGCAGGGCGACAAAGGGGAACTGCGGCGGATCGGGTTCGAGCAGGGGAGCCAGGACATGACCTTCCATGTGGTGCACGCCGATGGCTGGCACATCGAGTGCCAGGGCCAGGGCCCTTCCCAGTGAAGCGCCGACCAATAATGCGCCGATCAGGCCTGGCCCGGCCGTGTATGCAACCCCGTCCAGTTCATCCCGTCTACACCCCGCCCGGTCCATGCATTGCTCGATGAGCGGCAACAATTTGCGCACATGGTCACGCGAAGCGATTTCCGGCACGACGCCGCCGTATTCCGCGTGAATGTGCGCCTGGGAATACAGGGCGTACGCCATCAGGCCGCGGTCGCCGTCATAAATGGCGACCCCGGTTTCATCGCAGGATGTCTCAATTCCAAGTACGCGCATAGTCCAGGACCGTAAAACCAGTGAACCCCTGGCTAATTATGCACGGGCGCGCGAGCCATTGCCCAAAATGCACGTGTGGCCGGCCCACAACCTGTTTTTCGGCGGCGTCCACGCGGTCCAGGTGGGTCCTGGGTGAGAGTTCGCGGGCGCAGGCGACCCCCGGCGGGATGGCGCCGTGGCGATTGCATGAACTATCAAACACTTGCTAGAATGCGCGGCCCCGTATCAAGCAAGCCAATACTGGCTGGATGCAAAGAGTGATATTTAATGCCAAGTGTAAAAATTCGCGATAACGAGCCATTTGAATACGCGCTGCGCCGTTTCAAGCGTTCCTGCGAAAAAGCAGGCGTGATGGCTGAAACCCGCCGCCGTGAGTTCTATGAGAAACCGACCCAGGAGCGCAAGCGCAAGGCTGCTGCAGCCGTAAAACGCAATCTGCGCCGCATGTCCCGGGAAGTCGTTCGCCGCGTCCGCTTGTACTGATTCTGTTCCGGCTGACCCGCCCGGGTTGGCCTTGTGAAGTCGGTCATGTATTCTGCAGATTATGTTTCAGGGTCGCCGCCAGCGCCCGCTGGCCGGCATGAGTTGGGTAGTTCGGTATGTTATTGAAAGCCCGTATCCTCGAGGACGTCAAACAGGCGCTGCGTGCCGGTGAACGTGAGCGACTGGGCGCTTTGCGCATGGTCACCGCCGCCATCAAGCAGGTGGAAGTTGACCAGCGCATCGACATGGGTGATGAGCAGGTGCTGGCCGTGCTCGACAAAATGGTCAAGCAGCGCCGTGAATCCCTTGAGCAGTTCGACAAAGCCGGGCGGGAAGACCTGGCGGCAAAAGAGCGTTTTGAGCTGGGCCTCATCCAGGCCTATATGCCGGAGCCGCTCAGCGATCAGGAGTTGCAGGCCCTGATCGATTCCACCATCCGGGCACTGGGCGCCAGCAGCGCGCGTGACATGGGCCCGGTGATGAACGCTTTGCGCAGCCAGGTGCAAGGCCGTGCCGACATGAAAGCCGTCAGTTTGGCCGTCAAGGCCCGGCTCAGCGCCTGAAGCGCGATGCTTGCCCCGCCATGGGCGGACTGATACCTGAATCATTCATCGAGGAACTGCTTGGCCGCATCGACATCGTCGAACTGGTCGAACGGCATGTGCCGCTCAAACGCCACGGGCGTGAATTCCAGGCCTGTTGCCCGTTTCATGATGAGAAAACACCCTCGTTCACGGTGAGTCCGCAAAAGCAGTTCTACCACTGCTTTGGTTGTGGCGCGCACGGCTCCGCCATCGGCTTCCTGATGAACTACGAAGGCCTGGAGTTCATCGACGCCGTTGAGGAACTGGCCCGCCACGCCGGGCTCAGCGTGCCGCGTGAGGCCAGCGCGAAACCACGTCCGGAGGAATCGCTCTACAGCACGCTGGAAGCCGCCAGCCGCTATTACCAGGAGCAGTTGCGCGCGTACCCCGAGGCCACTGCGTACCTGGAAAAGCGCGGCCTGTCGGGCGAGATCGCGCAGGAGTTCGGCATCGGCTATGCGCCAGCCGGCTGGGATGGCCTGGTGAACCACCTCGGTGGCAGCAAGGAAAAAATGGCCTTGCTGCGGCGTGCCGGTCTGTTGAGCGAAGGCAAAAGCGGGGCTTACGACAAGTTTCGCCAGCGCATCATGTTTCCCATCCACGACCGGCGCGGACGCGTCATAGCGTTTGGCGGGAGGACCATCGGGGAAGACGGGCCCAAGTACCTCAACTCGCCCGAGACCGAACTGTTCCACAAGGGCCGGGAACTGTACGGCTTGTACCGGGCGCGCAAAAACCAGGGCCGGTTGCAACGGATGATCGTGGTGGAAGGTTACATGGACGCGGTGGCCCTGGCCCAGTACGGATTCCACAATTGCGTGGCGACGCTGGGCACGGCGACCACCGGTGACCATGCGGAAACGGCGTTGCGTGCGGCAGATGAAGTGGTGTATTGCTTCGATGGTGATAACGCGGGCCGAACGGCCGCCTGGAGGGCCCTGGAATCGACCCTGCCGCGTTTGCGCGAAGGCCGCCAGGCGCGTTTCCTCTTCCTGCCCGATGGGGAAGATCCGGACACCATGGTGCGCACCCGGGGCGCCCAGGCTTTTGCCGGGCTGGTGGACGCCGCGCTGCCCTTGTCAGAGTTTTTTTTCAATCACTTCACCGCCCAGGTGGACATGGAGTCGATCGACGGCAGGGCGCGGCTGGTCGAGCTGGCGCAGCCCCTGCTGCAGACCCTTCCGGAGGGCATTTTCCGCGAGATGATGCAGGCCGAGCTGCAGGCCCTGGCGCGTTATCGACCGGATGATGCAAAGCCGCGGGCACCAGCCAGCCGGGTTCATCCGCGCCCGCGGGATGCGGCACAACTGCAACAGCGCACGCCCTTGCGCCTGGCCCTGGCCCACCTGGTGCAGAATCCGTCACTGGCGCGTCTGGTGAGCGAACAGCAGAAGCTGGATAGCTGTGAGCTGCAAGGCATGGAAATTTACCGCGAAGTTGTTGACTTCTGCGTTAAACACCCCAATATGAGCAGCGCCCAGTTACTCGAACTCTGGCGCGAACACCCTGCCCAGCCACATTTGAAGACCTTGGCTACATGGCCCCTCGAGGGGGAAGATGTGCACCGGGCCCAGGAGTTCAAGGATGCCTTGACCAGCCTGGAACTGCAGTGGACGGAAGTCCAGATAGCACGGATGCAAAGAACCGTCGACCAAAACACCGATCAGAAGTCGTTGCAACTTGAATTGTTGTCGCGCAGGCAGGATCTGATAAGGACCCTGGCCGGCGAATAAAGCAAAACCGAGGAACCCGGGTCGCCGGATTGGGGTTCATGGACTATAGTTAACTCAAGTCGAAGTGAATTATGAATCAGAGCCATCAATCACAACTGAAAGATCTGATCACCAAGGGAAAAGAGCAGGGTTTCCTGACTTATGCCCAGGTTAACGATCACCTGCCCGATGACATTGTTGATCCCGAGCAGATTGAAGACATTGTCAACATGATCAATGACATGGGGATCCAGGTGCATGAAGATGCGCCCGACAGCGATGACATAATCCTCAACGACGAAGCAACTACCGATACCGATGACGACACGGCTGCCGAAGAAGCCGCCGCCGCGCTGGCCGCGGTAGAAACTGAAATTGGCCGCACCACGGACCCGGTGCGCATGTACATGCGCGAGATGGGTACCGTCGAGTTGCTCACCCGTGATGGCGAGATCGCCATTGCCAAGCGCATCGAAGACGGGCTCCTGCAGGTGCATGAAGCCCTGTCCCGCTTTCCGGGTTCCTTTGCCACCCTGCTGGTGGAGTATGCCACCCACCAGGAAGGCAATCAGCGTTTGGCCGAAGTCATGCTGGACTTCATCGACCCGGAGGAGTTGGCCAAGCAGGAGATTCCTCCCCCCAACAAGCCGGTCAAGCTCAAAGAAGCTGAGGGAGACGACGAGGACGAAGGTGAAGACGAAGACCTCGACGAGGATGAAGACGAAGGGGAAGCGGAGGAAGAAGAACAAGGGCCGATGGGGCCAGATCCGGAAGAGGTTGCGGCGCGTTTCGCCGAGTTGGCCGGCCTGTTCAAGAAATACATTGGCGCGTATGACCGGAATGGCGCTCAGCACAAAAGCATCGCCAAGCTGCGTAGTGAGATGGCTTACATTTTCCTGCGCATCAAGTTTCCGGCGCGGATGGTGGACCACCTGATCGATCGCCTGCGCTACACCGTTTCACGCACGCGAGACCTGGAGCGGCTGATCATGCAGATGGCAGTGGTCCAGTCGCGCATGCCAAAAACCCTGTTCCTCAAGAGTTTTGCCGAGAACGAGGCCAACCCGCGCTGGCTTAAACCAATTCTCAGGGGCAGGCAGAAATGGGTGCCGGCTTTGCGCGAACACGCGGCCCAAATCCGGCTGGTGCAGGAAAAGCTCGCCCGTATTGAAAACGAGTCCAGGCTCACGATCGCTGAACTGAAGGACATCAATCGCACCATGTCGATCGGCGAGGCCAAGGCCCGCCGCGCCAAGAAAGAAATGGTCGAGGCCAACCTGCGCCTGGTGATCTCGATCGCCAAGAAGTACACCAACCGCGGCTTGCAATTCCTCGACCTGATCCAGGAAGGCAACATCGGCCTGATGAAGGCCGTGGACAAGTTCGAATACCGTCGCGGCTACAAGTTTTCGACTTACGCGACCTGGTGGATACGCCAGGCCATAACGCGCTCGATTGCCGACCAGGCCCGCACCATCCGCATTCCGGTGCACATGATCGAAACCATCAACAAGCTCAACCGCATCTCGCGCCAGATGCTGCAGGAGATGGGCCGGGAACCTTATCCTGAGGAGTTGGCCGAGCGCATGGAAATGCCGGAAGACAAGGTGCGCAAGGTGCTGAAAATTGCCAAGGAACCGATCTCCATGGAGACGCCAATCGGCGATGATGAGGATTCGCACCTGGGTGATTTCATCGAGGACGCGAATATTTCCTCGCCGGTGGATTCGGCGACCGGTTCGGGGCTCACCGGCACCGTGCAGGAAGTGCTGTCCGGACTCACGCCGCGCGAAGCCAAGGTGCTGCGCATGCGTTTTGGCATCGACATGAACACCGACCACACTCTTGAAGAAGTCGGCAAGCAGTTCGACGTCACCCGCGAGCGCATCCGCCAGATCGAAGCCAAAGCATTGCGCAAACTGCGTCACCCGACCCGCTCGGAGCAGTTACGCAGCTTCCTCGACCTGGATTGAAAGATTGCAGGCGTGGTCTCCATCACTTCGGACGGCAAGTCGCTCAGTGTGAAGGAACTCGATATTGCCACCCGGGACCGAACTCCGGTTAAAATTCTCCCCGGGGCCCTTAGCTCAGCTGGTTAGAGCAGTCGACTCATAATCGATTGGTCGCTGGTTCAAGTCCAGCAGGGCCCACCATTACACAGCGGGTGCTTACCGGGCACATGGTGACACGATAAGTCAATGATGCAGTTGCATGGCGATGCAGACGTGGCTGAAAACCCGGGAATCGCAACCAGGAAATAAAACACGATGAGTGCAGTTACAGTCATCTGCGCGGCGGATGACCGATATGCCTTGCCGCTTGCCGTCATGCTGGAATCCCTGTCCGCGCATGCCGACCCGGCGCAGCTTATCGAGGTGTATATCATCGATTGCGGCCTTTCCGCCCCGCGTCGCGCACGCATCGAAACGCGAGCCCGCCCGAATCTGCGCTTCCACTGGCGGCCGTCGATGCGCTTGCCGGAACTCGGGTCTCCGCGCTGGGGGCATGTGTCCGCCGCGACTTTCGACCGCTTGTTGATTGAGCGTTATTTACCCTCGACAACGGCCCGTGTCCTGTGGCTGGACTGTGACCTGCTGGTGCTGGATGACATCACGCCGCTGTTCAGCCTGCCGATGAATGACAGTACCTTGCTGGCGGTGCCTGATCCCTTCATCCGTACCCTGGGGTCTCCGTTCGGTGTGCAGCACTGGCGGGACCTGGGCTTGCCGGGGGATGAAGCTTACTTCAACGCCGGGGTGATGCTGATCGACATGGTGCGCTGGCGAGCCACGCAGGTGACCTCGCGGGCGATAGACCATGTGTCGCGCTACCGGAAAGAACTGTTCTTCAACGAACAGGAGGCCCTCAACGCCGTAGTTGCTGGACAGTGGGCACCGCTTGCGGACCGCTGGAACTACAGTGCCAACCGGTTTCATGCCAAACGGCAGAGCCTGGGCTGCGAGCAACCCGCCATCATTCATTTTGCCGGCCGGGTCAAGCCCTGGAATCTGCCGGACCTGGGTCCCGCCCAGGAGCTGTTTTTCACACACCTGGACAAGACCGCGTGGTGTGGCGCGCGGCCCAATAGGACGGCTAGAAACCGTCTGGTGTCGTGGTACACCCGGTCTCGATTGCGCGAGCTGACCTATCCGCTGGAAAATCTGTACCTGCGCCTCAGCCATTACCTCGGAATCTGACATGACCCAAACCGACCCCCCCGAAGCCAGAATCAACCAGGCGGGCGCAAGCCGCGACTTCCGCAGCCATCCCCCGGCCATGTCCATCGTCCTGCCGGTGGACCAACCGGAGAGCATTCGCGGCGTTCTTGAAAAACTCAGGGGCCAGACGATTGCAGCCCGGCTCGAGATCGTCCTGGCCACCCCTGCCCCGGCGGCTTTCGAGTCGTTTCGTGTCAACCAAACAGACTTCCAGGCGGTGAAAGTGATCGCGCTGGGCGATCTTTCCTCCCTGGGAGAGGCGCGCGCGCAGGGCGTGCAAGCGGCCAGCGCCGCCTGCGTGTTCCTGGGCGAAACCCACTCGTTTCCGAGTGTGCCGGACTGGGCGGAACGGCTGGTCGCGCGGCACAGCGAGGGCTGGGCCGTGGTGGTGCCGGGATTCCGCAATGCAAACCCTGCCCACACGCTGAGCTGGGCCGGCTTTCTGCTGGATTACGGTGGCTGGACCGAGCACGCGGCTGCGGGTGAAATCGATTACTGGCCGCTGAACAATTCAGCCTGTGACCGGGCTGCAATCCTCGGTGGCCCAGGCGATCCCGGCCACGCGCTGTCGTATGGCGACCAGCTCATCCTGGCCTTGCGGGCAGCGGGGCACAGGGTGTATTTCGAACCGCGGGCGGTTTTGTCTCACCTTAACATCAGGCGCTGGAAAAACTGGCTCGACGAACGCTGGGTTGGCGGCCGCTTGATTGCGCGGCACCGCTCGCGCGACTGGCCGTTGGCGCAGCGTTGGGCCTACGTGGCCGCTGCTCCACTGATCGGCCTGGTCCTGTTCAGCCGGGTCGCTCGCCCGGCCTGGCGCACCCTGCGCAAGCTCGACTTGTCACCCGCGATTCTGCCCGCCATGTTGCTGGGCAGCATGACGCAGGCAATCGGCGAATTGGCTGGATACAGCCACCTGGGCGGTTTTGCATCCAGCGAGCGGCGCATGACCGAGTACGAACTGCACAAAGTGTGTTACACCTAGGCGCACATGAACCCCGGGAAATCCGTCGGCATCGGCATCATCGGCTGCGGCACCATCGCCTGCGGGACACATCTGCCGGGCCTGGCGCGTTTACGCAATGCCAGGGTTGCTGGCCTGGCTGACCCGGACCCCCGGGCGCTCGAGCGTGCCAGGCGCCTGATAGACGCGCCGGTGTTTGCCACCGTGGATGACTTGCTCGCCCACGACGCCATTGACGCCGTGATCATCAGCTCGCCTTCCGCCTTGCATGCCGGGCAGGTACAAGCGGCCTGTGCCGCGAGTAAACATATTTACGTGGAGAAGCCCCTGGCGCATGACGTGGCGTCCCTGGCCAGCATCCGGAGCAGTATTGAGGACTCCACGCTGGTCATCGCCGTGGGCTATAACTTCCGTTTTCACCCCGCGTGCCGGGTGCTGCGACAGCGCCTCGCCGCGGGTTCGATTGGCAGCATTCGCGCCATCGTGAGCGATTTTACCGAGCCGTTCGATCCGCTGCATGGGCCGGCCTGGAAGCGTGAACGCGCGCTGGGCGGCGGTGTGCTGCTCGACCTCGCATCGCACCACATCGATCTCTACCGCTGGCTGTTGCAGGATGAACTGGCCTGGATTTCAAGCGACATCCGTTCCTTGTTTTTTGAACAGGACAGCGCGTATTTGCGGGCAGGAACGCGGTCTGGCGTTGAGTTGAGCGGCTATTTCGCGTTGACCGGCGGCCGCTCGCACGGCATCACCATCCACGGGTCGGCCGCAGTGCTGAGGCTGGATTTTCACTCCGGGCAAATTACCGAGGACAGAATCCGGCCTTATGGTTACGGCATCCGCCGGCGCGGGATTTCAGGTGGCCTGGAGCACCTCGGCTGGCGTGCCCGCAAACTGCTCAGGCCATCCTATAACCCCTCCCATGGCCTGGCACTGCGCGCTTTTGTCGCAGCCATTGCCAATCCAGCCCAAGGGACTGCCGAACTGGCGACGGCGGCGGACGGGATGGCCGTCTTGCAAGCCGTGCTGGACGCCGAGGTGGGAGCAGGCAGTGCTTCCTCGCAGCAACCTGCCCGGCCGGCCGGTCCGTGAGGGTATTGCTCATAACGGATTGGAACCTCTTGCCGGGAGGGGCGGAGGTATACATCGAAAAACTTCGTGAGGCCCTGCTCGAGGCAGGTGATGAAGTCCAACTGTTGACTGCCAATGTGAGCCCCCGGGCGCGGCTGCTTGCCGATCATCTTGCACCAGCCTCTGATCGGACCCTGGCCAAATCCATGCTGCAGGCCTACAACCCTTTCGCGGCCGCCACGGTCAGACATGCCGTGCGTACGTTTCAACCGCAGGTGGCCCTGGTCAACATGTTTGCTCTCTATCTTTCCCCGTCCGCAATTTTTGCGCTGGGCAGGCTTCCGTACCTGCTGCTGGTTTCGGATTACAAGTGCATCTGCCCGCTGGGGCACCGGCTGCTGCCCGACCAATCAGTATGTCATGATCCGGTCGGCATCGCCTGTTGGAAAAACCGCTGCCTGTCCGTTCCGCACTGGCTGCGCGATATGTTGCGCTACCAGCGGATAGGTGAAAACGTCAGGAGGGCCGCGGCCATCGTGTCGTTGAGTGACTCGCTGGCTGCCAGCCTGGCTGAACAGGGCATCCCCAGCCAGCGCGTATATGCCTTCAGTGATGTTCCCGCCGCGCAGTTGCAACACCAGCCTGCCCCGGCGCCCCTGTTTGTATTCGTCGGCCGGCTGGATATCGAAAAAGGCGTGGACACCTTGCTGCGCGCGTTTGCTCTGTGTCATGCGCGC
>DATDPS010000215.1:0-17969 GCA_035292625.1 Lysobacterales bacterium | reverse complement strand
GTGTGCGCGTACCGAGGAATTGTTGCCCCAGGGCCAGTGAGTCGGACAAGGCGCGTTCCACTTCGACGTCAAACCAGCTGTCGATGCTGCTGCTCAGGAACCAGGCGGAAAAAAAATAGACGATGAGCGCCGGTGGCAGGGAAAGCACCAGGAAATTTCTCACCCATCGGGCGGCCAGCAGGGCGCCGGGTTTCCTGGCACGGATTTGCCGCAACAGTGACAACAGGCGCTGGGCAATGGTCCAGAGCAGGATCAGCAACGCCAGCAGAGTTAGCACCAGCACCCAGATGTAGCCATCGTCCAGCAAAGTGCTGGCGCCCTCACCGGCTTGCTGCTGCACGCCGCTGACCAGGAACAGGGCAATCAACAGGGCCATGAGCAGGGCAGCAAGGGGCAGCGTCCGCCGCAAGTGGCGCGCGGATCGGCTGCCGCTGGAAGAGTTGCCGTTCTCGGCGCTCATGTGTTCGACTGCGCCCCGAGCGGCCAACTACTCCATCCGGAGTCGTGACGCCACTGCGCTGAAAACCAGGCCGGCAAGCGCATGGGCGGAGGCATGCGGCGCTTTTCCAATTGGCTCCTGACCCGCAACTCCAGTCCGGACTGGGGCAACTGCATGCCGGCAAAAGTGAAATCAACGCTGCCCAGCTCCGCCAGGGCATGACGCAAGCGGGGGAAAGTGTGCACCCGGAGTGGTTGAAATGAACTCAGCTGGTAGCGGCTGCTCAAAGGCAGGTAGCGGATTTCGAAGGTTTTACTGGCTTCTTCCAGGTCACCGCGCGAACCGCTGACGCGCACGACGACCCGGGTCAGGAATACCAGTGGGACGCCGTGGGTCAAGGCTTGTTTCGCTTCCTCGCTCAATACGAGTTTCTGCTGCACGACAATATGCAACACGTCATCGCCGTGGCGCGTTTCAACCCGGTCAATGGTAAAACCGAAGTCGGTTTTACCCGGTGAACAGCCAGCCAACAGCAGCAGGAACAGGCCTGTGGGCCAGCAGTGACCGTCACGAAGTTTTGCGCAAGACCGCGTAATAAAAGCCATCCATGTCCTGGTCACCGGGAAGAATCTGCCAGCCGGCGGACTGCCGCCGGCCCCAGTCAATTTCCCGCTCCGGCTCCCCGGCATTTGCGTGCCCATTAAGAAAGCCGTTGATTTGGTGACTGTTTTCATCCGCGAACACCGAGCAGGTAGCGTAGACAAGAATACCGCCCACGTCCAGCAGGGGCCAGAGCCGGTGCAGCAATTTTTGCTGCAGCCTGACCGCCTCATCCACCTGCCCGGCCTGTCGCAAGTGCTTGATTTCCGGGTGACGGCGAATCACCCCGGTGGCGGAGCAGGGCGCATCCAGAAGTATGCGCTGAAAGGGCACGCCGTCCCACCAGGATTGCGGCTCCGCGGCATCGGCTGCAAGGAGGGTGCAGGCCAGCTTCAGGCGTTCGAGATTTTGCCTGACCAGGTCGAGTCGGTGACTGTTGACATCCAGCGCCGTTACATCGAGGCCCGGTGTTCGCTCCAGCAGGTGGCAGGTTTTGCCTCCCGGGGCGGCGCAGGCATCGAGCACCCGCATACCTGACTGTGCATCCAGCAGGCCGGCAGCCAGCTGGGCTGCGGGGTCCTGCAGGGAAAAATGCCCCATCAGAAACCCTGCGAGCGCGGTGACCGGAGCGGCCGGCGCAATGCGTACGGCATCGGCAACCGCCGGATGCCCGTGCACGACAAAGCCCTGGTCCTCCAATCGCCGGATCACGCTGTCGCGTGGCGGCCCGTTGCAGTTCAAGCGCAGCCACAAGGGAGCCTGCTGGTTGTTGCTTTGCACGATGCCTGGCCAGTGCTCTGGCCAATCGTGCTGAATGCGGTGCAGCATCCAAAGAGGGTGGGCGTGCTGTTGTTCCTGTTCCGACAGCCGGCCCAGCAAAACCTCGCGTTCACGCTGGAACCGCCGCAAAACGGCATTGACCAGGCCGACGGCCCAGGGCTTGTCCAGGCGCCGGGCGCATTCCGCGGTCTCGTGGATGGCGGCGTGGGGCGGCGTTTGATCCTGCCACAGTTGATAGAGGCCCAGCAGGACCAGGCGCTGGACGTCCCGGTCGCGCGGCTTGATGGGCCTGGCCAGCAGCTGGGTGGCCAGCCAGTCCAATGCCGTCAACCAGCGCAGGACGCCGTAAGCCAGGTGTCGCGCCATCGACAGGTCCCGGCCTTTCGCGCTGTCCTGCAGGCTGGGACTTTCCGCCAGGGTCAACCCATGATCGAGCACATCCGCCAGGGCCGCGATGGCCCGGTCCCGAGGGTTGCTGGCCAGGGCCACTTTCACCTGCCTGGATTCTTCCCGGTAGCGGCCGCGCCGGCATTGGCCGGGCTGGCCTGGAGCGGACGCGCGTTGAGGTATTCCCTCGCGCTGACAGGGCGCGCCCCGGGCCGTTGTAACTGCAACAGGCGCAAGCAGCCCTGGCCGGTGGAGAAATCGATGCCGGCAGCCGATGCCGAAACGACCTTTCCAGCAGACTGGCCTGCGGGTCTGTCCAGGGCACGGGCGGCCCATATTCGGGTGCGTTCGCCAGCCAGGTCGCACCAGGCCACCGGCCAGGGGTTGAAGGCCCGTACTTTGCGCTCCAGGCTGATGGCGTCGCGATGCCAGTCGAGTTCGGCCTCGGCTTTTTCCAGCTTGGCCGCGTAGGTGACGCCCTTGTCCTGCTGGGGTATGGCCGGCGGCAGATCATGCTGCGCCAGGCGCTGCACGCACTGCAGCAGGCAGCGTGCGCCCAACCTGGCCAGGCGATCGTGCAGGGTAGCGCCCGTGTCATCCGGCGCGATGCGCTCCGTCTGTCGCAGCAGCACCGGCCCGGTATCCAGGCCTTCGTCCATCTGCATGATGCACACGCCGGTTTCCTCGTCACCCGCTTCGATGGCGCGCTGGATCGGCGCCGCGCCGCGCCAGCGCGGCAACAGGGAGGCGTGGATGTTCCAGCAGCCATAACGGGGGATATGCAGGATTTCACGCGGCAGAATCAGGCCATAGGCCACCACGATCAGCAGGTCCGGCCGGAGTCCCGCCAGCCAGTCATGGGCCTCTTGGTTTTTGAGCGTTGCCGGCTGATGCACGGGCAAGTTCGCTTTCATTGCCGCCTGTTTGACTGCGCTGGCTTGCATAGCCCTGCCGCGCCCGGCGGGGCGATCGGGTTGGGTCAAAACCGCCGCTGGCGGGAAACCTGCGTCTAGCAATAAATCCAGGGCCGGGATCGCGAAGCCGGGTGTTCCGGCATATACGATGCGCAAGGGTGTGGATGCAGGCACCGGGCTCAGGAAAAGTGCATGATCAATAGACCACCAATGCCTTGATGTCGGCCTGGCGTTTTTGTTTCTCCAGCTTCTTGCGCACGACCTGGCGTTTCAGCGGTGACAGGTAATCCACGAACAGGATGCCCTTGAGGTGATCCATTTCGTGCTGCAGGCAAATCGCCTGCATGCCCTCGAGGCTGCGTTCAAAAAAGCCGCCGTCGGCATCCTGTGCCTTGACCCGGACAGTCTCTGCCCGGCTGACTTCGGCAAATACTCCTGGTACAGAAAGACAACCCTCCTCGCAGCTGGCATTGCCCCCGGTTTCCACCAGTTGGGGGTTGACATAGACCTGGAACTGATTGCGCGCTTCGCTGACATCCATGACCAGGACCTGGCGGTGGACATTGACCTGGGTGGCCGCCAGCCCGATGCCATTTTCAGCGTACATGGTTTCTTTCATGTCCAGGATCAGTTGTTGGAGCATTTGATCGAATTCCGTCACGGGTTTTGCGACCGTGCGCAAGCGGGGATCGGGAAATGACAGAATTTCGAGTGTGGCCATATATTTACACGCGCAAAAAATAATTTAGGTGAACTTTTGTAGCGGTTTCTTTATGATAACCATGGCGGACCCTGTCCGCCACTTAAAACCGACCGCATCTGACGCGATGGCAGGATGCCTACTAAAGAGAGGAAGGAACGTGATCAGGAAACTTATTCACTTCACCTTTGCGGTACTTTTGACTGGAATAGCCATGGCGCAGGATGTGTCCGTGCGTTCCGATCACCCGGACCGCTATGTCGTGGTCAAAGGCGATACGTTGTGGGGGATTTCAGGCCGTTTCCTGGAAAAGCCCTGGCAGTGGCCGGCGATCTGGCACGCAAACCCGCAAATCGAAAATCCCCACCTGATTTATCCCGGCGATGTACTGTCGCTGGTTTATATCGACGGGGTGCCCCAACTGCAGTTGAGCCGTGGCGGAGACAGGCCTGGCACGCCCGGCACCGTCAGGCTAAGCCCCGCTACGCGAGTCGTCGAGCGGGACGATCCGATCAACGCCATTCCACTGGAATCCATCAAGCCGTTCCTGCGCGACATCCGCTTGCTGTCGACCGCTGAGTTTACCGGCCTGCCGTATATTGTCGCCAACGAGGAAGGCCAAATAACGGCAACGGTCACGGACAAGACTTATGCCCGCGGCCTCAACGCAAAAGTGGGCGAAGAGTTCGCGGTCATGCGCCTGTTCAGCATTTATGACCGAATCGAGGAAGACGGTGAAATCCGCCGGGTCCTGCCGCGGGAGCATTGGAAACAGGTTCCCAATGTAAATGACCCCAATGGCCCCGTTTTCGATCAGCCGCATCCCTGGAATCAGCGCCCCCAAAACCCTGTTGCCTATGAATTGGTGGAGGTCAGCCGGGTGCGCGTGATCAAGGCCGGAGAAGTTTCCACGCTCGAAATCCTGGAAGACCGGACCGCGGTCAAGGAAGGCGACTGGATACTGCCCCCGGACCGACGCGGCTATGACAGCAATTTCTTTCCGCATGCCATGGACACGGTGCCCGCGGATTTTCGCATCCTGGCAACCAAGGACGCGGTGTACGGCGTGAGCCATTACCAGATTGTGTCCATGTCGGGCGGTTCGCGCCAGGGCGTGGAGTCCGGCCATGTCTTCTCGGTTTTCCGCCCCGGCGCCGAGGTGAAGGATCGCGTGGGCTACCGCTATGGCAGTTTCGCCGAGGAAAGCAAGGTCCGCCTGCCGGATGAATTCCATGCGCTGATCATGGTGTTCCGCACCTTTGATGACATCAGTTATGCCATGGTTCTCGGCGGCGACAACATGGTGCGACAGTTCGACCTGTTGCGGCATCCCGAGGAAAGGCTGTAGCCGGCGAAAAATTTGACAACGTGAAATTGACGGGTCAAGGGGGTTGCTGCCACGTCGCAGCGTAGCTGGTTAATCGCACTTCGTGCGCCCCGCCTGGGGGGCACCAAACTTGTCTCCCTGCTGGAAGCGTTTGGTGGCATCGAGGCCCTGGCAGGCGCCAGCAGCAAAGCGCTGGAACGCGCCGGCCTGGACTCGGATACCATCCGGGCGCTGTCCCGTCCGGACGTAAAACTTCTGGAGATGGATCTGGCATGGCTGGCACAGCCTGGCCATGCATTGCTCACCTGGGACAGTGATCGCTACCCGGCACTGTTGCGCGACATTCCTTCGCCACCAGCGGCCCTGTATGTGGACGGTGATGTCGATACCTTGTGGCTGCCGCAGCTGGCGGTGGTGGGCAGCAGGAATCCAACCGCCGGCGGGATTGACAATGCCCGTGAATTCACCCGGGCGCTGGTGGCCCAGGGCCTCACGATTACCAGCGGCCTGGCCAGCGGAATCGATGGTGTCGCCCATGCCGCCGCGATGGATGGCGGCGGCCGGACGGTCGCCGTCACCGGCACCGGCCTCGACCAGGTTTACCCCGCGAGCAACCGGTCCCTGGCGGCAGCAATCCGCCAGCACGGCGCGCTGGTTTCGGAATTCCCCCTGGGTACGGCGGCGAAACGCGCGCATTTCCCCTCGCGCAACCGCATCATTGCCGGGCTAAGTCTCGGCGTGTTGGTGGTCGAAGCCGCGCTCAATAGCGGTTCGCTGATCACCGCGCGCCTGGCTGCCGAGCAGGGGCGCGAGGTGTTTGCGCTGCCGGGCTCAATTCACAACCCCCTGTCCAAGGGTTGTCATCGCCTGATCCGCGAAGGCGCAAAGCTGGTTGAATCGATAACTGAAATCATGCAGGAACTGGCGCCGGTGGCCGGGCAATTGGCCGGCGCATTGCGCTCTGGCCTGCAATCGGACCAGCCGGCACAACTTGAGAATGCTGCCGGGGATCCCAAACTGGCGGATGATCCTGATTACCGCAAGCTTTGGGCCAGCCTCGCTTATGACCCCTTGCCAATGGATTCGATAATCCATTCCAGCGGATTGACGGCGAAGGCCGTGTCCGCCATGCTGCTGATGTTGGAGCTGAGAGGAAAGGTTGAAGCGCACCCGGGCGGCGCCTTCAGCCGTAAAACAAGAGGTCTATAGATGAAAGAAAACGTACTCGACGTGCTGATGTACCTGTTCGAGAACTACTTCTACGATGAACCCGAGGAGGAGCCCGACCGCGACTCCATGGAAGAAAACCTGCAGCAGGCCGGCTTCAGTAACGGCGAGATCGACAAGGCATTCGAGTGGCTGGACGGGCTGGCGGAACAGCGGTATCAGCCCGAATTCATGATCCGGACGGAACAGCCAATCCGGGTTTTTGTCGATTCCGAAATGGACCGGCTGGATACCAACTGCCGCGATTTCCTCATGTATCTTTCCAATGTCGGCATACTCGACGCGCAACGCCGGGAACTGGTCCTGGATCGTTTGCTGGCTCTTGAATGCGATGAAATTTCGCTGGAAGATGTCAAATGGGTGGTGCTGATGGTGCTCTTCAACCAGCCCGGACAGGAAGCCAATTACGCCTGGATGGAAGATTTGATGTTTGACACGGAGCAAGACTACCGGCATTAATATAAGGAGCCACTTCCTTAGGTAGTTTGGTCGCTCACAGTTTTCCTTCGAAGTTTTCCGGCTGCGTTTTCCGCGCAACGTGAATGCTTGGGCGGCACAAACAAAGCTGACTGGAACAGAAAATGCCGGGACCCAATTGAGGACTGAATCATCAAGCTTCTGATCGTAGAATCGCCGGCCAAGGCGGCAACCATCAACCGTTACCTCGGGCCTGACTTCGAGGTATTGGCTTCCTATGGCCACATCCGTGACCTGCCATCCAAAGATGGCGCGGTCGACCCGGATAATAATTTCGCGATGACCTACGAGTTGAGCGAGGGCAGCGAAAAAAACGTCAACAAGATTCTCAAGGCGGCGCGCAAAGCGGAAATGGTTTACCTCGCAACGGACCTTGACCGCGAAGGCGAAGCCATTTCCTGGCACATCTACGAGATCCTCAAGCAAGCGGGCCTGACCACCAGGATTCCGTTTCACCGCGTCGAGTTTTCCGAGATCACGGAAAAAGCCATCAAGGAAGCGGTAGCCAACCCGCGTACTTTGTCCATGGACCTGGTCAATGCCCAGCAGGCGCGCCGGGCCCTCGATCACCTGGTCGGCTTCAACCTCTCGCCCCTGCTGTGGAAGAAAATCCAGACCGGGCTTTCGGCTGGGCGGGTGCAGAGCCCGGCCTTGCGCATGATCGTGGAGCGCGAGAGGGAAATCGAGGCGTTCATCCCGCAGGAATACTGGACGGTGGAAGCGGACATGCAGCACGAGGGGCGCGATTTCATGTCGCGCCTGGTCAGGTTGCAGGACGAAACCCTCAAGCAGTTCGATCTCAACAACACGGAGCAGGCGCAGGAAGTTCGAGCGCGCTTGCTCAAGGCAGCGGGCGGAAAACTGCGCGTGGACCGGGTCACACGCAAGCAGCGCAATCGCAGTCCTGCACCGCCCTTCATCACTTCATCCCTGCAGGTGGATGCAGCGCGGAAACTGCGTTTTTCCGCCCAGCGCATCATGCGCACGGCGCAAACCCTTTACGAGGGGGTGAAGATCAACGGTGAAAGCCAGGGGCTGATAACCTACATGCGTACGGATTCCGTCGCTCTGTCCAATGATGCGGTGGCGGATCTGCGTCAACAGATTCAAAAAATGTACGGCAAGGACTACTTGCCAGAGCAGCCCAATAGTTTCAAGACCAAGTCTAAAAACGCCCAGGAAGCGCATGAAGCCATTCGTCCAACGTCGGCGGCGCTGAGGCCGGAGGATTTGAAGTCGGTTTTGTCCGATGACCAGTACCGGCTCTATGAACTGATCTGGCAACGCACCATGGCGTGCCAGATGACCAACGCGCTGATCGATACGGTGCAAGTGGAGTTCGATTGTGATGCCGATGCGACATTTCGCGCCAATGGTTCAGTCATTGCCTTCCCCGGTTTCCTGGCGGTGTATGAAGAGTCCGTGGCTGAAAGCGAGAAAGTGGTCGAGTTCAGTCTGCCGGATATGAACGAAGGCAATATCGTCAGCGTCAAGGATATTCGCGCTGAACAGCATTTTACGGTCCCGCCGCCGCGATATTCCGAGGCCAGCCTGGTCAAGTCGCTGGAAGAATTCGGCATTGGCCGGCCTTCGACCTATGCCAGCATCATCCAGACCCTGTTGCGGCGCAGGTATGTCGAACTGGATCGCCGGCGTTTCAAACCCACCGATACCGGCAGGGTAGTGGCGCGTTTCCTGGACGAGCATTTCCATAACTACGTGGATTACGAGTTCACCGCCCGCATGGAAGACCAACTCGATGCGATTTCACGCGGTGAAATCGACTGGATCCCACCCCTGCGCGAATTCTGGGAACCTTTCATTCGCCGGGTGAAAGACAAGGAAGAAACCGTCAGCCGCAAAGATGCGAAGCAAACAAGGGTGCTCGGCACCGACCCGAAGAGTGGACGCGAGGTGTCGGTGCGGCTGGGCCGCTACGGTCCCCATGCCCAGATCGGCACGGTGGAAGAGGAGGAGAAGCCTGAGTTTGCTGGCTTGCGGCCCGGTCAAAGCCTGGAAACCATCACCCTGGAAGATGCCCTGGAGTTGTTCAAACTGCCGCGCGAGCTGGGCAGCACGGCTGAGGGCGACGTCGTGTGGGCCAGTATCGGGCGCTTCGGTCCGTACCTCCGCTATGACAGCACGTTTGTTTCTCTGAAGGAAGACGATCCGCACACGATTGAGTTGCCGCGCGCGCTTGAGTTGATCGCCGCCAAGAAACAGGCGGACCTGGATCGCATTCTGAAAACCTTTGAGGGCAGCAACATCCAGATCCTCAAGGGCCGCTGGGGGCCGTTCATCTCTGATGGCGAGAAAAACGCGCGAATTGCCAAGGACCGGGAATTTACATCCCTGACCCTGGCCGAGTGCGAGGCAGCACTCGCTGCCGCGCCGGACAAGAAGTCAAAAAAGAAAACGGCCAAAAAGGCTGCAACCGGCCAGACCGTCAAGCAGACCAGCCCAAAAAAGACCAGGAAAAAGATCAAGAAAAAAACCGGGCCCAAAAAAACCGGGCAAGAAAAAGCCGGCAGCAAGAAAGCCAGCCGTAAAAAGACCAGCGGAAGTGGTGCGGTCATGAAGCAGGACGGTAATGCGGTAAGCGAGGTTCCCTAACCCGGAGGGCGGACCTTGTCGCGACAGCAGTTGTTAACCGTGAAGCAAGGAGCCGACTTCATGCGGCAGGGCAAGGTGATTGCATACCCCACCGAAGCTGTGTATGGATTGGGTTGTGATCCGGCCAATGAAACCGCGGTGCGCCATCTCCTGGCGCTTAAAAACCGCAGCCCGCAAGCAGGCTTGATCCTGCTCGCAGATTCGATTGAGTGCCTGGCGCCTTTTGTCCAGCCCGTAGCTGAAGAATTGCTTGAGGCCGCGCTGAAAACCTGGCCCGGCCCGGTGACCTGGTTATTTCCCCGCGCCGACGGCGTACCCGACTGGTTGGCGGGAAAGCACCCCACCGTGGCCGTGCGCGTGACCGCGCACGCCGTCTGCAGGGCTCTGTGCAGCGCTTTTGGCGGGGCCATCGTTTCCACCAGCGCCAATCCCGGCGGCGCGGTCCCGGCTGTCACCCCTGGGGAGGTTGAGCACTATTTCGGTGATGGCATTGCCGGTGTCGTTCAGGGGTCGCTGGGTGGTTTCAGCAAACCCAGCGAGATCCGCGACCTGGTAACCGGGGCAGTGGTAAGGGCAGCCTGAACATGAACTCCGCGGAGCAGATCAGCGTGCAGGGGGTCAGGGAATATCTGCTCAATCTGCAGCAGCGGATCTGTTCCGGGCTCGAACAGGAAGACGGGCAGTCCCGGTTCCGTGAGGATAGGTGGGGGCGGGAGGGCGAAACACCTTCTGCGGCGGCATCCCTGGCCGGCGGAGGCAGGAGCCGGGTCCTGGCTGGCGGCGTGGTGTTTGAGCAGGCGGGGGTCAATTTTTCCCATGTCAGCGGAACTGAGCTGCCGCCATCCGCCACCGCGGCCCGGCCTGAATTGGCTGGCCGGAGTTTCCAGGCTCTGGGCGTTTCGCTGGTCATCCATCCGCGTAATCCCCATGTACCGGCCAGTCACGCCAATGTGCGGCTGTTTGTGGCTGAGAAGGCAGGTGAACCGGACGTCTGGTGGTTCGGTGGCGGTTATGACCTGACGCCGTTCTACCCCGTGCTGGAGGATGTGCTCGCCTGGCACCGGGTGGCCCGTGAAGCCTGCGGACCCTTCGGCGCCGATGTCTATGCGCGGTACAAGGAATGGTGTGACCGCTACTTTTTTCTCAGGCACAGGAATGAAACACGCGGCGTGGGCGGCCTGTTCTTCGACGATCTGAACGAGTGGGATTTCGAGCGCTGCTTCGAATTTCTGCGAGCGGTCGGTGATTCTTACCTCCCCGCCTACCTCCCCATCGTGCAGCGCCGCAAGGACACGGCCTGGACCGAAGCGCAGCGCCAGTTCCAGTTATACCGGCGCGGCCGTTATGTCGAGTTCAACCTCGTGTATGACCGTGGCACCCTGTTCGGCTTGCAGTCCGGTGGCAGGACCGAATCAATCCTGATGTCCCTGCCGCCCCTGGTGCGTTGGGAATATAACTGGCAGCCTGCGCCGGGCAGTGCGGAAGCAGTGCTCTACCAGGAATATCTCAAACCGAGGAATTGGCTGGGGGATACCTGACGAGCCGTTAAGCGATTAATGGGCCGTATCCCAATCCGGGCCTGAGCCCGTGTCCACGACCAGGGGAACTTTCAAATCAGCGGCTGCCGACATGCACCTGACCACTGCGGTCCTGAGCGGCTCCAGCAGATCCATCGGGACTTCGAACACCAGTTCGTCGTGCACCTGCATGACGAGGTGGGCTCCTGGCATATGGCTTTGCAGCCAGCGGTCCACCTCTATCATGGCGCGCTTGATGATGTCCGCGGCCGTGCCCTGCATGGGTGCGTTGATGGCGGCGCGCTCGGCAGCCTGGCGGCGTTGCATATTGCTCGCGTTGATATCGGCAAGATACAAGCGCCGGCCGAACAGCGTTTCGACGTAGCCCTTGTCGCGCGCCTGCTGGCGGGTTGCTTCCATGAACTGCCGGACGTCGGGATAGCGCAGGAAATAGGTATCCATGTAGGCCTGGGCTTCCTGCCGGCCGATATTGAGCTGGCGCGCCAGGCCGAATGCCGACATGCCATACATCAGGCCGAAATTGATCGCCTTGGCCGCGCGGCGATGATCGCTGTCGACCTCGTCATAGGGTAAGTTGAATACCTCGGAAGCCGTGGCCTGGTGCACATCCACACCCGCCAGGAAGGCCTTGAGCAGGCCCGCATCGCCGGAAAGGTGGGCCATGATGCGCAGCTCGATCTGCGAGTAATCACACGCCATGATCAGGCAATCGGGCGGGGCGATGAAGGCTTGCCTGATGCGTCGCCCCTGTGCAGTGCGGATGGGGATGTTCTGCAGGTTGGGGTCGGTGGATGAGAGCCGGCCGGTCGCAGCCACAGCCTGGTGATAGGAAGTGTGCACCCGGCCGGTGCGCGGATTGATCTGTTCCGGAAGGCGATCGGTATAGGTGGATTTGAGTTTGGACAGCGAGCGATGCTCCAGGATCAGGCGCGGCAGTTCGTAATCGATGGCCAGTTCCTGCAATACGTCTTCTGCGGTCGATGGCTGGCCCTTGGGGGTTTTGCGCACGACCGGTAAACCCTGCTTCTCGAACAGAATCTGCTGCAGTTGCAGAGGGGAACCCAGGTTGAACGGCTGGCCGGCCGCCGTGTGGGCTGCTTGCTCCAGCTGGTGAATCTGTTTGCCCAGCTCCTTGCTTTGGCTGGCCAGCAGAGCCCCGTCGATCAGCACACCGCGCTGTTCCATGCGCGCCAGCACCGGGATCAACGGCACTTCGATATCGGTCAGCACCCGGGCCAGAGCCGGTTCCTGCTGCAGGCGCGGCCACAGGTGTTCATGCAATTGCAGCGTGATGTCGGCATCTTCCGCCGCGTAGTGGCTGGCGGTTTCGATCGGCACCTCGCTGAACGGGATCTGCCTGGCGCCTTTGCCGGCAATGTCCTCGTAGTGCACCGTTCGATGCCCAAGATACTTCAGCGCAAGGGTGTCCATGTCGTGGCGGTTGCCGGTTGGGTTGAAAACGTACGACTCCAGCATGGTGTCGAAAACCACGCCTTGCACGTGCACAGCGTAATTGGACAGCACGTTCATGTCGTACTTGATGTGCTGGCCGACCTTGGGCCGGCCGGCATCTTCCAGCCAGGGCTTCAGCACTGTGAGGACGCTGAGCCGGTCGAGTTGCCGCGGTGCGCCGGCATAGGTGTGGCCCAGCGGGACGTACCAGGCTTCGCCGGGCCTGATGGAAAAACTGCAACCGACCAGCTCGGCTTGCATGGAATCGAGACTGGTGGTCTCGGTGTCGAAGGCAACCAGGCCCGCAGCGTTGAGTTGCTCCAGCATGCTGTCGAACTCGTGCTGTTCCATGACCGTGCGATAGCTTGCCTGCACGGATGCCGCGCTTGCGCCCCGGGACCCGCCTGTCTCTTCGCCTAACTCCTTCAACCAGCTGTTGAACTCGTAACGCTTCAAGGCCTTGCGCAACGCGGCTTCATCTGCCGGCTGGCGCACCAGGTCAAGCGGCGACAACTCCAGCTCCAGGTTCCGCCGGACTGTTGCCAGCTGCCGTGACAGGGGGAGCCTGTCCAGTGCGGCGCGCAGGTTTTCGCCGATCTTGCCGCCCACCTCGCCGGCGCGTTCCACCAGGCCATCCAGCGACTGGTACTGTTCGAGCCATTTGACGGCTGTCTTCGGGCCACACTTGTCAACGCCGGGGATGTTGTCGGCCGTGTCACCCACCAGGGTCAGCCAATCCACGATCTGCTCAGGGCTCACTCCGAATTTTTCTTTCACTCCCGCCCGGTCCAAACGGGTATCCGTCATGGTGTTAACCAGCGTGGTGTGCTCAGTGACCAGTTGGGCCAGGTCTTTGTCACCGGTCGAAATTACGCAATCCATGCCGTGCTGCTCGGCCATGCGTGACAGCGTTCCAATCACGTCATCGGCTTCGACCCCTTCGACCTGGATCAGCGGCAAGCCCAACAGGTGGACGAATTTGTGAATCGCTTCCACCTGGCTGGCGAGTTCTGCCGGCATGGGCGGCCGATTGGCTTTGTACTCGGCATAGAGTTCATGGCGGAAAGTAGGGCCCTTGGCGTCGAATATCACGGCAATGTGCGCGGGTTTTTCTTCATTCAACAGGCGCCGCAACATGTTGGCCACACCGAGCAGGGCGCCGGTGGGTTCGCCGTGGCTGTTGCTCAGGTTGGGCAAGGCATGGAAAGCCCGGTAGAGGTAAGACGAACCATCGACCAGGTAAATTACGGGAGTGCGATTCATGTCATTCTGCGAGCGTTTCCAATCAGTTCCGGTCTGCTATCATGGGCGTAGTTGCTGGCCCGGTGGCGAGCGCAGCAAGCATGCGAAGTCTAACCCAGCAGGAGACAAATTGAGATGAGCTGTCTGAAATTGTTCGGCCTGTCCCTGCGGACCTGCCTTCCGCTCACGGCAGCCCTGGCGATTGGCTTCTCCACCCCTTTGGCTGCCCAGGACGACCTGGAAGTACCGCCGGAAATTCCGCCGGTAGGTACCCCGGAGGCGCCCCTGCCACCCAAGATAAAGGGACAGGAGATCGAGCCGACCGTGACCATTCGCGAGGAGGAGGAGCGCGTGGTGGAGGAGTACAGTTACAACGGCGTGGTGTACATGGTCAAGGTCATACCTGATGTGGGTCCAGCTTATTACCTGATCGACAGCGATGGTGACGGCAACCTGGAAACCGCGCCGGACAAGGGTCTCTCGCCGGTGCAACCCATCCATTGGAAAATCAAGGAGTGGGATTAAACGTCGCTGATTTCCCACGCCGCGGCGTGGGCTGGCTGGCTGGCCTGGTCGCCGCGGTCGGCAAGGCGGTTGCCTGGCTGACTCTGCTGATGGTGTTGTTGACCTTCAACACCGTAACCTTGCGCTATGGCTTCAACCTGGGTTGGGTCTGGCTGCAGGACATCGTCACCTACCTGCATGCGGTGGTATTCATGCTGGCGGCTGCCTGGGCCCTGCAAACCAACGAACATGTGCGCGTGGATATTTTCTACCATGAATGGCCGGCGCGGAAAAAAGCGCTGGTGGACCTGCTCGGGACCATGCTGTTACTGGTGCCGGTGTGTGTCTTCCTGCTGGTAATTTCCTGGAACTACGTGTCGACTTCCTGGGCCGTGCAGGAAGGCTCGCACAGCGCCGGAGGTTTACCCTTTGTTTACGTTCAGAAAACCCTGATTTTGTTGCTGCCCACCTTGTTGTTACTGCAGGCCATCGTTACGATCTGGAACTCGGTGCATACGCTGCGGGGGTCCACGCGTTAGAGATTTTCAGCTAGTGGTCTTTCCTCAGGCGCTGCAGCACCGCGTTGCTGTCGGGCTTGCATCCGGTCCATAACTCGAATGCGATGGCGGCCTGTTCGACCAGCATGCCCAGTCCGTCGCGGTACTCGATGCCGCGGGCTTCGCACTGCTTTCTCAAGGGCTCCGCCGCCTGTCCATAGTTCAGGTCGTAGCACAGGCTGCCGGGGCTGAACAATGCAGCCGGCAAGGCCGGGAAAAGACCGGCATGTCCCAGGGAGGTTGCGTTGATGACCAGGTCAAAGAATCCCAGCTGTTCCAATTGGTCGAGGGTACAAACCACCACGGGACCCTGTGCAGCAAAACGTGCAGCCAGGGCCAGGGCGCGATCCGCCGTGCGGTTGGCCAGCACCAGTTCGGCGGGCGCCTGGTCGAGCAGGTCGCCCAGGATTCCAGCCGTGGCTCCGCCGGCACCCATGACCATGACGCGGCGGCCCGTCAGCGTCACGGCCATGCGCAGCACCAGGTCTGCGACCAGGCCGCGGCCATCCGTGTTATCGGCGTAGTAGTCATCGGCGCTCTCGAACAACAGCGTGTTGGCCGCTTGCGCGCGCGTTGCGCTGGGGCTGGCGCGGCGGGCCAACTCCCAGGCGGCGTGTTTCAGCGGCACCGTGATATTGCAGCCCCGCCCGCCGGCTTCCGCCAGTTCATGCACATGCCGGATGAAATCGCGCGGGGAGGTTTCGATCGGCTGGTAATCGATTTCAAGACCGCAATGCCGGGCGAACTGCTGGTGAATGTCGGGTGACAGCGACCGCGTCACCGGCATGCCGAATACAGCCAGCCGGATCAGGCCCGCTCGTTCAGCCACTGCGCAGCCTGGATGGCGTAATACGTCAGGATGGCATCGGCGCCAGCCCGGTGAATGGAGGTGAGAGCCTCCAGAACCACCGACTGCTCGTCCAGCCAGCCATTGAGCGCAGCGGCTTTCAGCATGGCGTATTCCCCCGATACCTGGTAAGCAAAGGTGGGCGCGCCAAACCTGTCTTTGACGCGGCGCACGATATCGAGGTAGGGCATGGCGGGCTTGACCATCACTATGTCCGCGCCTTCCTCCAGGTCGAGCTCGACTTCGCGCAGGGCCTCATCGCTGTTGGCCGGGTCCATCTGGTAGGAATACTTGTTGCCCCCGCCCAGGCTGCCGGCCGATCCCACCGCGTCGCGGAAAGGTCCGTAAAAACCGGACGCGTACTTGGCCGAGTAGGCGAGGATTCTGGTGTTCGGAAAGCCCTCGGTTTCAAGCGATTGGCGGATCACTCCGATACGGCCATCCATCATGTCGGAGGGCGCGACAATGTCGGCGCCCGCTTCGGCATGCGACAAGGCCTGTTTGACCAGCACATCGATGGTGGCATCGTTCATTACGTAACCCGTGTCATCGATCAGCCCATCCTGGCCATGCGTGGTGAACGGATCGAGGGCCACGTCGGTAATCACTCCCAGGCCAGGTACCTGTTCTTTCAAGGCCATGACAGCTCTTTGCGCCAGGCCTTCCGGGTTCCACGCTTCACGCGCATCTTCCGATTTGAACTCGCTGGCTACCACCGGGAACAAGGCGATGGCGGGAATACCCAGCTCACGGCAATGGGCAGCGGCGGGCAGAAGCCGGTCTATGGTCATGCGCTCCACCCCTGGCATGGAAGCTACCGGCTCAACGGCGTCATCGCCCTCCAGGATGAACACAGGCCATATCAGCTTGTCCGCGCCCAGGCGCGTTTCGCGCATCAAGCGCCGGGAAAAGTCGTGGGCACGCATGCGCCGCATGCGCGTAGCGGGAAAGCTCATGGTTCAGCTCCTGTGGCCAGGGTTTCGATTCTATCCTGTAGCGGGCGACCAAGGGAGCCGGAATTGCCGGCGCCGATTTCATACCAGCCGTTGAGCAGCGCTATCAGTTCCTGCTTGCCCTCGCCCTTGCTGGCTGAAAAAGTCTGGGCCGTGGCTCCCGGCGGCAGGGCCTTGCGCACCTGCAACAGCGTGGACTGGGCCGGACCGCGTTTCAGCTTGTCGGACTTGGTCAGGACTACATGACAGGACAGGCCGCGGTGATGGCACCAGTCGATCATTTGCCGGTCGAACGGCCGCATGGGGTGGCGGATATCCATCAGCAGGACCACTCCGCGCAGCGACTCGCGCCGGTGGAAATATATTTGCAGCACATGCTTCCAGTGATCGCGCAGCTTGGCTGGGACCTTGGCGTATCCGTAACCGGGCAGGTCCGCGATGCGGCGCCCCGGATTGATCTCGAAAATCACGATCTGCTGTGTGCGGCCGGGGGTCTTGCTCGTCCTCGCCAGGGATTTCTGTTCGGTGAGCGTGTTGATCGCGCTGGACTTTCCGGCGTTGGAACGGCCCGCGAAAGCGACTTCAAGACCTGTGTCTTCCGGCAATTGCCTGAGATTGTGTGCGCTGATGACATATGCAGCGGAGCGGTAGGGATTGTGCCGTGGCGTTTCGGAGCTCATTTCAACTGCCTGGACATGCATGCTGGAACGTTGTGGACGAAACCGCGATAATGGCGGACCATTCTATCACCGCGGGTCGCCGGTCATGATGGATTGAGGAAAAATCCAGGAGAACTGCATGAAGTTTTGCTTCAAGTTTTGCCGCGGGGTCGCCGCTAGCCTGCTGGCCGCAGTCAGTCTGCAAGCCGCTGCCGAAGGCGATGCCGCCGCCGGCCAGGCCAAGTCTGCGATTTGTGCCGCCTGCCATGGCGCCGATGGTAACAGCATGGTGCCGCAATGGCCCAAATTGGCGGGCCAGCACCAGGACTATCTGGTTCGCCAGGCCAATCTGATCAAGGCGGGCGCCCGGCCGGTGCCTGAGATGACGGCTATCGTGGCAACCACCAGCGAGCAGGACCTTGCCGACATCTCGGCCTGGTTCGCATCACAGCAGATGTCGGGTGGTATTGCCGAGCAGTCCCAGGTACCTGAGGGCGAACGCCTGTGGCGAGCGGGCAAGGCTGCAAACGGCACGCCGGCCTGCATGGCCTGCCACGGACCAGCAGGGGAAGGCAATCCACTGGCCGGATACCCCAGGCTGGCAGGCCAGCACGCGACTTATACGGCCAACTTGCTCAAACGCTTTCGCGCCGGTGAAAACTGGGGCGGGAAAGATGCCAGCAGCCACGTCATGAACGGCGTTGCCGCGGAATTGACCGATGAAGAAATCACCGCCCTGACCAGTTACATGGA
>DATDPS010000214.1:0-41276 GCA_035292625.1 Lysobacterales bacterium | reverse complement strand
TTGCCTTCAAGGGGATTGGGCATCAAGCGTTTGCACATGCCCAGGAATTCATCCAGTCCGGCTCCTGTAAGCGCCGAAGTGAAGCAAATGGGCACCAGGTGACCTTCGCGCAGCGCGAGTTCAAACGCGTCGTGCAACTCGTCGCGGGAAAGTTCAGCACCTTCGAGGTACTTTTCCATCAGCGCTTCGCTGGTCTCCACGACCTGGTCAATGATTGCATCATGGGCTTCAGCCAGCGAGAGAATATCGGTTTTGCCCTCGGTGTGGAAAAAGCAATCGTGTACCGTGCTGAGATTGTCCGCGGGCAAATTGATCGGCAGGCATTCTGGTCCGAACTCTTCGCGAATAGCCTTCACCAGTTTGCCCAGGTTCACGCCTTGCTGGTCTATCTTGTTGATGATGATCATGCGGCACAGGCGGCGGTTTTTGGCGCGGCGCATCAGGCGACGGGTGGACAACTCGATGCCGTTATGGGCATTGATCACAACGGCGGTGGTCTCGGTCGCTGCCATGGCGGTCAGCGTCGGGCCGCGAAAATCCGCGAAACCCGGGGTATCGATCAAGTTGATATGTGTGCCATCGAATTCCAGGCTTGCGATGGCTGAATCCAGTGAATGCTGAAATTCTTTTTCCAGGGGATCGTGGTCGGTTGTGGTTGTTCCGCGTTCAACAGAGCCTGCTTCACCAATGGTTCCTGATTTGACCAACAGGGCTTCTATGAGTGAGGTTTTGCCCGATCCGGTATGTCCAACAAGCGTAATATTGCGAATGTCCTCGGTGCGATACTTCGGCATGCACTTTTTCCTAAAAATTCTTGTGAGAGAGCCATCCTAGTACAGATTGTAGAATTACGGAACCCGGGGGTACATTTTGATGTCACATTGCCCGGACGAGAGATTTAACCTGTTGAGGTTGGGTTTTTCCTCTAAACACTCCAACTGGATTTGCAGCTCATCTGCACACTCCATCCTCTTGACGGCGCCCCTCAGGGCGCCGTTTTTTTGGCGCCGAGCAAGGGTACTCCCGAAGCAATTCTGTCAATTTCGGGGCAGTCGCGGCGAAGTCTGTACAGCGCATGGGGTTTTCGGTAACGTTCCTGCACCTTTATTCACACATTTTCTGATTATGAGCTACTTTTTTTGATCACCCCTTCGACCACCCCCTGGGTAGTGCTCAAGTTTGGCGGCACCAGCGTGTCCGGACGGCCGCAGTGGCAGGTCATTGCCGGCCTGGTGCAGGCACGGCGGACACGGGGCGCGCGCGTTCTGCTGGTGTGTTCGGCTGTTTCCGGGGTAACCAATGATCTGGCAGCATTGGCAGATGACCCTGCTTCTGAGGTGAAAATCACCGCATTGCTGCAGCGTCACCGCCGCCTGGCTGGGGAGCTGGGCGTGACTGAAACAGGGTGCCTGCAGCTTGCCGAAGCAACGATCCGCCGCTGCGCCCATGAACTGGCCGCGGCAAAAAGCCCAGGCGAGGAGTATGCGGTTCGGGCTGAATTGTTGGGCATGGGCGAATGGCTCAGCACCCGGATCGGTGCTGAATTCCTCAAGCAGTTTGTGGCTGTCAGCTGGGTAGATGTACGCACGGCCTTGCGCGTACGGGAGGAGCCGCAACTCTCGGCCGCCCGTCAATGGTTGTCCGCCAGTTGTGAACCCGGTGGCGATGCGGAACTTGCCCGGCGCTGGCAGCAACTCGAAGCGGTGGTGATCACCCAGGGCTTCATGGCCGGCACTGGGGATGGCCGGACTGCGCTTCTCGGACGCGGCGGCTCGGATACGTCAGCCGCTTTGCTCGCCGGGCGGCTAGAGGCATTCGAACTTGAGATCTGGACCGATGTGCCCGGCCTGTTCAGCGCGGATCCCCGCCTGGTGCCGCAGGCTCGATTGCTGGCCGAACTTGCCTATGACGAAGCCCTGGAAATGGCCGCCAGCGGCGCCAAGGTGGTTCACCCCCGATGCATCCGGGCGGCAGCCGCCACCCGCACACCGGTGCTTATTCGCGATACCGGGCGGCCCGGGCTTGGGGGCACACGGATTGGCTACCCGGCCAGGGAAGCTAACCGGACAGAGGCCCGGGGGGTAAAAGCCATCACCTGTCAGAAGGACATGGTGGTACTGCTGTTGCAGAATATCGACACGCGCCGCGAGGTGGGCTTCCTGGCACGGGTATTCGACATTTTCCGCCGTCACGGCGTATCCATCGACCTGGTTGCAACTTCCGAGACTACCACCACGGTTGCCCTTAATGGGCCGGCCAATCACCTCGATGAACCGGCGCTGGCCAGGCTGGTGGATGAACTGCAGACCCAGTGCACGGTGAAGCTGTATACCCATTGCGTTTGCATTAACCTGGTTGGAACCGCGGTGAGAACGGCGCTGGCCGATCTGCAATCAACCATGCGGTTTTTTGATGACCACCCCTTGTTGATGCTGTCGCAATCTGCCAATGATCTTTGTCTCAGCCTGCTGCTGGAAGCGGCGGACCACGAGCTGCTATTGCGCCGCGCGCATGAAGTATTGATTCCATCAGGCGCCGGCCCCGCAGCGCATCAGGGTGTGTTCGGCCCCAGCTGGCAGGAAATCCAGGCATGAGCGAGTTGCCATGAAGGAGTGGAGTGGTGATCCGCGCGCAGCCCGGGTGTTCCACTTTGGTGCGCGTCACTACGACCCGGCAACCGGCCTGGCCAGCCTGGGATATCGCCTTGACAACGGACCACCGCTGGTGGAGAAGCTGGTCTTCCCGTATGCACCCTGGCCACCCGAGACCAGCCGCCAGGCCGCTTTCGAGCGGGCGCTGGAAGTCCTTCACCTGGTAGCCGGGATCAGTTACTACAAAGCCGCGTTGCCACCGCAAATAATTTTTGACTGGGTGCCGGCTGTTGATCCCCTGCTGGCCTTTACGCAGCGGCTCTACATTGAAGGGCTGGCCGAGTTCAGCCACGTTAACAGCGTGCGCGTGGCTGATCGCTTGCACTTCCCGCCGGGCAGTGATGCCAGGCCAGCCGCGGGAAGACTGTTGTTGCCGGAGCGGGCCCTGGTGGCCATGGGCGGAGGAAAGGACAGTCTGGTGGGCCTGAACCTGATGCGCCGTTCCGGCGTGGAAGTGATGCCAGTGTGCGTCGGCGCGTCCGGTTTGATCAGCGACACGGTCAAGGCCGCGGGCCTGCCGCTGTTGCGCATCAGCCGCCAACTGGCGCCGGAATTGCCGGCCATAAACGCTGCCGGGGCATGGAACGGGCATATTCCGGTGACCGCCATCAATTCAGCCATCCTGGTCTGCGCCGCGGTCCTCTACGGTTTCAAATACGTGGTGTTTTCCAACGAACGCTCGGCTGACGAGGCCACGCTGGTCACATCCGATGGAGTGGTGGTAAACCATCAGTACAGCAAGACCAGCGCGTTTGAACGGGAATTCCGCGATCTGGTGCACAGCATCATCAGCCCGGATATCGATTACTTTTCCATTTTGCGTCCGTTTTCCGAACTGGATATTGTGCGACGGTTCTGCGCAATGAGTTCGTTTCACCCGGTATATTCCAGCTGCAATCGCAATTTCCATTTGGCCGGCCCGGCCATCGAAGGCCGCTGGTGTGGCTCCTGCCCCAAATGCCGATTTGCCGCATTGAGCCTGGCACTGTTCCTGAGTCCTCGGGAAGTCCGCGCCATTCAGGGCAAGGATTTGCTGGATGATCCCGCCCAGCTGGAGGGGTTTCGCGCCTTGTGTGGCATTGGCCAGGACAAGCCCTTTGAATGTGTCGGCGAAGCGGGGGAGAGCCGCGCCGCCTTGTCGGCGCTTGCGGGCCGCGCAGAATGGCATGGCCACGCGGTCGTCCAGGCCCTTGCGCCGGAGGTGCGGGACATGCAGGTACCCAGCCTTGACGAGCTGCTGAAGCCTTCAGCCGCGCACTTCATCCCGGCAGCGATCACCGCGGCACTTCCGCACGAGTTTGGCTAATGGAAATTGCTGAACTGGCAGATCGCCGCATCGCCATCCTGGGTGCTGGCCGGGAAGGACAGGCGGCTTATGCCTGGTTGCGCCGGCGATTGCCATCAACCCGGCTCAGCGTCATTGCGGAGGCTGCGGCCGACCCCGGGTTCAAAGCCAGCCTGGCGCAAGGTGACCAATTACTGATCGAGCCCTTGACTCGCGAGCGTTTGCAAACATTCGAAATACTCGTCCGCTCACCCGGGATCAGCATGTACCGGGAACCGGTGCAGGCGGCCATGGCAACTGGTGTGCGCGTCACTTCGCCCAGCAACTTGTGGTTCGCGGCTCACCCCCAGGCCAGGACAATCTGTGTCACCGGGACCAAAGGCAAAAGCACGACTTCTGCGCTGGTGGCGCACCTGTTGCGATCCTGCGGCTGTGCAGTTCAGCTGGCCGGCAACATCGGCATCCCCCTGTTGGCCTGTGATGACCGGGATGTGGACTGGTGGGTGATTGAACTGTCCAGCTACCAGATCGCGGACCTGGAAGCCTCGCCCACGATAGCTCTCTTCCTCAACCTTTCACCTGAACACCTGGACTGGCACGGCAACGAGGCCAATTACCGGCGTGACAAGTTACGCTTGGCGGCATTGGCGAGCCGGGGACTCGTGCTGGTCAATGCTGCCGATGCTGGTCTTGCCGGTCATTTTCAAAGCGCAGCCAATGCCGTTTGGTTCAATGCAGCCTGCGGGGTGCATATCGACGCCGGGAAGTTCTGGTACCGGCAACAGGAACTGCCGCTGCACATGCCAGCGGGATTGCCTGGGCGGCACAATCTGTACAATACCGCGGCGGCATTGAGCGTGTCCGCGCTGGCGGGAATCAACCTGTTGCAGGCAGCAGGAGCGGTGGCATCGTTTGAAAGTTTGCCGCACCGATTGCAGCCGCTGGGGCAGCGCGAAGGAATTTACTACATCAACGACAGCATCGCGACCACGCCCGTGGCCACGGTAGCAGCGCTCGAGGCTTTGCAAGATAAAAAAATTGTATTGCTGGTTGGTGGATTCGATCGTGGCCTGGACTGGACACCCTACGGATCTGATTTTCTGAACTGGCCACCGCGGGCCGTCATTGGGCTGCCGGAAAACGGTCCGCGCATCATCGAAAGCCTGTGCCGCGCCGATTTGTCTCCACCCGCTGGTTTCCACCCCATGCCGGATATGTCCTCGGCCGTTGCCAGGGCCCGTGAACTGGCCGCACCGGGTGATACGATCCTGCTCTCTCCAGGCGCCCCCAGTTTTCCGCAGTTTGTTGATTTCCGAGACCGTGGCCAGCAATTTGCCCGTTTATGTGGTTTTAACCCGGAAAGTCCGTCAGGAGACACGCCAAGGCTTGAGAAGCAGGTAGAATGAGGCCGCGGGTCAGGGGTGAGGAGTGCATAAATCGCCCTGTCAGGTATGAGGGAGAGACCATCCCGCGGCCTCGTTCAAGTAGACCTGACCACATTGGAAAAAGTTTCAAGGAGAATGGATCTGTGAGTGCAACAGCAAATGCCGTCAATGCGGTGATGCATACCAGTAAGGGAGATATAAAAATACGGTTATTTGCGGGAAAAGCGCCGGTAACGGTGGCTAATTTCGTTAATCTTGCAAATAGGGGCTTTTATGACGGATTAACCTTTCACCGCGTCATCCCGAATTTCATGATCCAGGGTGGGTGTCCGCAAGGTACGGGCACAGGCGGCCCGGGCTATCGCTTCGAAGACGAATGTTCAGCAAGTCTGCGGCACGATACAGCAGGAAAATTATCCATGGCAAACGCCGGCCCCGGCACCAACGGCAGTCAGTTTTTCATTACCCATGTCGCCACGGCCTGGCTGGATGGAAAGCACACGGTATTTGGCAGTGTGCTGGACAGCGCGGACCAGGCGGTGGTTGACAGCATCGTGGTGGGCGACACCATTTCCGGTATCGATATCCACAGCGCAGACGATTTTCTGGCCAGCCAGGCGCAGCGCATTGCGCAATGGAATGCGGTGCTCGGGGCCTGAATCCTGACCAGGCGCGGGCGGATCCCGGGCCAGGCCCGGGAGGACGGCTTTTGGTCGGGATCACAGCTGCGGGTTGGGATGACGGTTGGGCGGGTTAGTGCTGGCGAGAGACGCTGTAAGCCGCCAATGCGGCCATGGCATCCTTCCAGCGCGATGCGGGCAGCCTTTCCAGGGCTGCCAAGGCAGCATTGGCTCGGGACCGGGCCCTGTCGATAGAGGTTTGCAGGGCGCCGGTGTCGCGAATCAGCCTGACGATCTGGTCCAGCCGGGAGTTGTCTCCTTGCCGTATGGATTCATCGACCAGTTCGCGTAAGCTGCCCTGCAATCCAGCCCGGCACAGGATCAAGGGCAGAGTGGGCTTGCCCTCGGCGAGGTCATCACCGGCATTTTTACCCAGCGTGTCGGCGTTGGAGGTGTAGTCAAGAACATCGTCAGTAATCTGGAAGGCCGAGCCCAGTTCCCGGCCAAAGGCAGCCATGGGGGCCTCAAGGTCTTCCCGCCCGGCAAGCACTGCTCCCAATTGACAGGCCGCTTCAAACAGTTTGGCGGTTTTCTTCTCGATCACGCTGAAATAACTGGCTTCGCTCACATCCGGGTCATGCATGTTGAGCAGTTGTTCCACCTCGCCCTCGGCAATCATGTTGGTGGCATTGGATAGCACCTCCATCACGCGCATCGACTCGACCTTGACCATCATCTGAAATGCGCGGGAGTAAAGGAAGTCACCTACCAGTACGCTGGCTGCATTGCCCCATACGGCATGGGCTGTTTCCTGGCCGCGACGCAAGTCGGATTCATCAACAACGTCGTCGTGCAGCAAAGTTGCTGTATGGATGAACTCAATGACGGCAGCGAGGATTACCTGGTTTTGCCGTACCGTCGAAGCCTCTTCGTATCCGCAAGCCCGGGCCGCCAGCACGACCAGCATGGGCCGCAGGCGTTTGCCCCCGGAACTAATGATGTACTCGGCAATTTGGCGGATCAGGACGACGTCTGAATCCAGGCTGCTGCGAATGAACGCATCCACCGCTGCCATGTCTTTGGCGCAAAGCCTGAAAACGGCTTGGATCTCCGATGGATCCTCGTCGATTTCGGGCTGCTGGGCTTGTGCCTGTTCCATGCTTTTCCCGTTGCTACCGTGGCCGCATTATAGGCCGCGCTTTATGCAACACAAAGCAGGAAGACGCAATCGGCTGCGTTTTATGTATTTTCTCCCCCGGCCTCTATAATGCCCGATTTGCCGCTGGAACAAAGTCCCGCCCATGCTTCCTTCCCCATTCCCGGAGCTCAGATTGGCCGTAACCCTGTCTGGGGTCATTGCCTTGCGCATGCTCGGCCTCTTCCTGGTGCTGCCTGTTTTCATGGTTTTGGCCAGCAACGTGCCTGGGTTCACTCCGCAGCTCGGTGGATTGGCGGTTGGGGTTTACGGTCTCACCCAGGCCCTGTTACAACAGCCTTTTGGCTGGCTTTCAGATCGCTGGGGCCGTCGTCCGGTGCTGTTACTGGGCCTCGCCCTGTTCGCCGTTGGCGGGATCGTGGCGGCCAATGCGGAATCCATGACTTCCCTGGTCTGGGGCCGGGCCTTGCAGGGTTGCGGTGCCATAGCCGGCGTGGCCATGGCTTTTGCGGCCGATTTCACCCGCCCGGAGAAGCGCCCACTCGTCATGGCAATCATCGGCATGGGTATCGGTGGGGCATTTTTGCTCTCGATGATAGCGTCCGTCCCCCTGGCCAACCTGTTAGGACTTAGCGGTTTGCTCGGTTTGACTGCAGCATTCGGCCTCATTGGCATGTTGCTGGTGTTGACGACACCGGGCGCCAGGGCCCCCGCAGGGGTGGATGAGACGATTGTGATCGATTCCATGCAGCCGGTTTGGCTGCTGGCGCTCAGTGTGTTCCTGCTCCATGCGATGATGACCTTGCTGTTTGTGGTTTTGCCGGGATTCCTGGTTGACCACTACGGGTTTGCCTTGGCGCAACACTGGAAAATCTATGTTCCAACCATGGTTGCTTCCGTGCTCCTGATGTTGCCACTGCTGCGGTGGATGGGTTTGCATAAAACCGAGAGCGCGATTTTGCCCTGGGCCTTCGCGGTACTCGGCACATCACTGCTGCTGTTGTCACAGGGATTTTCCCTGGTCTGGCTGGCCGTGCTCATCGTGACATATTTTCTCGGCTTCAATTTGCTCGAGGCAGCCATGCCGGCCTTGCTGGCGCGACTCACCAACCGTGGCGGCAGGGGACGGAAAATGGGCTTGTACAGCAGCTTCCAATTTCTCGGCGCTTTCGCCGGTGGTGCAGGCGGGGGCATATTGCTGGCCAATTTTGGCGGCAGGATGGCGCTGTCCCTGGCCGGAACTGCCTGCCTGGTGTGGGGAGTGCTGGCAAACAGGTTTATAAAACGACTTTTTCTGACAAGCCAGTCAGGGGGACTGTGATAAACTCCCCGCTCTGAAATTCTCAGCATAAACCAGTAATTGAAGGTGCCAGCGCGCACCAAAGGGAGATGCCTGATGGCACGTGGTATCAATAAAGTCATCCTGGTCGGAAACCTGGGCGCCGACCCGGAAACCCGTTACACAGCCAGCGGATCGGCCATTACCAACATCCGCCTCGCAACTGCCGAAGCATGGAAAGACAAGCAAAGCGGTGAGCAGCAGGAACGCACCGAATGGCATCGCGTGGTGTTCTTCAACCGCTTGGCTGAAATCGCCGGTGAATACCTGAAAAAGGGCAGCCAGGTGTACATCGAGGGATCGATCAGGACACGTAAATGGCAGGACCAGGGCGGCCAGGACCGTTATACAACCGAAATCGTCGCCAATGAAATGCAGATGCTGGGCGGGCGCGGAGGCGGCGACAATTACGAACGACCTGCCAAGGGCGGCGGCTTTCGCGACAACCAGCCTTCCAGCAAGAGCGTGGCGGATTCACCGGATTCACCGGGTGATGAAGGGTTTGCGGAAGACGACATTCCATTCTAGGGCACTCCATGAAAACCCTGCTCGTCACCGGCGGTGCTGGATTCATTGGTGGCAATTTTGTTTTGCGCAGCCTCTCCAGGGATAAATCACTGCGCATTGTCAACCTGGATGCCTTGACCTACGCCGGCAATCTCGACACTCTGGCCTCGCTGGCGGAGGAACCCCGGCATGTTTTCGTGCACGGAGATATTGCAGATACCGCGCTGGTAGGCCGCTTGCTGTCCGAGTTTGCTCCGGACGCGATAGTCAATTTCGCCGCCGAGAGCCACGTGGACCGATCCATCGATGGCCCCGCGGCGTTCGTGCAGACCAACATTGTTGGTACGCTCAACTTGCTGCAGTGCGCGCTGGATTACTGGCGGAACCGCGACCCTCGATCGGGTGCAGGGTTCCGTTTCCTGCATATCTCCACCGACGAGGTGTACGGCAGCCTGGGTGAAACCGGAGCGTTCACGGAATTAAGCCCGTACGCGCCCAATTCTCCCTATGCAGCTTCCAAGGCCGGTTCGGACCACCTGGTTCGGTCCTTCCACCACACCTTCGGTCTGCCGGTGTTGACCACGAATTGCTCCAACAATTACGGGCCATACCAGTTTCCCGAGAAACTAATCCCCCTGGTCATACTCAATGCGCTTGATCTCAAACCGCTGCCGGTTTACGGCGACGGCCTGCAGGTGCGGGACTGGCTCTACGTGCACGATCACGTGGACGCCATAAACACGATCCTCCGACGGGGGATCAGCGGTCAGATGTACAACATTGGCGGTTCATCGGAGCGAACCAACCTGCAGGTCGTGCGCGCCATCTGTTCCATCGTGGATCGCAAGGCACCGCACGCTGACTGCAGCGACCGCGCACGCTTGATTGACCATGTCACCGATCGTCCAGGTCACGACCGGCGTTACGCGATCGACTGCAGCAAGCTTACTTCCAGTCTGGGTTGGAAGCCGTCGGTCAGCTTTGAACAAGGCCTGGAGCAAACGGTAGACTGGTACCTGGGCAACGGCGATTGGGTTGATCGGGTGCGCGACGGCAGCTACCAGGGTGAACGGTTGGGGCTGGGTGGAGCGGCCTGAATGAGGGGGTGCCAACCATGACCAGAAAGGGAATCATTCTTGCCGGCGGCAGCGGGACCCGGCTCTATCCCCTGACCCGGGTGGTAAGCAAACAACTGCTCCCGGTTTACGACAAACCAATGATTTTTTATCCGCTGGCGACCCTGATGCAGGCGGACATTCGCGAAATCCTGATCATAACGACGCCACATGAACAGGCATCGTTCATGCAACTGCTCGGTGATGGCAGTGATTGGGGCATTCACCTTGAATTCGCCGTGCAACCGAAGCCGGATGGGCTCGCCCAGGCTTTGATCATTGCCGAAAAATTTCTCGCTGGCAGCCCTGCGTGCCTGATTCTTGGCGACAATATTTTCCATGGAGGTGGCCTGAGCGAAGTGCTTGAGCGGGTCACCCGTAGCGAGCATGGGGCAACAGTATTCGGCTACTGGGTGCGGGATCCGGAACGCTACGGAGTGGTCGAATTCGACCAGCAGTTGCACGTGTTGAGCATCGAGGAAAAGCCATTAACGCCACGCTCGCATTACGCGGTAACGGGCCTGTACTTCTACGATGAAAGAGCCAGCGAATTTGCCCGTGAGCTCAAACCATCCGCCCGTGGTGAACTCGAAATCACCGATCTGAACCGGCGCTACCTGGAAGTCGGTAGCCTGGTCCTGGAACGGCTGGGCCGCGGTTATGCGTGGCTGGACACGGGAACGCACGAGTCATTGCAGCAAGCGGCCAGTTTTATTGAAACCATCGAAACCCGGCAGGGATTGAAAGTTGCCTGTCCGGAAGAAATCGCCTTCATCAAAGGCTGGATCGATGCCGCACAAATCATGCGCCTGGCCGAACCCTTGCGAAAAAGCGGCTACGGTGAATACCTTCTGCAACTGCTCAGGCGCGGCGGGGAAACATGAAAATCATTGAGACTGGCCTTCCGGGCCTGGTCATCATTGAGCCGGTAGTTCATGGCGATGAGCGGGGCTACTTCAAGGAACTGTGGCAGGCCGCACGCTATGAGTCCATGGGCTTGCCTGCGCAATTTGTCCAATCCAATATTTCCCGCTCCGGGCCGGGTGTGGTTCGAGGCTTGCACTACCAGCATCCTCGGCCGCAAGGCAAGCTGGTCTCGGTGCTTGAAGGCTGCATATTCGATGTGGCAGTAGATATCCGCACTGACTCTCCGACTTTCCGGCAATGGACCGGGGTTGAATTGTCCGCACAGAATCATCGCCAGCTTTATGTGCCGGAAGGGTTTGCCCATGGGTATTGTGTGTTGGGGGATAGCGCCATGATGAGTTATCTGTGCACCAGGGAATTCGTGGCGGAGTTCGATGCGGTGGTGGCCTGGGATGACCCTGACATTGCGGTGAAATGGCCAATCTCAGCGGCAGTGTTATCAGTCAAGGATCGCAATGCCCCTCGCCTGCGTGATGTGGCAGCGGAAGATCTTCCGCGCATGCCTCAATGAAGATTTTGCTCACCGGCGCCTCCGGCCAGCTTGGCCGGGAACTGCAGAGCTGCCTGGCTGGCTTGGGCGAGATCACTGCAGTTGATCGCTTGCCGGATGAGGAAGGATCTGTCGGACTCGACCTTACCCATCTGCAGGAAGTTGAAACCCTCCTGAACCGGATTCGTCCGGACGTAGTGATCAATGCCGCGGCCTATACCGCGGTCGATAAAGCAGAGAACGACAGCCGCACGGCTTTTTGTCTCAATGCGGAGCTGCCCGCTTGCCTCGCCCGCTGGAGCAAGCGCGATAACGCTTTCCTCTTGCACTATTCCACGGATTACGTGTTCGGGGGAGAATCCGGGCGGCCCTATCGTGAAGCCGATGTGCCTGGCCCCCTGGGCGTTTATGGAGCAAGCAAGCTTGCGGGTGAATGGGCAGTTGGCGCCAGCCTATGTCGCCATATCGTGCTGCGGACCTCGTGGGTCTATTCCACCCACGGCAATAATTTTGTTTTGAACATGTTGCGGCTGGCGCGACAACGCTCTGAACTCAGTATTATCAGCGATCAGACCGGTTGCCCAACATGGGCGCGAAACCTGGCCCGGGTGTCCGCTTCGGTGCTGACGCAAGCTCTTGCAGATGGCGCCAATTCGCCACGCCAGGGAATTTTCCATTATTGCGACAACAACGCGGTGACTTGGTATGATTTCGCCAACATGATTTTCAGGCTGGCCGCGGAGCAGAGGCTGCTGCATGAAATTCCACGCTTGAAAGCAATCAAGTCAACAGAGTTTCCGCAAGTTGCCCGGCGGCCAAGCTACTCTGTGTTGGATACCACGGTGATTCAAAACACATTTGGCATACAACCACAGGATCTCGAAATTTCGCTTCGCGCCTGCCTTGAGGAGTTTCAGCCATGAGTGTGCTGGTGCCGTCATGCCCGTAACTCCCGTCATCCTTTCCGGCGGCGCCGGAACCCGGTTGTGGCCGGTTTCCCGCCGCGCCCACCCCAAGCCATTCATGAAATTGGTCGATGGCGAATCCCTGGCGGAGAAAACGTTTCGCCGCGCAATGTCAGTGGCAGGAAATTCCCCCATTCTCACTGTTACCAGCCGGGATTATTATTTTTACACCCGTGACCTGTACAACGGGCTGGTTGGTGAAGAACACGAGCACCCCTTCCTGCTCGAGCCCGTTGGCCGCAATACAGCGCCTGCCATTGCACTGGCCGCCTTTTACCTGGAACAGAAATCTGGCGCCAAAACCATCATGCTGATCCTGCCGGCAGATCACATGGTGCCGGACGAAGAAAATTTCCGTACCGCCGTCGACGAGGCTGCATCCCTGGCTGACCGCGGCTTTCTGGTTACTTTTGGTGTCCACCCCACGCACGCGGAGACCGGTTACGGTTACATACGCAAAGGGAGTCGTATCCCCAATTCCGCGGGATTTGAAGTCGCCGCATTCGTGGAGAAGCCCGACCTGGAAACCGCACAGCGGTACCTGGACTCGGGTAACTATGACTGGAACTCAGGCATGTTCTGTTTTCAGGCAGGCACGTTTCTCTCAGCGCTGAAGAAGTTCGCGCCTGAGGTGCACGCAACTGCAGCAGCCTGCTGGAACGGCCTGGACCGTTTCCGCCAGCCTTTGGAAATTCCCCTGGAACTGTTTGAATGCTGCCCGAGTATTTCAGTTGACTACGCGGTGATGGAAAAAGCGGAAAATTCAGCCGTGATAGAAGGCGATTTTAACTGGAACGATATAGGTTCCTGGAAAGCCATCAGTGAGCTCTACGAGTCTGATTCTGCCGGCAACCGCATTAGCGGCAAGGCGGTGCTTATCGAAAGCCACAACTGTTTCGTGCAGGGTGGAAAGCGGCTGGTGGCCGCAGTTGGGGTCAACAACCTGATCATTGTCGACACCGGAGATGCCGTGTTGGTGGCGGATCTGGATCGGGCACAGGACGTAAAACAGGTAGTCAACCAGCTAACCGATCTTGAGCATGATTCGGCTGAATTTCACCAGACCGTCCACCGGCCCTGGGGTACTTATTCTGTTCTCGAGGATGCCGATGACTGCAAAGTCAAACGCCTGGTGGTCAAGCCCGGGCAGGTACTCTCCCTGCAGTCACATAAAAGGCGGGCCGAACACTGGACGGTGGTGCGCGGCGTGGCCAAAGTCCGCCTTGGCGACAAGGAATTCCTGCTCCACGCCAACGAATCCACCTACATCCCCACTGAGACACGCCACCGGCTGGAAAACCCGGGAACCGAAGATGTACACCTGATCGAAGTGCAAACCGGCGAGTATTTCGGCGAAGACGATATCGTTCGTTACGAAGATATCTACGGGAGGTTGAAGTAAATTATTACATGTCGATTGAAGGCCACTATCCGGTGACGGCAGCCATCCGAATGAGGTTGACTTTGCTGATCCTCGCTTGTGGATTGTACGGTGTTGCCGCGGTTGCAGGGCAACGTGGCCCGGATGCGGCCCTGGAAAGCGAGCAGGAACTGATCCTGCAATGGCGGCAACGCCGCGATGAAACCCTGCGGCAGGAGCATGGCTGGCTCAGCCTGGTTGGACTCGATTGGTTAAAACAGGGAGAGAATCGCGTTGGCAGCAGCCCGGATAATGACATTCGCCTTTCGGGCGGACCCGATCACTGGGGAACCATTGTCCTCACGGACAAAACGTTGTTATTCAAACGCGCGTCCGATACAGACGTTACGGTTGATGGTGGCATGCTCGAACAGGCTGAACTGGTGGCCGATAATGCGGGTGAACCTTCGGTGGTTCAGAGTGGATCCATAGCGTTTCATGTCATCTTCCGCGAGTCCTATGCTGTGCGCGTGTCGGATTCCCAGGCTCCGGCGAGACTGAACTTCAACGGTGTTGAAAATTATGAAGTCCAGCCGCGGTGGCGAATCACCGGCCGCCTGGTTCCGGCAGAAGCGGGTCAAACCATTGATATCGGTAATGTGCTGGGGCAGGTATCGCCTACGCCCGTTTATGGCACCTTCGAGTTTGAGTGGGAAGGTGCGACCTATCGGTTGACTGGGCTTGGGGATGAGTCATCGGACAGTGTCTGGTTTATTTTTGCTGACCGCACCAGTGGACATGGAACTTACGGGGCGGGAAGATTCCTCTACAGCGAAGGCTTGCCGCAGGAGGGCCGGTTGGTGGTGGATTTCAACAAGGCATATAACCCGCCCTGTGCCTTCAATGACTATTCCACCTGCCCGCTGCCACCGCAGGAAAACCGGCTTGACCTGGCCGTCACCGCTGGAGAAAAAGACGTTCACCTGTCCGGCAAGCGCTATTGAATCGAATAAAATTTTTACATGGGGCGGGCTTAAGGTTTTTTGCCCAATTCGCGTTCGAATTCGAACTCCTTGGATGTCACGTGGGCTTCCATTTTCTCCAGCCGCAGGGTGAGTTCACGAAACCGATGACTCAAGGCGCCGAACACGTCCGCGGGCGCATTGCTGACTCCGCGCCAAAACACGGCGCGTTCTTGGTCAACATAAAGCTCGCGGGGTTTGACCGGCAGCAGTAATGCCAGCACGACATAGGCCAGCACCACGAACGGAATGAACGGCGGAAAGAGCATGGCCAGTGCCGTGGCTACCCGCACGCCTTTGCGGTTCAAATCAAAATAGTCCGCAATTCCGGCGCAAACTCCTGCGAGCATGGCGTTTTCCCGGTCGCGGAACAGACGGTGTGGGTTTTTGCGCTTGTAGAAATCGTTCATTAACGCTTTCTCCAGCCCGGTGATTCAATATCCAGGATGCGCTCGAGAGTGACTATGCGGTCTTCCATCCGGTTTGCGGACTCCCATACCTCACTCAACATCTTCTCGTCCTCGGCCGACAGGCCTTTCGACGTCTTCCACTTGGTCACGTAGTGAAAGATGATCCACAGCGGCAGACAGATTGTAATGAACAGAATAGGGATTACTTCACCCATCACTTGTCCTCCATGCGTTCGGCGGCCTTGGACTTCAGTTTAGCCAGTTCGGCTTCCACCCGATCGTTGCTTTCCAGGTCTTCAATTTCATCGGCCAATGAACGGTTGTGTCCCATGGCTACCGCCTCGGCCTCGGATTCCACCTGGTCTATGCGGCGCTCAGCGGACTCGAAGCGAAACAGCATCTCATCGATGCGATCGCTGTGAATATGCTTGCGCGCGGATAGCTGAGACCTGGCCGTCTTGTGCCTTATGACGATGCTGCGTTGGCGGGTCTTGGCATCGTTCAGTTTGTTTTGGAGCTGGGTGATATCAGCAGTGAACTTGTCGAGTTGGCCATCGAGGTTTTCAGCTTCAACATTCAATTTCGCCACCTGGTCTTCAATGGCTTGTTTTTCCGTCAGCGCGGCCCGGGCCAGGTCATCACGCTCCCGGCGAAGCGCAAGTTCAGCGCGCCGCTCCCACTCTTCCTTTTCACGCTCCATGAATTCGATGTGCCGCCGGTGTTCTTTCCGATCGGCAATGCACTTGGCGGCCGCAGAGCGAATTTCCACCAGGGTGTCTTCCATCTCCTGGATCATCAGGCGAATGATTTTTTCCGGATCCTCTGCTTTTTCAAGCACGGCATTGATGTTGGCGTTTACTATGTCACTGAACCGCGAAAAGATGCCCATTTGCAAATCTCCTGTAAGTTTGTTCTGTGTACAGTTAATGCAGGGTTCATGCCATACCGTGGTGTATCCGTAAGCACATGATATAAATGAAATTAAAAATTTGAAGTCTTGATCGACCGGGAAATTCCTTTTCGGGCATGGCTAATTCCACCAAATCGTGGTGGAAACTCTCCTCGGGAAATGCGGTCGGACACGTCGTGGTCAGGTTCGGGAGTGGCAGCACATGTGCACAATGAAATACAAACTGCATGGCATGCGTCAGATTGCTCCTGTAGAATATGGCAGTTTTGACACGCCGGCGCATGGCCGGGCGCTTCGTAAACCCCAGGAGGATTGCCAGATGCGATTCATATTCGCACTCTTAGTTATTGTTGCACTCATGACCAGTCCGGTCATGGCCCAGGACATCACATCAGAAAAAGGCAAGCTCAGCTACTCAGTTGGCTGGGACATCGGCGAGGACATCAAGCGCCGCGGCGCCGAGTTTGACGTCGAGACCATCATCGCGGCCATCCGTGATTCGGCGACCGGCAAACAGTCGCAGATACCCAATGAAGAAATGGTGACCCTGTTGACCGCCCTGCAGCAAAAAGTCCGTCAGGAGCAAGCGGAGGCATTTCGCAAAATTGCTGAAGAAAACCAGGCAAAGAGCACAGAGTTTCTTGCGGCCAATGCAACAAAGCCAGGTGTGGTAGTGCTGCCCAGTGGTGTGCAGTACCGCATTATTGACGAAGGCGAAGGCGCACGTCCGGGAATGGACAGCACGGTCAAGGTACATTACCGCGGCTCCAAGCTGACTGGACTTGAGTTCGACAGTTCATTTGCCCGTGGTGTGCCTGAGGAATTTACGGTCAATGCCGTGCTGAAGGGCTGGCAGGAGGTTTTACCTTTGATGAAGACCGGCGCCACCTGGCAAGTGTTCATTCCGGCCGACATGGCCTTTGGTGCTCGTGGCAATCCGCCGGTTGGTCCAAATGAAGCATTGACGTTTGACCTCAAACTGGTAGAAATCGTCAAGTAGTGGTACTCGCGGGGAGCCGCCACACAGCGGCTTCCCGGTTTGCCCGCAGGCACTTCTTGATCCAAGCCCATGTCCGGTTCCCCACCAATGCAGAACAGCACTATGCTTCATGAAGAAGCAACGTCGCCGTGCATTGGCGTCTGCACCCTGGGCCCCGGAAATCTGTGCATCGGGTGCCTGCGCACGACCGACGAGATTGGCAACTGGATGAGTTACAGCCCTCAGGACCGCAACCGCATCATGTCAAAACGTTCAAGCCGGTTGGAAACACTTTTTGCCCGGTGACGAAACACCACAACACGCTTGAAATGAACTGGCACGATCAACTCCTGGCAGCAGTGTCACCCTTTGAGTCTGGGGTTCAGTCATTGCAAATCAATGGCTATCGCCCCCGGGGAACTGGTTTCTATCGCCCCAACAAGACGGCCGCAGTATTAGTTGCGCTGCTCGACCTCGACGAACCTGAGGTGGTGCTGACGCGCCGCGCGGACCACCTGCTGCAGCACGCTGGCCAGGTCAGCTTTCCGGGCGGTGCTGTTGAGGACCACGATGCTTCGGCCGTCCAGACCGCACTGCGGGAGGCTTTCGAGGAAATTGGTTTACCGCCGGGGCGCACGAAGCCGATTGGGTTTCTCGACCGCATGGACACGATCTCCGATTACCGCATACTACCCGTGGTGGCGCTGGTGGAATGGCCAATACAATGGAAGCTCGATTACAGCGAGGTAGCTGAAGTGTTTACCGTGCCCCTGTCCATTGCCATCGATCGTGGCAGGTACAGTGAACAGCGCGTCAAGCGAGAAGACCAGGAGTACACAACCCGGTCCATGCAATGGAAAAATCACACCATTTGGGGAGTTACAGCCGCGATGTTGCTGAATCTCGCCAGCCGGATGGAAAATGCCGGGGCGCGCTGACATCCTGGTTACGCCCGCCCGGCTCGCGCATCTGATCGAATCCGCGTGTTGCATCGTAGTGGATTGTCGATTTGAACTGACCGATCCCGGCAAGGGTCGGCTAGACTACCAGGCCGGCCATATTCCCGGCGCAAGATATGCGCATCTCGACCTCGACTTGGCATCTCCAGCCACTGCCCTGAGCGGGCGACACCCATTACCGGAAAGCCTCGCGTTCGCAACTTTCCTTGGCCGCATCGGTTGGAGCAGAGAAAAACTGCTGGTTGCCCACGATGACAGGAATAACGCCCTGGCTGCCCGCTTGTGGTGGCTGATGCGCTACTTTGGCCAGGAAGCGGCTTTGCTGAACGGTGGCCTGGAGGCCTGGATCCGGGCCGGACTTCCGTTGCAAGTCGGAGACCTGCAAAGCGAGCCAGCGATTGTGCCCGAACTGCGCGCACAGCCGTCGATGACGGCGTCCGTGACGGAAATCCTGGGCAATATCGGCCAGCCGTCACTGACCCTGATTGATGCGCGCGCACCTGAACGTTATTCCGGGGAAACAGAGCCCCTGGACAGCCGGGCAGGGCACATTCCCGGAGCCCTCAACAGGCCCATGGGGCTCAACCTCGATCCGTCCGGCCAGTTCAAACAACCTGACCAGTTGCGTGAAGAGTTTGAATCGCTTTTGCAGCGCCGGCCAGTGGCCTCCGTGGTTCATTCCTGCGGGTCAGGCGTTACCGCCTGTCATAACAGATTCGCCATGGAATTGGCTGGTATGGCGCCCACCCGGGTGTTCCCGGGTTCCTGGAGCGAATGGGTACGTGATGAATCTCGCCCGATAGAGATTGGTGACAATCGCCAGGTCGAAGCCTGAGGAACTTGGGTTATTTTTTTTGTAGCCGCGCTACCAGGCCGCGCAGGTTGGACTGGGTCTGAGCAGAAAACCACAAATCACCGAACCGTTCGGCTTCGTGCTGGATGGTTTGGTCGAAGTAGTGGTGCAAATCTTCGCGCGCCACCTGCCGGGTAAGTGACATGGCGTTCCGCGGCAGGCTCAGCAGGTGTTCGCACCTTGCAATGGCGCGGCCGATGGTTTTGTCAGGGTCTTCTTCCAGCTCATCCACCAATCCAATATCCAGCGCCTGGTCGGGGCTTAATATGGCCCCTGAAACCAGGATCTTTTCCGCTGGATGGGGTCCGATCAGCCGCACCAGCGCATTCTTGATCACGGGAGACACAACCAGGCCGACCTGGACCTCATTCAAGCCCGTCTTGTAATTACCAGCGCACATGATGCGGTAGTCAGCAAACAGGGCAATAACGATGCCCCCGGCCGGCGCGTGGCCAGTCAGTGCAATGGCTGTCGGTACCGGCAGATGAGCAATGGTGCGCAACAGTTCGAGGAACTGTTGCCAGAACTCCATCAGTGCAGTCCGGTCAAGTTGCAACAAGCCGGGAATGTCCAGGCCGGCGGAGAACATCCCGGGCCGGCCGGAAATGACCACTGCATCGGCTGAACTTCCGCTACGCTGGAGTTCCCCAAGCAAAGCTGAAATCAGGGCCGGACTCATCGCGTTGGCAGGGGGGTGGTTGAGCCTGATTTCCCGCACTTGCCCATGATCGATGATTTCCAGCATTTCCTGCCCCTCTATTTTCTGTTCAGTAAGAGTTCAGAATGGCAAGTCTAGACTGTGCCTGCACGTGGCGCAAAAAGGAGGTTAATGTCATGCAAACACGCTTAATTTCGATATTGATTGGACTGTCCGGTCTTGCCCTCGCCACTTCGCTGGCGGCGCATCAGTCAGGCTATGTCGGCTACGGCTCCAACGGCGTTTCCGGCAGTGTTTCCATCTCGTCTGGCGTCCACTACGGCCCGGTATTCATGGGAACGGTGAGCTTTGGCCATCCTTATCTTCGGGTGCCGGCATACTACCCACAGCCAGTCTACATCCAGGGATGCGGACACTGGCACTCACCTGGCTACAGGCACGGCTATGGATACGATTATCCGCAGGGCTATGCTCACGGTCATTCAAAGCACCATAAAGGCAGCCACAAGAGAGGCCACGGGAACAGCCGGGGCCATGGTCATCACCGCTAGCCCTCATGTTGCGCCAATTCAGCGGGGCCGCTACGCGGTCCCGCTGATTGATTTATACTGAATTAACAGGAATGGAAAAGAGGTTACAGCACATGAATCCAATCTCGATGCCGCTGGTGGTTCTCGCTGCTGCAATGATCGTTACTCCGGCATTCGCGGCTCAACCGCAGGTTTCCACCATGCAGCTGGTGGACCCCGGAAACCACGGTATGCAGCGGAGTACCGTTGCTGGTAATGCACATCGCCACGTCCGGCAACGGCTGGAATACGGTAAAGGCTACCGTTATGGACACAGTGTCAATGGTGCAAACGGGAACATCATCGTCTGGTCGTCTGCACCATACAATGGCTACGGGGCGGCGCCGAATGGAAGCCAGTTCCGTTCCCATCCGGTCGCTCCCCCAATCCGCCATAAACCACAGTACGGCAAGACCACGAATCCGGATTACGGCCAGTAAATCACCACATGTAGTGGGCGGTGTAGCGAATCACTGCTTCCCCTTCGCCCGAAATGCGAACCTTGAAACGAATGCGGTTGCTGCTTTCTTTCTCGAACGGAACGCTTGGGTTTTCGATCTGCCAATTACTCCAGCGGTACAGGTTTTCCAGCACGATGAGGTCGACAGCTTCAGGTTTGTGATTGCGTAGTCTGATTTCAATCGTCTCCATCAGGTTGCGGCTGCGTGAATCAAGCTGAAAATCCGTTTGCGTACGCTCACCGACGATGTCAAAAGCATTACCCATGCGGATCAGAACGTCCTCGTTGCGCGGGGTATGACCGACCACATCTTCACCGATGAATTCCAGGCTTCCATCCGCACTGTCCAACTGGTTCACCCGCACCCTGCCAGCCGGCAACGGCATGCCCAGGCGGGAGTTTTTTTCGTTGGCGAATCGCAGGTAAACGTTTACGTCGCTCTGTCCGTACCGGCCATATTCCTGGTCGAGTTGCAAAGCGCCGTACCAGGGGTAGGACAGGGTGGGTGCAAACACCAGTTCCTTTTCGCATTGCACGCCATTGGCCGTGGGCATCAATTGAATCTGCCTGGTCGAGTTATCTCGCAGGTCGGTGCGCCGGCCCAGTGTGTACAGGTGATATTCAAAGAAGGCTTTTTCTGCAAACCCGGCGGAATCTTCCGCCACGGCGGTCCTGAACATCATTTCACGCTGCACGGGAGCCGGCGCAGCCCGGTTGACGTCACCGGCGATCAACTTCAGGCGGGCGTTGCGGTAGCCAGCCCCGGACTGGTTGATGATGCTGACCCAGGATGAGAGGTCCATGGAACACCCCGTGGCCTCATCCAGAATGATGTTGTAGTCCGCCCACCAGGTCATGCCCTGGGTTTCATAGGCGATGCGTGTTTTCTGTTCACCTCCGGAGGGGCTGTCCAGCAGCCATTCCAGGGTCGGCCGCGTATTCAAGCCGCCGGGTAACTGCGAGAACTGCAGGTTGCCATAAACGCGCACTGCCCGGACGCTGCCATCATCCATCTGCAGCGTGAGACCGTCACCGATACCCAACAAGGTGCCCTCCACCAGGTCCACCAGGTCTCCGCGGGGCTGTTCCACCGTGATTTTCTGTCCCAAATAGCGCTGTAACAGCTTTTCCTGGCTAACCAGGTCAAACTGGAAACTCTGTTCCACCACCCGCGTATCGGGCTTGTCCAGGGAACTGAAGGTGACGGTGGTTGGGTCGATCAGGGCGGCAACGTCAGTGATACGCAACGCAGTCACGCCTCGATCGATGTCGTAGGTGCGGTCATGGCGTACGATAGCGTAGCCAGGAACATTTCCTCCGGCCTGGACGCCCCCGCTGGGGCGGTACCACTCAGGCGAAACTGCGCCAGGTTGCATTCGCGAGTAGATCGTGATTGAGTCATCACTATCCGGGGGCGTTGCTTCGTTGCTTGCTGCAGCGGCCAGACTGCTATTGACGACCAGCAGGAAGGTAAGGAATTTGTTCATGTCTGCATCCTTGGTTTATTTAATAAGTTCCGGTAACTTGCACCATGCGATCCTTAAAGTCCGCGGGGCAGAAGCCGGGCTCAAGCAATGCCACATTTTTTCATAAAACCAGTTTCCATCGCCATTTGCATCATTTGTGCCTGCTTACTCGGGGCCTGTGGTCCAGATCCGGTCCGCCCGGCTATGTCGCTAAGCGACGGGTGGGTTCGCGCCATGCCGCCCGGAGCAACCATGACCGCGGCTTATGGTCGTTTTACCAACCAAGGTGCGACAACCGTAGAAATCACTTCGTTCCGGAGTGACAGTTACGAGCAAGTGACCCTGCACAGGACGGTCAATGAAAACGGGATCAGCCGCATGGAACAGCAGACTGGCTGGTCGCAAAGTCCGAATACCGCCATGGTACTGGAGCCGGGCGGGCATCACCTGATGTTAATGAACCCCATGCGGGAGGTGCGCCCGGGTGATTCAATAGGATTGACCCTCATAAGCGCCAGCGGGGAAGAATTTCCGTTTAAATTGCCGGTCGAGGCTCGCTGACCGACCGGAAACGCAGCTGCACGCGGCGCATGCCCTCAGGCCGTTTTCCGTTGCGGAGTCTTGTCAAGCACACGGCGCAGGTACTGACCGGTGTAGGAATGCCGCACTTCGGCCAATTGCTCAGGACTGCCTTGAGCAATGATTTCGCCGCCCTTGTCGCCGCCTTCCGGGCCGAGATCGATTATCCAGTCAGCAGTTTTGATCACGTCGAGGTTGTGTTCGATTACCACCACGGTGTTGCCGTGGTTGCGCAAGCGATGCAATACGCCAAGCAGTTGCTCGATATCCTGGAAATGCAGTCCGGTAGTTGGTTCATCCAGGATATACAGGGTTTGCCCGGTATCGCGCTTGCTCAGTTCGCGGGACAGCTTGATGCGTTGTGCCTCACCGCCTGACAAGGTGGTGGCGCTTTGTCCCAGCGTGATATACGAGAGGCCGACATCTGCCATGGTCTGCAGTTTGCGTGCGAGGGTAGGCACCGGTGCAAAAAACTCCAGCGACTCTTCCACCGTCATTTCCAGTACTTCGTGGATGCTTTTCCCCTTGTAGGTCACACCCAGGGTTTCACGGTTGTAGCGTTTGCCGTGGCAAACGTCACACGGCACGTAGATGTCGGGCAGGAAATGCATTTCGACCCGGATCAGGCCATCCCCCTGGCAGGACTCGCAACGGCCGCCCTTTACATTAAAGCTGAACCGGCCCGGTTTGTAGCCACGGGCGCGTGCTTCCTGGGTGCCGCTGAACAGGTCGCGAATGGGTGTGAACAAACCGGTGTAGGTCGCCGGATTCGAGCGTGGCGTGCGCCCTATCGGGGACTGGTCTATGTCCACCACTTTATCGAAAAGATCTATATTTTCAAAGGACTTATACGGGGCTGGTTGGGCGGAGCTGCCGTAAAGCTCGCGCGCAGCAAGGCGGTGCAGCGTATCGTTGATCAGGGTGGACTTGCCCGACCCCGAAACGCCGGTAATGCACACGAAAAGACCTGCCGGGATTTCCAGCGTCACGTTTTTGAGGTTGTTTCCGGAAGCGCCAACGAGTCGTAATTGGCGCTTTGGGTCGCGAGGCACGCGCTTCACTGGTACCTGGATCTTGCGCACACCCGAGAGATACTGCCCGGTCAGCGAATCTGCATCGGCCAGCAGCTCCGCCGGTGTGCCGCTGAAAACGATCTTGCCGCCATGTACTCCGGCCCCGGGGCCGATATCAACCACGTAATCAGCTGTACGGATGGCCTCCTCATCATGTTCCACCACGATAACCGTGTTGCCTATGTCGCGCAGCCTGGTCAGCGTAGCCAGCAAGCGTGCGTTGTCGCGCTGGTGCAGGCCGATGGAAGGCTCATCGAGGATGTACATGATGCCAACCAGTCCAGCACCGATCTGGCTGGCCAGCCGAATGCGCTGAGCCTCTCCTCCTGAAAGAGAATCCGCCTTGCGATCCAGGGTGAGGTAGTCGAGCCCGACATTGACCAGGAAGTGCAGCCGTTCATGCACTTCCTTGACAACCTTGGCGGCGATTTCGCCACGTCGTCCGTCAAGCTTCAATTCATCGAAGAATTTCAGGCATTGCACGATGGGCCAGGCCGTGATGCTTGGCAGATTGGTCTGGTTGACGAAAACGTGACGGGCCTCGCGATTCAGGCGCTGGCCACCACAAGCGGTGCAGGGTTTCTGGCTGATGTACTTGGAGAGCTCTTCGCGCACGATGCGGGAGTCGGTTTCGCGATAGCGCCGCTCGAGATTGGGAATAATCCCGGCAAAAGGGTGCTTGCGCTTTTGTGTGCCAGCTTCGCTGAGGTAACGGAACTCGATGATTTCATCACCACTACCTTGCAGGATGATGTCACGGATTTTCCTGGGCAAGTCCTTGAACGGTGTTTCGATGTCAAAACCGTAGTGCCGCGCCAGGGCCTGTATGATCTGGAAATAATACGCGTTGCGCCTGTCCCAGCCCCGCACGGCGCCGCCCGCGAGACTGACCTGGGTGTTGCTTACCACCAGGTCCGGATCGAAAAACTGGCTGATGCCCAGACCATCGCACTCGGGACATGCTCCGTTCGGGTTGTTGAACGAAAACATCCGTGGCTCGAGTTCCTGCAGGCTGTAGTCGCAGTAGGGGCAGGAAAAGCGTGAACTGAACAGCTTTTCTTCCACGCCACTGTCTTCATCCATGGGCGATACCAGCACCAGGCCGTCGGACAGGTTCAGTGCGGTTTCGAACGACTCAGCCAGGCGTTGTTTCAGCTCGGGCCGAACGCGAATGCGGTCGACAACCACATCGATGCTGTGTTTGTGCCGCAATTCCAACTCAGGAACGTGTTCCAGATCAAACAGGACGCCGTCAACCCTTGCCCGCACGAAGCCCTGCGCCCTCAAGCCATCGAACAGTTGCAAGTGTTCGCCCTTGCGATTGCGCACCACGGGTGCCAAAAGCATCAGCTTGCTGTCTTCCGGCAGGGCCAGTACATGATCCACCATCTGGCTGATGGCCTGCGCTTCCAGGGGCAGGTTGTGGTCCGGGCAACACGGCGTACCCACGCGGGCGAATAGCAGGCGTAAATAGTCATAGATCTCGGTAATGGTGCCTACCGTGGAACGAGGGTTGTGGGAAGTGGACTTCTGTTCGATGGAAATGGCTGGCGACAAGCCCTCGATGTGGTCAACATCCGGTTTTTCCATCAGCGACAGGAATTGCCGCGCGTAGGCCGACAGGGATTCAACATAGCGCCGCTGACCTTCCGCATACAGGGTGTCGAAGGCCAGCGATGACTTGCCCGAACCGGAAATACCCGTTATCACTATCAACTTGTCACGCGGCAGATCAAGGTCGATGTTATCGAGATTGTGGGTGCGGGCGCCCCGAACGAGAATCTTGTCCATATGCTCAACTGTCGCGTCCAAACCAATAACTATACTCCCCAAGGGGATAACGCAGCAAAATCCAAGAACCACATAGCCGGGTCGCATGGACTGCTGGACGATTCCGGAAAATAAAGCTTTTCGTTCATTTTCAAGCGCTTTTTATTACTGTGTGTCTGTATTCAGTGTCTGTATTCAAGGTTGACCACCACCGTTAAACCAGCTAACATTCACGCCCTTTTGTAGGGCCGTTTTCACACCGGAGCTGGATTCCCATGTACGCAGTATTCAAAACTGGTGGCAAGCAGTATCGCTGTGCCACGGGTGATACCATAAAAGTTGAAAAAATCGAAGCCGAAAAGGGCGCCACCATCGAACTGGACCAGGTGCTGATGGTTGGAGAAGGCGAAGAAGTGAAAATCGGTGCGCCCTACCTTGAAGGCGGCAAAATCACTGCCCGGGTGATTGATCATGGCCGCGCAGACAAGGTTAAAATCATCAAGTTCAGGCGCCGCAAGCACCACATGAAACACATGGGCCATCGGCAGTACTTTACCCAGCTGGAAATTACCGGCATCGATGCCTGACCGCAATTGAATTCGAGGAGAATACAGACTCATGGCACATAAGAAAGCAGGCGGCAGCACGCGCAACGGCCGCGATTCGAATCCAAAGTACCTTGGTGTAAAGCATTATGGTGGCGAGCAGGTCCTGGCCGGCAACATCCTGGTGCGTCAGCGCGGAACACGTTTCCATGCGGGTGATAATGTGGGCATTGGCCGCGACCATACGCTCTTTGCGGTGGCGGACGGGATCGTGAAATTTGCCGAGAAAGGCAGCAAGAAGCGCAAGTACGTCAGTGTCGTTTCATCCTGAAACCTGCATACGATTTAATGCAGAACCCCGCTTCGGCGGGGTTTTTTGTGGCCGATGTTTGGACAGCGGGGCAAGACATACGGGATGCGCAGCGCTCCATAAAGTAGAATTGTAACCATGAAATTTGTGGACGAAGCTTCCATCACGGTGATCGCCGGCAACGGTGGCAATGGCTCGGCATCTTTCAGGCGCGAAAAGTTTGTACCATTTGGCGGGCCGGACGGCGGTGATGGAGGCCGTGGCGGAAGCGTCCACCTGGAGGGTGATTCTGGCCTCAATACCCTGGTTGATTTTCGTCATGTGCGAAAATTCAAAGCGCAAAATGGTCAGGGAGGCTCCGGCAGGCAAATGACCGGGAAAAGCGGCGAAGACATCGTTATCCGGGTACCCTTGGGTACCATTGTTACGGATGCCGACAGCGGCGAATCGCTGGGTGACGTGACCGAACACAAACAACGCTTGCTGATCGCCCAGGGCGGGCGGGGCGGTCTCGGCAACGTCCATTTCAAAAGCTCGACCAATCGTGCCCCCCGGCGAACGGTCCCGGGCGGGCCAGGTGAAACCCTGGACGTTCACCTCGAGCTCAAGGTCCTGGCGGACGTCGGTTTATTGGGTTTCCCAAACGCAGGTAAATCCACATTGATTTCCACGGTATCCGCTGCGCGGCCGAAAGTGGCTGATTATCCATTCACAACCTTGTATCCGAATCTCGGCGTGGTGCGTATCGATGCGGACCGCAGCTTTGTTATCGCCGATATCCCGGGAATCATCGAAGGCGCCGCCGATGGCGCAGGCCTGGGCATCCAATTCCTGAAACACCTCCAGCGCACCTGCTTGCTGCTGCATCTCGTGGAGCTCGCGCCGCCGGAGGATGATAACGACCCAGCCAACCAGGTGCGGCTGCTCGAGATTGAAATGGAGCGATTTGATCCGGGCCTGATGCATAAACCTCGCTGGCTGGTGTTTACCAAGGCCGACCTGTTGCCTGCGCAAGAAGCGCGCGAGAAAGCCTCTGCAGCGGTAGCCGAATTGGATTGGCAGCAACCCTGGTTCCTGATTTCCTCGGCAACAGGGGAGGGCACCAGGGAGTTAATGCAGAAAGTTTCGGATGCCTTGTTGGAGCTTGGCGAAGCGCTGGATCCTGGTGATCCAGCTGAGTCGTGAGCTTGGCCAAGTGTGCCCTTCGCTTGAAAAAGCCATAAAAAAGCCCCTTCATTGACGGGGCTTTTTCGTATCAGCATGCCAGACTGGACTTCGGCCAGTCGGATCGAGGCTGCAATCAGAGAACTTTAACGTGGGCGTTCAGGCGTGATTTATGCCGTGCTGCCTTGTTCTTGTTCATCAGACCTTTGGCCACGGAACGGTCAATTGCCGGCACGGCAGCTGTGAATGCGGCTTGGGCCGCAGCCTTGTCACCCGTTGCAAGCGCTTTCAACACGCTCTTGATGGCGGTACGCACGTGCGAACGCTGGCTGGTGTTCTGACGGCGGTTTTTTTCCGACTGACGTGCCCGTTTACGAGCTGATAAACTGTTGGCCAAGGTAGTCTCCAAACCAATTGTAAAAATCAAGCCGAGCATTCTCGTATTTTTTACCCGTCGGGTCAACCAACAGAGGCATTCCCTAATTGAAATTGTTGAAGTCCACCCTGACGGTCGGTGTGGCTACCATCGTTTCGAGATTGCTGGGCTTCGTCCGGGACATCATTTTTGCCAGGTATTTTGGCGCCAGCGGGGCCACCGACGCTTTCTTCCTGGCATTCAAGATTCCGAATTTCATGCGGCGGCTGTTTGCAGAAGGATCCTTTTCTCTCGCTTTCGTTCCGGTCTTGTCCGAAGTCAGGGCCAGCGGCGACCGTGCCGCATTGAGGGAACTGATTGACCACGTGGCAGGAACCCTGCTGGCTATTTTGCTGGTGGTGACCACTATTGGTGTCCTGGCCGCGCCGGCGGTGCTCTCGATCTTTGCTCCTGGCTGGTTGATTGAGGGCCGGCCTGAGTTCTGGTTATCGGCAGATATGTTGCGCATAACCTTCCCTTACATACTGTTGATTTCCCTCACGGCGCTTTCGGGCGGCATTCTCAACACCTTCGATCGTTTCCTGGTGCCTGCATTGACCCCGGTATTGCTGAACCTGTCGTTGATTGCAGCCGCGGTGTTGTTCTCGGGTCGGCTGGAAGTGCCGGTCAAAGCCCTGGCCTGGGGCGTACTGGCGGCCGGAGTCGCGCAGCTGCTCATCCAGGTGCCCGCCCTGGTTCACCTGGGCCTGATGCCGCGCCCACGGTGGGGCTGGCGGGATTCCGGAGTGCGCAAGATCTTGCGACTGATGATCCCCACTCTTGTGGGTTCATCCGTGGCACAGGTCAACCTGCTGGTAGATAGCGTGCTTGCCACGTTCCTGGTCAGCGGCAGCGTAACCTGGCTGTATTATTCGGACCGGCTGATGGAGTTTCCACTGGGTGTATTTGGCGTGGCTCTTGCCACCGTCATTCTGCCAAACCTGTCACGCAAGTTTGCCCAACAAAGCGCCCAGGCCTTTTCCGGCACCCTGGACTGGGCCTTACGGCTGGCTCTGCTCATTACGCTACCGGCCGCGATAGGACTGACCGTTCTTGCTTCACCTATTCTCATCACCATGTTTCAGTACGAAGCCTTCTTGCCGGCAGATGCTGAAATGACTGCGCTGAGCTTGTCTGCTTACGCGCTTGGTCTCCCGGCATTCATTGCCGTCAAGGTCCTGGCCCCAGGTTATTACGCCCGGCAGGACACTCGCACCCCTGTTCGCATCGCCATCATTGCCATGGTCTCGAACATGGTTCTCAACCTGCTGTTCGTTGGGATACTGCTCGGCCTGCACTTCAAGGGGCCGCACACCGGCCTGGCCCTGGCCAGCACCGTCGCGGCGTACATGAACGCCTGGATGCTGTATCGTGGTTTGCGGCGCCAGGGCATATACCAGCCAGAAGCAGGTTGGGGCAAAGTGTTGCTTGCCGCGTTCGTCGCAAGCGTTTTGATGGTGCTTGTAATTCTGTGGAAATATGGAACTACAGAGCAGTGGCTGATGGCTCCAGCCAGGGAGCGAGCCTCCATGCTGACGGTTCTTGTTGTTGGCGGAATCCTGGTCTATCTATTCGCGCTATTCGCGGCTGGCCTGCGAAAACATCACTTGGAGAAAGGTGCGGTATAATCCGCTGCTTTTTACATCAATGCATTCGCCGGGCACTTTCCAGGCCCGTTTTGCGGCCCGATTGGGAAGATGGGATCAGACGTGGAAATCATCCGCAACAGGCCAGGTGAACAGGCCCGGAAAGAAGGTATCCGGTCCATAGTGACCATTGGCAACTTTGATGGTTTGCACCTTGGACATCAGGCCCTGATTCGGTACTGTCGTTCAGTCGCTCATGTCAACGATCTGGTTGCAGTCGTTACCTTTGAGCCTCTGCCACAAGCGCTGCTTCAGCCCGCTGCGGCGCCAGCGAGGTTATCCACAATCTACCAAAAACTGGATGCGCTGCGGCGGGAGAATATTGATCTGGTTTGGCTCCTGCGCTTCGATACGGCACTTTCGCGACTTTCAGCCTGCGATTTCGCCCAACAGGTAATTGCACACGGACTTGCCGCGCGCCACGTGGTGGTTGGTGCGGATTTCCACTTTGGCCACAGGCGCGAAGGGGATGTGTCCATGCTGCGCACCCTCGGCCATCGGTTCGGGTTTGAAGTCAATATCGTACCGCCCGTGTACCTGGGTGAGGCGCGGGTGTCGAGCAGCGCGATCCGGCAGGCGCTGGCGGTGGGTGAATTTGCCCGAGCAGCCACCATGCTTGGCCGGCCATTCCGCATGGAAGGCCACGTGGTACTCGGCCGGCAATTGGGTCGAACGCTTGGCTATGCCACCGCCAATTTACGCATTCGTGCGCGGCCGTGTCCTGTGCAGGGGATTTTTGCGGTATTTTTGCGGGTGAATGGCAAGCAGGAACGTGGGGACTGGCGACCGGCGGTAGCAAGCCTGGGCTGGCGGCCAACGGTGGGGGGCCAGGAACCGTTGCTCGAAGCCCATTTATTCGATTTCGATGGTGAGCTTTATGGGCAACGCCTCGAAGTGCAATTTGTGGCAAAGTTACGGGAAGAAGCCCATTTCGGGTCCCTGCAAGAGTTGGTGGCGCAGATGCGCTGCGATGAAGCCGCAGCCAGGACGGTCCTGGCGCAGTCGGAAAGGCCTGCCTGAACGGAGCTGAACAGAAAAAAAGAGCATGGATTACAAGGACACCATCAATTTACCCAAGACCGAATTCGCGATGAAGGCCAACCTGGCCAAGCGTGAACCGGAAATGTTGGAAACCTGGGAGCGGGCCGGCCTGTACGCCAGGATCCAGCAGGCAACGGCACATCGTCCGTTGTGGCTCCTGCATGACGGGCCACCATACGCCAATGGCGACATCCACATGGGGCACGCCGTCAACAAAATCCTCAAGGATATCGTGGTCAAGTCGAAACTGCTGGCAGGCTATCGTTCGCCCTATGTACCCGGCTGGGATTGCCATGGCCTGCCGATAGAATTGCAGGTGGAGAAAAAGCACGGCAAAGTCGGGCAAACACTCGACGCCGCGGCATTCCGTGCGCAATGCCGGGATTTTGCCGAAAAGCAGATTGAATTGCAGAGAAGTGGTTTCAGACGTATGGGTGTATTGGGCGATTGGGATAAGCCCTACACATCCAAGTCTTTCAAGTACGAGGCGGACATGATTCGTGCGTTGGCATCCATCATCGAGGCGGGACACCTTTTGCAGGGAGCCAAACCGGTGCACTGGTGTTTCGATTGCGGCTCGGCACTGGCCGAAGCGGAGATTGAATACCAGGACAAAACTTCGCCAGCGATCGACGTTTTATTCCGCGTGAAAAACCGCGCCGCATTATTTGGTGCTTTTGGTGCCGAGCAGTGCGAGGGAGAGGCAGGCATTCCCATCTGGACTACCACGCCCTGGACACTGCCAGCCAACCAGGCCGTAGCCTTGAACGCCGATTTGGACTACGTGCTCGTGGCGGCGCAAATGCATGGTGAACCTTTGGTATTGGTGGTTGCTGCTGACCTCCAAACCAGCGTCACCAATCGGCTCGGACTCGTACAAGCTCGAACCCTCGCCACGATCAAAGGCTCTGCACTGGAACATCTGCGCCTGCAGCATCCATTTTACAATCGCGATGTGCCAGTGATCCTGGGTGAGCATGTAACCACTGAAGCCGGCACCGGGGCTGTGCACACTGCGCCGGGTCATGGTGAGGAAGATTTTCACGTGGGCCTGCGGTACAACCTTCCCATTAGCAATCCCGTTGGCGGTGATGGCCGCTACCTTGGAGACACCGAACTGTTTGCCGGTTTATGGGTGTGGAAGGCCAATGAAAACATCATCCAGGTCCTGCACACCAACGGTACATTGCTGTTCAACGAAGAATTCCAGCACAGTTATCCGCACTGCTGGCGGCATAAAACCCCAACGGCATTCCGTGTCACCCCACAATGGTTCATCAGCATGGACCAGGCGGGCTTGCGTGACACAGCCCTGAAAGCCATCGCCGACGTGCGCTGGATACCGGGCTGGGGTGAAGAACGCATCAAGGGAATGGTGAAAAACCGTCCGGACTGGTGCATTTCGCGCCAACGCACATGGGGCGTGCCAATCACGCTGTTTACCCACCGTGTAAGCGGTGAGCTGCACCCGGAAACAATCCGCCTGATGCACCAGGTGGCTTCCCTGATAGAGCAGGAAGGCGTTGACTTCTGGTACCGGGATGATATCTGGCGGCGCCTGAGCGTGGATGAGAAAACCTGGAAAACAGTAAGCGACATCCTCGATGTATGGTTTGATTCGGGTGTTTCACACCGCTGTGTGCTGGATGAGCGCGACGAACTCGCACGGCCGGCGGACATGTATCTGGAAGGGTCTGACCAGCACCGCGGATGGTTCCAGAGTTCATTGCTTTCGTCCGTGGCCATGCATGGCGAAGCACCCTTTCGCCAGGTGCTGACGCATGGTTTCGTGGTCGATGCCGCCGGCCGGAAAATGTCAAAGTCAACGGGCAATGTCGATTCGCCAGCCAAGGTCATGAACACGCTGGGTGCGGATATACTGCGACTGTGGGTAGCTGCAGCGGATTATAGTGGTGAAATACCGGCGTCGGATGAGATTTTCAAACGCGTAGCCGATGTCTATCGAAGAATCCGCAATACAGCGCGTTTTCTGTTGGGCAACCTGGATGGTTTTCAACCCATCCGGGGGCTCCAGCCAGCGCAGCTGTTACCACTGGACCGCTGGGCAGTGGACTGCGCGGCACAACTACAGGCTGAAGTCAGGCAAGCCTATGCGGATTATCAATTCCTGCAGGTTTACCAGAAAGTGCACAATTTTTGCGCGTTTGAAATGGGCGCTTTTTACCTGGATATCATCAAGGACCGTCTGTACACCACCCGTATTGACAGCCTGCCCCGCCGCTCAGCGCAGACCGCCATGTACCATGTGCTCGAAGCCATGGTTCGTTGGATCGCCCCTGTGCTGAGCTTCACCGCCGAGGAAATCCATGCACACATTCCCGGGGTGCGCAGCGACAGCATTTTTCTGGAAACCTGGTACGAAGGCCTTTTCCCCCTGGCTGAGGGTGAGGAGGGACGAAGCCGTTGGCAACGTATCATCGAGGTGCGCGAAGCCGTGAGCAAGTCGATCGAACAGGTGCGGCAGGCGGGCAAGGCAGGTTCTTCCCTGGCGGTTGAAGTGGATCTGTGGCTGGACGGCGGGTTGCACCAGGCCATCGATTGGTTGGGAGACGAGTTGCGCTTTGTGTTACTGACCTCGGATGCCCGGGTACATGCTCTGGCCAGTGCTCCCGCCAGCGCGGAACGGCTACGGCTTGAAAGCGGTGAGCTTGCAATACATGTCACCCCTTCAGAGCACGGAAAATGCGTGCGTTGCTGGCATTATCGCGCCGATGTCGGTTCGCATCCCGATCATCCAGAGATTTGCGCACGTTGCGTTGATAATGTCGAGGGCAGTGGCGAAATTCGGCGGGTGGCCTGAAATGGACCATAAGGAACACAACTGGGTGAGCAAATCAGGCGCGAACAAAGAACGACAACCACCCGCACCATACTCCTGGCTGTGGTTGTTGGTTGCAGCCTCCGTAGTCTGGGCAGACATGGTTACCAAGGAGTGGGCCAGCGAAGTGCTGACCCTGTACCGGCCGCGGGAGGTGCTTTCCTGGCTGAACATGACCCTGGCGCACAATTACGGTGCAGCCTTCAGTTTTTTGAGTGATGCAGGCGGATGGCAACGCTGGTTTTTCACTGCGCTGGCGTCTGTTGTCAGCATGGGGCTGATCATCTGGGTACTGCGTCTGCCCCGTCGTGAATGGCTGACCGGCCTGGCCTTGTCGCTGATTATCGGTGGCGCACTGGGTAATCTTTCTGACCGCGTGCAGCTGGGTTATGTAGTCGATTTCGTTGATGTGCATTACCTGGGTTGGCATTGGCCCGCTTTTAACGTGGCGGATTCTGCCATAACCAGCGGCGTGATATTGCTGTTGCTGGACGCCTTGCGTCAGGCCCTGCGGGAACGAAGGGCCAAATAGTGGAAATCCTGCTTGCCAATCCACGCGGATTCTGTGCTGGTGTCGACCGTGCCATCGATATCGTCGAGCGCGCCTTACAGTTGTTTGGCGCGCCCATATATGTGCGCCACGAAGTAGTGCACAACCGGTTCGTGGTGGACCGCCTGACTGAGTCCGGGGCCATTTTTGTTGAAGAACTGTCAGAGGTGCCGGATGGCTCCACTGTGATATTCAGTGCGCACGGGGTTTCCAAGGCAGTGCGCCGGGAGGGCCAGTCACGCGGACTGAAAGTATTTGACGCTACCTGTCCCCTGGTGACCAAAGTGCACATGGAAGTCGCGCGGCAGTGCAAAGCCGGGCGGGAAGTGGTTTTGATCGGACACGCTGGTCATCCTGAAGTGGAAGGCACGCTGGGACAATGGTTGAAAGATCCACCCCGGGGCAACTGCATCTACCTGGTGGAAACGCCGGACGACGTGAATGTCCTGCAGGTGAAATACCCCCAGGACGTGGCATACGTAACCCAGACGACCTTGTCAGTCGACGATACCCAGGCCGTGATCCGTGCCTTGCAAAGAAGATTTCCAGCCATCGCCGGCCCGCGGCACGATGATATCTGCTATGCCACGCAAAACCGGCAGGATGCGGTCAAGAGGCTGTCTGAGCGGGTTGATCTGCTGTTGGTCGTGGGTTCGGTCAACAGTTCAAATTCAAACCGGCTGCGCGAGCTGTCTGAAAAACGCGGTGTGCCCGCCCATCTGATCGACGGGGCTGAGGATATCCGGGAAGAATGGCTGGTGGGTGTATCTGCCATTGGCGTCACGGCGGGTGCCTCCGCGCCTGAAAGCCTGGTTCAGGAAGTGGTTGTTCGCCTGCAACAAAAAGGTGGCCAGGTGGTACAGGAATTGGCAGGTATCCCCGAAAACATGGAGTTTGCCTTGCCCAGGGAATTGCGCATTAAGTTGATCAACGGCGACTGATTGGTCAGTTTTGGGCTACCGTCCCTCCCAGCATTGACGTGATCGTTCCGCCGGCCCGCTGATGCTGCGCTGCCCCGTTTGATCCAGAATCAGACTGCCACACGGGTCCGAGCGTTGTGCTGCAACGGGCTCGGCCACAATGGTAAATCGGGTTGCCGTCACATTCGAAGCCGGTTCAATGCGGAAATTGTAGGGCCCGGCGTCCGCTGTAAGACAGCGCGTTGTGTCAAAGCTGAATTCGAGGGCGTATATTCGTTCCTCGCAGGCAGCGGTGGCGAGCAACTTTTCAATGGCCACGCTGCGATGGCCACGCATGATGTAGCTCTGATACCCGGGAACCGCAAACATGAGCAGTATCGCCACCAGACCGCAAACCATCATCAGTTCAAGCAAAGTGAAACCTTCGCAGCGCGTGAAAGCGGGCCGGTAACGGAAGGAAAGCGAGGAATTGCTCATCGGCGCTGCCGCCAGGCCATGCGGCCGCAGTCGTACCACGGCGAGAACGCAGCGCAAAATTCTTGCTGTTGTGGCGTACCTGAATCAGCCGGTGACTCATTCGACCAGGGGCGCGCAATGATGGATTCACTGACTGCAACCGCAGCCGGCCCTTGTCCCTGCCCGCGCCCAAGCACACGGTAGTAAGCTACACCATTTACCGGCTTTGCCCCAGGCAACTCTGGCAAGTTCACAGCGTCTTCGAAATGGATTTCCTCGATCAGGTACCGAGGTGCTTGCGAGCCCAAATTCCAGCCCGTGGTATTGGAGTTTCCACTCAAAGGATCAGTGCCGACTTCCGTGGACCAGCTCGACCACCAGCCGCTGTCCTGGTATTCCGGAAAGGCGGCCACTTCCGCCGGATAGTGGATCAGGTGATTCAGGGGGGGCAGGAAACACTCGTCGGCACAGCCGGGGAGGCGCTGATCGTGATCCAGGCCAAAGATGAAGGATTCGCCTTGCAGGACTGCCGCGGCCGCGGCCAGCCGGGCTTGCTGGCCATCACTGAAATTGGCTGCCATACGAATCTGCAGAACCATGCTGGCGGTGGCAACCAGCGCCAACAGGCTAACCGCCGCCAGCAGCACCAGTCCGGCCAGTAACGCAATGCCGTGGCAAACAAAGGGCTGAGGTGCACGGCCGGGTGTCACCATTCCTTGTGGCCCAGCAGTGCCTGCGAGTAGGTGAAGACGCGACGCAGTTTTCCGTCTGCTGGTGTCAGAACCAGGTCTTCCAGCACCCGGACGGACCCAGGCGCCGGCTCGTCAACAGGTTCGCTGCTTTTCAATAGCAATGCGAGGCGCAAACCCATGACGCGGCGATCGTCTGCCCAGCCGCCACCGCTGACCCAGCGATCCGCATCGCCATTTCCATCGGTGTCTTCTGCAAACTGTGCCTGAAATGCTTCAACGTTTTGCACCAGGCCCTGCCGGTTTATCTGCGTGACAAACCCGGTGGAATTCTGCCCATAGCGGCAGGTGTGAACAAGGTTCTCGAATGCATTCAATTCCAGCACCGATTCCTTGAGGAAGAACTGCGGCAGCCCGGCACCATCCTCGACGGGATTGAGGCTGCCAAAGCAGTTTCGATCAGACCAGGTGCGAATGGCCAGCCGGTCTCCGTGGGCTGTTGTCGCATCAGCTGTTTCTGGTGCGAGTCCGGCCGGTTCAGTGGTGTCCAGCCAGGGCTGAGGGTGGTAGGTCGACTGGCGCAGAATGCTACCGAGGCTATCGAGCGCAAAACGTCCACTTTCCTGCAGTTCGGCCAGGTTTTCCTGCAGGCGAAAAGTACTGCGGGCGCCGGCAGCTATTTGCACCAGTCCGGTGATGAGCACGGCGCCGATGAACATGGCAACCAGCAGTTCCACCAGGCTCATGCCTTTACTGCTGCGCAGATCGGAGTGGTTCAACTGAAGTCGCATTACTCAGGCAATGGCAATACTGCACGCCGCAGACCGCGGTCGGGTTCGTTCGTGTGATGCGGATCGTCCCAGAACACCTTGACCACGGCGCGTCCAGCGCCATCACAGGCAGGATCAATGGCGCCGCCATCGTCAGGGCTCGAATCGCGGCAGACCAGTCCCGTGGCGCGGGCGAGGTTTTGTTCCAGTTCAAGTTGCCATTGGGCGAAATTACCGGCAGCCCAGGCTTGCCCCGGGCAGGTTTCCGCTTCTGCGCAGCCACCATCCGCTTCAGGTAATGGTTCGATATAGTGACCCAGCGACGCTGGATTCAGCAGGATCAATTCAGCCAGCGACGACATCTGTACCGCAGCCATGGTCTCGTTCCTTGCTTCGAGCGTGCCGTGCACCGAAGTAATCAACATCAGTGAAAGTCCTCCCAGTCCGAGCGAGAAAATAACCGCCGCAATGAGGACTTCAACCAGCGAGAAACCGCCGTGCGAGCGAGCACTTTGGGTTCTGTCGATTTTCGCAGTTCCAGTTAAAATCAGCATGGCAGCTTTCCGGTTGCCGGTTTACCCCACGGGCTGGTTCAGTGAGGGTTCGAGGGCAGCCTGATCCTGTTCCGAAGACCAATAAATGGAGAATTTACCCGTTACCGGGTAGGAGAATTACCCTGGTTTCGACACGCGCGCTCAAGTTGTTAAAAAAAGCCGATTTGCATATACTGGCCGCCCTTCAAAGGGCCGGCATAGCTCAGTTGGTAGAGCGGCGCATTCGTAATGCGTAGGTCCGAGGTTCGAATCCCCGTGCCGGCACCAACCATTTCAATGGCTTACTGCAATCAGTACTCAGAAGTTTTTGGGCATAAGCGCAATGTGCGTGATACCGGGTTGGTTGAAGCCATCGGGGCTTCCCCATGACGCATTCCAAAGGATGATATTGGGGGACTTGCCGCCCAGATCCCTCACCACACGTCGATTAATAAATCACCGGTGCCTTCGCAGCGATTGCCCTTGTTTGAGGAGCGAAACGGCCCAGCTGCAAGGGCCCCGGACGGTCCATGCACACCCCGCCATTTCGTGCCATCATATTTATACGCACAGACGTGCGACATTTGCCACCGAAGCCTTGGTATGACATAAACAAAAAAGAGGTAATCGCAATGCTCGGATTGATGCAGGACTGGCCGCTTTTGGTGAGCAAGATGCTCGACCATGCTGCCCTGAACCACGGCGAACGGGAGATGGTGACCCGCTCGATCGAAGGGCCGATCCGCCGTTACACCTATGCCGATTTGCGCAGCCGTTCGCTACGGGTGGCCAAGGCCCTCGAGAAAGAGGGCGTCCGCCTCGGTGACCGCGTGGGAACCATGGCCTGGAACACCGACCGCCATGTCGAGGCCTGGTTCGGCATCATGGGCCTTGGCGCCATCTGCCATACGCTCAACCCGCGCCTGTTTGCCGAGCAGATGGTGTACATCATCAATCATGCCCAAGACCGCATGATTTTCGTTGACCTGACCTTCGTACCCATCCTCCAGGCACTGGCAGCCAGGCTGCCGACGGTGGAAAAGTACATCGTGCTGACCGATGCCGCGCACATGCCGGCCACCTCCCTGCCTGGGGCCGTGGCCTATGAGGAATGGCTGACAGGCGTCAACGACGATTTCGCCTGGAGGACTTTTGATGAGAATACCGCCGCCGCACTGTGTTATACCTCCGGTACCACGGGCAATCCCAAAGGGGTGCTGTATTCCCACCGCTCCAATGTCCTGCACGGGCTCATGGTCAATCAACCGGATGTGCTGGGGTTGAATTCCAGTGATGTGATACTGCCCATCGTGCCCATGTTTCATGCCAATGCCTGGGCCACCACCTATGCGTCGCCAGCAGGTGGCACGAAGATGGTGATGCCTGGCGCCGGAATGGATGGCGCGAGCATCTATGAGCTGCTGGATTCGGAGCGGGTTACCGCAGCCGCGGCTGTTCCCACCGTATGGATGGGGCTGCTGCAGTACCTCGAGCAACATGGCAAGAAACTACCCTACCTGAACCGCGTCATCATTGGCGGGGCGGCTTGTCCACCCATGATGATCCGCAAACTCGAACTGGAATACGGCGTCGAAGTGATCCATGGCTGGGGCATGACCGAAATGTCACCCATTGGCACCACCGGAAAGATGAAATACGCCACCGCGAACCTGGATCATGAGGCGCGCATGAAGTTAAAGGAAAAGCAGGGGCGTACTCCCTTCATGGTTGAAATGAAGATTGTCGATGGTGACCACCAGGATCTACCCCGGGACGGCAAGAGTTTTGGCCATTTGCTGGTGCGTGGTCCGGCCATTGCCAAGGGATATTACAGGATTGAGGGTGATGCGCTGGACCAGGACGGCTGGTTCGATACCGGCGACATATCCACCATCGACGCGCTGGGGTTCATGCAGATCACCGATCGTGACAAGGACGTGATCAAGTCGGGCGGAGAGTGGATTTCCTCGATCGAGGTGGAAAATGTCGCCGTGGGCTGCCCCGGTGTGGCGGAGGCGGCGGTCATCGGCTTGCCGCATCCCAAGTGGAGCGAGCGGCCGCTGTTGGTCATTGTTCGTAACCAGGATTCTAAAGTCGGTAAAGCAGAAGTTCTTGCTTACCTCGACGGCAAGATCGCCAAGTGGTGGATGCCGGACGATGTCGTTTTTGTAGATTCCATTCCGCACACAGCAACCGGCAAGATCAGCAAGCTCGAACTGCGTAAGCAATTCGCCGGCCACAAGCTCGCCTGAGTTGCCATGCAATCGTCTGCCTACTCAATGGCTGAAATGGTCGAAGCGGTGATTACCGAGCATGCCGGCCAAGTCGGACCCCTGATGCCGGTGCTGCACGATGTGCAGGAACGGATGGGCTTCGTGCCGTCGGCAGCCATTCCCCTGATTGCCAGGTCGCTCGGCCTGTCGCGCGCCGAAGTACATGGTGTGATGCATTTCTATCATGATTTTCGCACCGAACCGGCCGGCGATCACGTTATCCAGCTGTGTCGCGCGGAAGCCTGCCAGGCCATGGGAGCCCGCGTGCTGGAAGCCCACGTCAAGGCAAGGCTGGGCATTGACTACGGCCAGACCAGCGCCGATGGCCGCTTCACCCTTGAGCCAGTCTACTGCCTGGGCAACTGCGCCTGTGCTCCTTCGGTGCGAATCGATGACGGCATCCATGCCAGGGTAAACCCGGGGGAGTTTGATCGCCTGCTCAGTCAATTGCCGCAGGAGGGTCAGTGACGATGCGGATTTTCGTGCCGATGGATACGACTGCACTCGCCACTGGAGCGGATGCCGTGGTGCAGGCGATTCGCACCGAGGCGGGCAAACGGGGCATGAACATCACGCTGGTGCGCAACGGATCGCGCGGGGCATTCTGGCTGGAGCCCCTGGTGGAATTCGAGGACGAGGCTGGCCGGCGGGCGTTTGGCCCGGTCACGGTTGGCGATGTCGCGGGATTGTTTGAAGCTGGTTTTCCGTTGAAAGGAAAGCATGAACTCGCGCTTGGCCCCGCCGAAGACATTCCCTGGCTGCAGCGCCAACAGCGCCTGACTTTTGCACGCGCCGGGCTGGGCGATCCGCTGTCCATTGAAGCATACCGGTCGCTGGGTGGATTCGATGGCCTGCAAAATGCTCTGGATTGGTCACCCCAAACCATCGTGGATACGATCAAGGAATCGGGCCTGCGCGGTCGTGGTGGCGCCGCGTTTCCTACCGGTATCAAGTGGCAAACCGTGCTGGACACGCCGGCAGAGCAGAAATACATCGTCTGCAATGCCGACGAAGGTGATTCCGGCACCTTTGCCGATCGCCTTCTGCTGGAAGCAGATCCCTACCAGTTGATTGAAGGAATGGCCATCGCGGCCCTCGCGGTGGGTGCCACCGAAGGGTTCATTTACCTGCGTTCCGAATACCCGCAGGCGAAACTGGTATTGCTTGAAGCGATTGAACGGGCCGGGCAAGCCGGCTGGCTGGGTGACGATATTCAGAGCTCCGGAAGGAAGTTCAAGCTGGAGCTGCGCATCGGGGCAGGGGCCTACATTTGCGGCGAAGAGACTTCTTTGCTGGACAGCCTGGAAGGCAAGCGTGGGCTGGTGCGCTTCAAACCGCCGCTGCCGGCGATCAAGGGTTTGCTGGGCAAGCCTACCGTGATCAACAACGTCTTGTCCTTCGCAGCCGCAACAACCATCCTGGCCAATGGGGCAGCGTATTATCGTGATTTCGGCACCGGCCGTTCACGTGGCACCCTGACCGTGCAACTGGCGGGCAACATCCGCCGCGGCGGTTTGGTCGAACTGCCGTTTGGCCATACCTTGCGTGAACTGGTTGAAGACTTTGGCGGCGGCACGGCCAGCGGCCGGCCGATGCGGGCGATCCAGGTGGGCGGGC
>DATDPS010000213.1:0-4071 GCA_035292625.1 Lysobacterales bacterium | reverse complement strand
CCCGCCGGCCCAGCACGACCGACAAGCCAGCCCAGGCAGCGGCGTAGCCAGGGTCGATCTCCAGCGCCTTTTCATAGGCAGCGACGGCGTTCTCCCCGTCCTTCTGCGTTCGGCGCTCGGTGAAATACCGCCCTTGCAAATACATCGCATAGGCCTCGGGGTTGACTTCCACCGACGTGGGCGCAGCGCCCAGCAGCTTGATCTTCAGCGCTGCCACCACTGCCGCGGAAATCTCGTCCTGGATGGCGAACACATCATCCAGCGTGCGATCGAAGGTCTCCGACCACAGGTGGTAACCGTCATCGGCCTTGATCAGCTGCGCGGTGATGCGCACGCGGTCGCCGGCCTTGCGCACGCTGCCCTCGAGGATGTGCGCCACGTGCAGCTCGCGGGCCACCTCGGCGATCTTCATGTCCTTGCCTTTGAAGCTAAAGGAGGAAGTGCGGGCTGCCACCTGCAGGTCCGGAATCTGCACCAGCAGGTTCAGCAATTCCTCGGCAATGCCGTCGGAGAGGTACTCCTGGTCGCCCTCGGGCGACATGTCGGCAAACGGCAGTACCGCGATGGAGCGCGCCGGCGCGGTCGTTGCAGGCTGGGTGCTGGCAGTGGCAGTGGGTGCAGCAACGGTATCTCCCGCTGGCTCCGTGGGGGAAGAAGCCACCGGGGAAGTCGCGGCAGAGCCAGCCTCATCGGTTGGACCAGCCAGGAACTTGTCCCAGGCAAAATACCCCAGCGCCAGCACCAGCAGGCCAATGATGACGAAGTCCAGCTTGCGCCCGGTGGAGTGGGTGATCGACTGCGAGCGATCGACTTCCTTCTCTTTCTTCAAACCTTCTGGCGTGAGTTCAAACGCCCAGGCAAAAAACACCACCAGCGGAAAACCCAGCGCCAGCACCAGCAATATGGCCTTGAACACCCAGCCCGGCGCGGCGATGTTGTTCAGCACCACGTCCGAGACCTGCAGCAATAGCCAGGCAATCACCACGTAGGCGATGCCCACCCGGAACACGTTACGGCGCTTCAGTTCTTCGATCAGTGACATGCAGAATTCTTGTTAGCCCCGGCCACGTGCAGACTACGCGAGAACGGGCAAGCGTGCCACAAGCCGCAGGATTTCTTCAGTACACCTGGTCGTGCTTGCCGATGTTGACGAGCAGGATCCTGTTACCCTCGATGATCAGTTGGATCGCGATCCGGTAACTGAGGTTGATGGAGACGGATGACAGGCCGTTCAGCCGGCCTTTGAGATGGTGGAGCCGGAGCGACGGGTGGAAGGGGTTGAGCTCCAGCAACTCCAGGGTCTTGCGGTACTGCAGCAGAATCCCGGGATGTGTGCGCAGAAACTTCCTGGCTCGCCTGATGTAGCTCTCCGGATAAATCAGCTCATACGGCATCACTGACCCGTTTTATGTGGTCATCGACACTTTCAGTGATCACCCGCCCGGCTGCATAATCCGCCCGGGCTTCCTGCACGGCTCTGTCCAGTTCGCACTCTCTCAGTCGCGAGTACTTTTCCAGGCTCATGACCACGAACTTGTCCTGCCCCCTGACCGTGATGATGACTTCGTCATCGGTTTTGAGACGGTCTTCCACGGCGGAGATGCCCTTGGTCTTCAATTCGTTGGCGGTCACGGTTTCCATGTTCACTTCCCCATAGCACGCTTGATAGCACTATCTACAGTACTCTTAAACTAACTTCCAGCCAATAATACACCCAGTTTCAAGGGCATACTGTCGGAAAATCCCTCGAAGTGAGTTCGGCGTCATACCTTGTCCACAGCCCCATTTGTCGAGGGTAAAATGCCCACACAAAATCCAGTTTTTCCCCATCCCACAGCCCAGAAACAAGTGTTAAGAAATACCAATTATCGGTATTATGGGCACGTTCCTTGAACCAACAGGCTCAAATGAAAAACACCAGCATTACCCTGGGTGAGCATTTCGACCAGTACATAGCCGAGCAATTGGCCAGTGGCCGCTATCGCACTGCGAGTGAACTCATCCGTGAAAGTTTGCGCATGCATGAAGAGCGCGAAGTCAGGATCGCAGCAATGCGTGCGGCGATTGAGGAGGGTATCGCTTCGGGGCTGTATGAAAATTTCTCATTTGACGAGCTGAACAAGGAACTGGATGCCGAACCGGGCAATTGACCAAATTCCGCATTACTGCCCAGGCCAGATCCGATCTGAAAGGCATCGGCCGGTTCACTCAGCGCCAATGGGGCCGAGAGTCTCGAATCAAATACCTTGAACGCATTGAGAAAGCTCTGAAGCGTTCCCGGGCCACCCTCACGGCTGTTGCAGCAGGGCCTGCACATCCGCCACATTCAACTCCACCGACTGCACCCGGGTGGTGCCGAGCCACTCCCCCGAATCCACATCCTGCTGCTCCTGGCGCTTGAACACCAGCACGCCGTCCACCCACTGCGGGTCTTCAAAGCGCGTCTCCACCGTCACCGGGGTGGGATCGACATCCGGGTGAAACGCACGGCGATCGCGCTCGCGGGTCAGGCGGTGGGTGGTTTGGTCGATGAAGTAGTCGCGCTCAAAGCCATCGGCCAGCACCACGTGGATCTGCCATTCGGAGCGCTCACCCGCCGTCACCGCACCGGCGAACGTCAGGTTGGCGCCGCGATCGCGCACCGCCTCCAGGGTGTAGAAATGGCCGGGCATCTCGATGCCGTGCAGCAGGGCCGCAGCGCCAAGATCGCTCTGCGCGTTGACTCCGTTTTCAGGCGTCCACTGCCAGGCGCTGCCGTCGAGCAGCCCCTCGCTGAACACGTGCTGCCCATCGGATTCGATATCGATGCGCATGGCGCCCGCGCGGCTGGCGACATAGGTGCCGGCCACCTCGAAGCCCGGCTCCTTGATTGACAGCCGGTGGCGGATGCTGGTGACCTGCGCCAGGCGATCGCCGCCCTGCGCGGCGGCATTGAGCGCCAGGATGGCATCCAGGTCTTGTGCCCACGCTGAAAAAGTCAGGAACAGCAGTGAAAACGTGCAAGAGATAACGCAACCCATGAAAATGCTCCACGTTGGTAATTCAACAGTGACGCGGCAAGCGCTTCCCTGGTCGCAACAAAAAGCAACGTCATCCCGGCTCTTTATTGATTTCCATATACCTTCGCAGCAAGCGGTTAATCTGCGTTTGATAACCCCGTCCCCGGCTGCGAAACCACTCCAGAACGTCGGCATCAATCCGGATCGTGAGGGGTTGTTTGATGGGCGGGCGCCATTCCGCCGTGCGGAAGAATGCTTCGTCCAGCTCCGGAATATCATCGACAACAACCTCAACTCCCGGCGCACGGGGCAGGCGATTCCGTTCAGTTTTTGACTTCTTGCTCAAACAACGCAACCTCCTTTCTCGTTGCCTTTCGCGCTGACAGAATGCGCCGATTCTTCACCTCATCCCATTGAACGAGAGTATACATCACTGTATTAACAAATGTATGTACATAATTGGAGCCCGGCTCGAGGACAATGGTCGCCTCCGCAAGCGTATTGCCTGGCTGGAGCACTCCAACAGGCGAAAATTGACCTGATGCTTGTAGGAATTACCCGTCATTCTTCACTTTCGAACGGCATCCCGGCCCCCATCCACGTCATCCCGGCCCCGGATCAGGTCCGGGGTGACGTGACCCGGGATCCAATAATCTAACCTCCCGAACTGCACAATTCGTTCCGACGTCCGCTCCCAGCCGGCGCCAGGCGTGGTGCCGACGGTGGTGTGGCAGCAGGGCGTTATACCCATCAAGTGATTCTCTTACAGTTTCCGTGCTGATTTTCCTTCAGTACTTTCGCAACCGGCGCTCACAATAAGTCTACACACTCGCCACAAGGGCACCGGTGCATCACATCGGCGACTGCCAATGTTGGACGCAATTATATTTCTAGATATATAATGATACCGGTAGAGTTTTGTGGCCGTTCCTTGAAAGCAATCAAGGCTTTTCCAACTGAAATGAAGCGCGAAGCTGGGCATCAACTGGACAGGGTGCAGCGCGGTCTTGACCCCATTGATTGGAAACCGATGTCAAGCCTGGGTGCTGGAATCAAAGAAGTACGGTTGTCG
>DATDPS010000212.1:0-34953 GCA_035292625.1 Lysobacterales bacterium | reverse complement strand
GGTCTCGAAGACTACACCGCCTACCTGATCGAGTTCCTCGAATTGCTGGGGCCGGACACCCACGTGGTCGGCATCTGCCAGGCGGCCGTGCCGGCTCTGATGGCGGCGGGCCTGATGGCCATGGACGACAACCCCGCGCGGCCACGGTCCCTGACCTTGCTGGCGGGTCCCATCGACATCACGGCGGCGCCCAGCAGCATGCTCCGGGCATGCGCGCGATTCGACCTGCCCCTGATGCGCAAACTACTCATCCACCGGGTGCCGATGGACTATCCGGGCGCCGGGCGCAGGGTTTTCCCGGGCCTGCAGCAGGTGGCTGGATTCATGTCGAACAATTACCAGGCCCACCTCAAGTCCAATCTGCGGTTTCTCAAGGATGTCACCCTGCAAAACGAAGCCGAAGCACAAAAGCATCGCCAGTTCTACGACGAGTACTACGCGGTGATGGATTCCACCGAGGAGTTCTGGGTGGAGACCATGCAGCGCGTGTTCCTGGACCAGCACCTGCCCAGGGGCCGCATGCAGTTCCGGGGCGAAACCATCGATTGCACCGCCATGCGTGACATTCCCCTGCTGACGCTGGAGGGAGAGAAGGACGAGATGGTGGTGCCGGGCGTGACGCGGGCGGCACATGACATCTGCAGCCACCTGCCGGGCCGTATGCGCGAGCACCATGTGCAGGCCAGGGTGGGGCACTACGGCATTTTCAACGGCTCCGTTTACCGCGAGCAGGTTGCACCGCGCATGAAAGGTTTCATGCATCGCAATGGCTGATCAGGGCCCGACTTTCTCACAGGCCGAGCTCGCGGCGCGGGCCACGGACAGCCTGCTCGGACCCAGTCCCTTCATTGGCCTGGGCCGGCAGGACATGCTGGATGCCTGGTTCAAGGTCATCGACCAGGCCATCCGGCAACCCGCCTCTGCCGTGCTGGCTTCAAGCGGCCTGGTGCTGGAATTGATGCGTATTTTGATCGGCACCAGTGAACTGCAGCCCGATCCTTCGGACCGCCGCTTCGCCAGTGCGCGATTTTCCTCCAGCCGCCTGTACCGCCGCTCCATGCAGGCCTATTTTGCCTGGGTAAAATCACTCAATCACTGGCTGGATGATCTGCAACTCGATCCACGCAATGACCGCCGGGCGCGTTACACGCTGTCGCTGCTGACCGATGCCCTGGCGCCGACCAACACCTTGCTGGGAAACCCGGATGCGCTCGAAAAACTGATCAAGACACGCGGCCGCAGCGGGCTGAAGGGCTTACGCCACATGATCGACGACATGCGGCACAACCATTTCATGCCATCGCAGGTAGATAAATCCGCGTTCCGGGTCGGTGGAAACCTGGCCTGCACGCCAGGCAAGGTGGTATTCCGCAACGAGTTGCTCGAACTGCTGCAGTATGACCCGCAAACGCCCACGGTCCACGCCTTGCCCTTGCTGTTTGCCCCGCCGCAGATCAACAAGTACTACGTGCTCGATTTGTCTCCCGACCGGAGCATGATCCGCTTCCTGGTGGAAAAGGGTTTCCAGGTATTCGCCATCAGCTGGTGCAACCCCACCGCTGCGCAGCGGCACATCGGCATGGACGACTACGTGCAGGCCACGCGCGAGGCCATCAACGCGGTGCTGAGCATTACCGGCCAGGAGCGGTGCAATATGCTCGGTGTCTGCGCCGGCGGCATCACCACCGTGGTTACGGCAGCTTACCTGAGCGCCATCGGCGATTACTGCATCAACTCGCTGACCTTGCTGGTCACGGTGCTGGACATGAAGGTAGGGGATGACAGCACCCTGGGCTTGTTCACCACACGTGAGTCCATCGAGCAAGCACGCCGGCAGTCGGCGGCCGCCGGGGTACTGGAGGGATCCGACACGGCGCGCCTGTTTTCCTGGCTGCGGCCCAACGACCTGATCTGGAACTACTGGGTCAATAACTACCTGCTGGGTAACGATCCGCCGGCATTCGACGTGCTGTTCTGGAACAACGACACCACCCGTCTGCCGGCGCGCCTGCACAGCCAGTTCCTCGACATGTACCTGGAAAATCCCTTGGGCACGCCAGGTCCGGCGGATGTTGCCGGCATGCCCATCGATCTGGGCATGATCGAAGCGGATGTCTACTTGCTCGGTGGCACCACGGACCACATCACGCCGTGGAAATCAAACTACCGCAGCGCGGGCCTGTTCGGGGGTGAGGTCACCTTCGTGCTGAGTAACTCCGGCCACGTCCAGTGCATGGTCAATCCGCCCGGCAATCCGAAGTCCGGCTACATGACCAACGCCTCCGTACCACCCACCCCGGAGGAATTCCTCGAGAGTGCCGAATCGCACGCCGGCACCTGGTGGCTGCACTGGACTGCCTGGCTGGCTGAACGCTCGGGCCGGAAAGTGGCCGCACCCAGGGCGGCGGGAGACGCGGACTACCCTCCGCTGGAGGATGCTCCCGGCAGCTACGTCCACCAGAAGTAGGGCCCGGATATCGGAGACGTGCCACGTCCCCTTTATTCCGCGCTGCCCGGCGCCAGCGAAACGGTTTCCATCAGGCTCAGAAGGCCGTTGAGGAGCTGTGCCGGACTGGGCGGGCAGCCCCGGATGTGGAGATCCACCGGCAGCACCTTCGACAGGCCGCCGGCCACTGCATAACTGCCGGCAAAACAGCCCCCGTCAAAGGCGCAATCGCCCACGGCAACCACCCATTTGGGGTCCGGTGTCGCATTCCAGGTGCGCTCCAGGGCTTCCCGCATGTTCTTCGTCACGGGGCCGGTCACCAGCAGGACATCGGCGTGGCGGGGTGAGGCGACGAAGCGGAAGCCATAACGTTCCAGGTCATAAAAGGCGTTGCTGAGCGCATGCATTTCCAGTTCACAGCCATTGCAGGAGCCGGCATCGACTGCGCGGATGGCCAGGCTGCGTCCCAGGCGCCGGCGCGCGGCCCGATCGACGCGTGTTGCAAGCTCGGCAACAAATTCTTCATCACGCTGCGGCGGCAGTTCCGTCAGCGGGGTGCGAAAAATGTTTTTGAATAACAGGTGGCGCATCAGAGGTCATGCCCCGAGTAAGAGCAGTTGAACGACTTATTGCACAGTGGAAAATCAGCCACGATATTGCCCTCGATCGCTGCTTCCAGCAGGGGCCACTGGAACCAGGAGGGATCGCGCAGATGGCAACGCAGTACCTTGCCTTGCGCGTCGAGCCGAACCCAGGCGAGGATGTCGCCGCGGAAACCCTCCACCAGCGCCATGCCCTCGCCCGATGCCACCGGCAGGCTGGTGCTGAGCGGACCGCCGGGAAGCCGTTCGAGGATTTGTTCGATCAGTGACAGGCTGGCTTCAACTTCGTCAATGCGAATCCAGATTCGCGCATTCACGTCACCATCCTCGCGCACGGGTACCTTGAACTCGAGGCCATCATAGGGCGGGTATCCCGGCGCCCGTCGGGCGTCAAAGTCACGTCCCGAACCGCGCCCGACGTAACCGCCGGCCGCGTATTGCCTGGCCAACTGCGGTTTCAGGTAGCCGGTCGCAACCGTGCGGTCCAGCAGCGAGGCGGTGTAGTCGTATAGCTCGACCAGGGCCGGAAAGCGTTTGCGGATATTTCCAAGCAGGGCCTCCAGCGCGCTAATGTTTGCGTGGTCGAGATCGGCCGTGACTCCGCCAGGCAGGACGCGATCTCGCATCAACCTGTGGCCAAAACAGATGCCGGCGGTGCGCAACACCCGTTCGCGCAGAATGGCGCAATGCGTCTGCATCAGGGCGAAGGAAGCGTCATTGCAGATGGCGCCAATGTCCCCCAGGTGGTTGGCCAGCCGCTCCAGTTCAGCCATCAGGGCACGCAGCCAATGCGCACGAGGCGGGGCCTCGATGCCGAGCGCTGCTTCGACGGACCGGGAAAAAGCGATTGCGTAGGCCACCGTGCTGTCGCCGGATATTCGCCCGGCCAGCTTCGTCGCGCGCTGCAGATCCGCGCCGGTCATGAGGCCTTCGATTCCCTTGTGGGTGTAACCCAGCCGTTCTTCCAGGCGCACGATGGTCTCGCCGTTGGCGGTGAAGCGGAAATGCCCCGGCTCGATGATACCGGCGTGGACCGGCCCGACCGCAACCTGGTGCAGGCCTTCGCCCTCGGCCGGCAGGAATGCATACGGCGAGTCGAGAGTTACGGAAGCGGGAGAGGCGCCCAGGGGTGCGCGCGAACCCCAGCGGCCATGATCGAGCCAGGGCCGCGCATCGGGCGTGCCCACGGGTTCGAGCCCGAACAGGCTGCGGATGGCGCGCTCCGGGCGCAAGGCCGGCGCGTGTTTAAGGCCAACCGAAGGGAACCGGCCATCCGGGCAAGCCAGGCTGATCACGCCGATTTCTCCGCTCTGCGATTCCATCAGGGCCATGTGCACGCCATTGGCCTCGCCCCACAGGCCGAGCAGGCTCACCTGCCCCTGTTCCAAGAGTGTGGCCGCGCCAGTCCAGACGCCGGGATCGACAAGGCTGCGGGGCCAGGGCTGGTGTTCCGGGCACCGGGATCCTTGCTGCAGCAGTTCTGTTATGCACGGCATCGCGTCAGGCCCCTCCTTCAGCCGAGAATCGCCGCAACGTTCTGGAACCACGTGACCAGCGATGGCGGCAAATAGATACCTGCGGCCAGGACCAGAGCGAAGTGGGCGAACATTGGAATGGATGAAGCCTTGACCGGGTCCGTGCTGCCAAGCGGCTCGCCGAACGCCAGGCTGCCGACCCGCAGCAGCAGGGCGCCGAAAGCGACGAGAATGCCCAGGACGAGCAAAATCGCGAGCAGAGGCTGGCGTTCAAAGGTCGAGCTGACCACCAGGAACTCGCTCATGAAAATGCCAAATGGAGGCAGGCCGGCTATGGCGGCGACCCCGACCACCAGCGACCAGCCCAGCCAGGGATGGGTCACGGTGAGGCCGCGGATGTCGGCGATCTTTTGCGTGCCCTTGACCTGAGAGATGTGGCCGACGGCAAAGAAAATCGCCGACTTGGTCAGGCTGTGCATCGTCATGTGCAACAGGCCGGCGAAATTTGCCAGCGGCCCGCCCATGCCAAAAGCAAACGCAATGATGCCCATGTGTTCGATGGAAGAATAGGCAAACATGCGCTTGATGTCGCGCCGCCGGTACAGCATGAACGCGGCGAAAACCAGGGAGCTCAGGCCCATGGTGACGAGCAACGGGCCCGGCGCCAGCGCTTGCGGATTGGCCGCGAGCAGAATCTTGAAGCGCAACACGGCATAGAGGGCGACGTTCAGCAGCAGCCCGGACAGCACCGCCGAGATGGGCGTCGGGCCTTCGGCATGGGCGTCGGGCAGCCAGGCGTGCAGCGGCACCAGGCCGACCTTGGTGCCATAGCCGAGCAACAGGAACATGAACGCAATGTTCAGCAATGCGGGATCGAATTCGGACACGTGTTCGACCAGGATGGTCCAGATCATGGCATCGGGACCCTCCCCGACCACGGGGTGCGCCGCCATGTAGACCAGGATGGTGCCGAAAAGGGCCAGCGCGATGCCGACGCTGCCGAGGATGAAATACTTCCAGGCTGCCTCCAGCGCTTCGGGGGTGCGATAGATTCCCACCATGATGACGGTAGTAAGCGTGGCCATTTCGATTGCGACCCACATCAGCCCGATGTTGTTCGCCACCAGGGCCAGGTTCATGCCCAGCATCAGGGCCTGGTACATGGCGTGATAGAAACGCAGGTGGTGGGGCTTCAAGCGGCCGATCTCCAGCTCGTGGCCAACATAGCTGGCGCTGAAGACACTGGTGGTAAAGCCAACGAATGCGGTGAGGACGATGAAGACGATGTTGAGATCGTCGACAAAGAGATACGGCCCCGGCGCTGGCCGTTCAATAAAAAACAGGGAGGTTGCCGTAACCAACGTCAGGAATGCCGCGGCCACGTTCAAACGCGCAGTCAGCCGATAGTTTGGCAGCAGGGCGAGCAGCGTGGCTGCGATGATCGGAATGACCAGGATGGCCACTACGGGGTCTACTGCCACGAGGGAGTTTATTGTTGTGCTGCCCATCAGTGCTCCGACTGGGATCGGAGCGTGTCGAGGGCCTGGACGTCTACTGTATCGAAGCGCTCGCGGATGCGAAACAGGAAAATGCCGATGACAATAAAGGCCACCAGGATCGAGAACGCCACGCTGATCTCGACCACCAGCGGCATCCCCTTGGCGCCCGTCGCCGCCAGTACCAGCCCGTTTTCCAAAGACATGAAACCAATGACCTGGCTCACGGCGTTGCGGCGCGTGACCATCATCATGAGCCCGAGCAACACCACCGAAAGGGCGAAGGCCAGGTCTTCACGCGCCATTGGATCGGCCTCCGTGGTGACCTGCAGCATGACGACCATGGAAAGCGCGACCAGGCATATCCCCGCAATCATGGTCGGACCGATACCCACCACGGTTTCGATTTCACGGTGAATGCCAAGCCGCCGGATGATCTTGTGCAATGCCACCGGAATCATGATGGCCTTGAAGCCCAGTGCGATCGCCGCTGTCACGAAGAGGTGCGGTGCATCCTGCACGAACGCCTGCCAGGCGACGGAAAGGGACAACACGAGGGCCTGCAGCGCAAACGTATTGAGCAGCGCATACAGGCGGTCCTGGTAGAGCAGCATGAAACTCAGCAACACGAGGCCGCCGGCCAGCAGGTGTGCGATATCGAAAACGAGGCGGTCCACTACAGTGTCCGCGAAACAAACAGGAGAAGGGTGCCGAGCAGGCCGAGCATCAGCGCGGCGCCAAGGAATTCCGGCACGCGAAAGATTCGCATCTTGGCCACCATCGACTCAAACACGGCCAGCAGGAAACCAAGGAGGGCGAGCTTGGCCAGGTAAGCGGCCACACCCAGGGCGTAAGCCGCCAGCCCGTTGCCATGGGTGGCGATGCCGACGGGCATGAACACGATGGCGATCAGCGAAGTATAAAAAAGGAGCTTGAGTGAAGCTGCGAGTTCGAGCATTGCCAGGTGCCGCCCGGAATACTCCAGCAACTGGGCCTCGTGCACCATGGTCAGCTCGAGATGTGTTGCCGGGTTATCCACCGGAATGCGGGCGTTTTCAGCAATCGCCACCATGACCAGCGCGACCAGCGCCATGCCGAGCGAAACACGCAATCCAACCTCGGGCGAGGCCATGAACCCGGCGACCGAGGACAGTTGGGTCGAGCCGGCGACGAGCGCCAGCGTGAATACGATCATCAGCATCGCCGGTTCGGCCAGCGATGCGATCATCACCTCGCGGCTGGCCCCGAGCCCGCCGAAACTGGTGCCGATGTCCATGCCGGCGAGCGCCAGCATGAAGCGCGCGCTCGCCAGCAGCGCGATCAGCGCGATCAGGTCGGCCGTCCAGCTGAACATCAGGCCCGAAGCAAAGGTTGGCACCACCGCGGATGCCACCCAGGTTGTCGCAAACACCAGGTAGGGCGTGGCGCGAAACAACCAGGAGGCGTTTTCGGCCAGCACAACTTCTTTGCGCAGCAGCCGCAGGAGATCAAGATAGGGCTGGAACAGCGGGGCGCCGCGCCGCCGCAGCAAGCGTGCTTTTACTTTACGCACAAAGCCTGTAAGCAAGGGCGCCAGCAGAAGCACCAGCAGCATCTGCGCGCCTTGCACCAGCAGGCCGCTGATCATAGCCATATCGCAAGCACCAGCAGCAGCGTTACCAGGAGCAGAAACACCAGGCTCAGGTAGCGCCGAATGGTCAGGAATTGCAGCAGATCGACCCGGCTCGCGGTGAAACCTACCAGCGTGGCGATCGGCGCATACAGGCTGTCCCAGATGAGGTCCGACATCTCGAGTTTCATTCGGGCAGGCCGCAGATCACCCGGTGGCGGCATCTCCACTTTCTCGCGGGCACGAAACACCGCCGCGCCGAAGACCCGGCGGATGGGTTGCGCAAAACTTCCGGCGCTGTACTGCAAGACCGGGCTCGGGTCAGGATAGCCGCAGTCCCAGGCCGGGGCGCGGCGCAAGGCGTGCGATGCTGAACGGTGAATGACGTATGCCGCAACACTGGCGGAGAACGCGATGAACAGGAACACCAGCGCGCCATTGTATGAGCTTCGGCTTGCCGTGATCGGAACGATTGAGAGCCATGGCACATCCGCCTGAAGGGGCATGCGGCCCCCCAGCAGGGCCTGGGTTACCGGTGCAAGGCCGTCGATGATGAACCCGGGGAATACCCCTGCCAGCAGGCAGGCAGCGGCAAGGGAGAACATGGCGGCCAGCGAAAAGCGGTCCACTTCCTGGGCTGTTTCCGCCACCGGGGTTCTTGGCCGGCCCAGGAACGTGATGCCGTAAACCTTGACGAAGCAGGCCGCCGCCAGTGCCGCGGAAAGAGCCAGCAGCGTGCCGACGGCCGGCACCATGATCTTGAGTCCCCATTGCGGCAGTTGTGGACTTTGCAGAATGGCCTGGAAGGTCAGCCATTCCGATACGAAACCATTGAAGGGCGGCAACGCCGAGATGGCCACGCATCCCACCAGGAACGCGAAAGCTGTAAAGGGCATACGATGGATCAGGCCACCCAGGTGATCCATGTCGCGTTCGTTGGTAGCGTTCAGGACCGCGCCCGCGCCAAAGAACAGCAGGCTCTTGAACAGCGAATGATTCAGAACGTGGAACAGTGCCGCCGTCATCGCCAGGGCCGCCGCCCAGGCCATTGCATTCGCCTGGAATGCCAGCGCCAGTCCCAGGCCAATAAAAATGATGCCGATGTTCTCCACCGTGTGGTAGGCCAGCAGGCGCTTGAGATCATGCTGCATCAAGGCGTAAAGCACACCCAGCACGGCGGTAAGGCCGCCCAGCGCCAGCACGACCATGGCTGACCACCAGCTGGGTTCGCCCAGCAGATCGAAGGTGATGCGGATAAAACCGTAAACGGCAACTTTTGTCATCACCCCGCTCATCAGGGCTGAAACCTGGCTGGGCGCGGCCGGGTGAGCGAGCGGCAACCAGACATGGAGTGGCACCAGGCCGGCTTTCGAACCCGCGCCGAGCAGCACCAGGGCAAGGATAAGTGCTGCGCCATGCGGGTCGTGGACGGTCGCGCGCATCGCTGCGAAGCCGTACTGTCCATCGGGCCCCGCGAGCAGCCCGAACGCCAGCAGCAGCGCCAGGGTGCCGAAACTCGCCATCACCAGGTAGACGTAGGCGGCCTGCACATTTTCGCGTTGTTGATGGTGCGCCATGACCAACGCCCAGGAGGTGAGCGACATGAATTCCCAGGACAAGAGGAAGGTGTAAGCATCCGCGGCCAGCACCACCAGGTTCATGCCGGCCAGGAACGCCGCAAAGAAAGGCAGCACCCGGTGCGGTGCGGACTCGTGCCTGCCGTAGCCAAGACCATACAGGCTAGCCGCTGCGCCGCCCAGATTGACGACCACCAGAAAGAAGGCGGCCAGGGCATCCACATGGAAATTCGCCCCCATCCACGGCAGGCCGAGAGGCAAAGTGAGAGGCGCTTCAGGCCCGCTCACCCCCGCCAGAGAACCTGAAGCTGCGACGATCGCGGCCACCGAAGCGGCCAGGCAGGCGCTGTACACGACCTGGCCGAATTTGGCTTTGCGGCTTCGGACGACCGCCAGGACCGCTGTTCCCAGCAGAACGGCTACGCACCACAGGACTGTCGATACAACCATTTCGAAGGCTTTCTATGCATTTCCTTGTATTCAGGTATTCCGGGCTTGATCGCTTCTCGCGGCCCGGGAATTTTCTCCCTGCACGCAGCATGGTATCACTGCTGCAGTGAGCCGCGTAAACCGATAAACAAGCCCCGGCCTGGCCGGGCATAGCCGAGCACTTCCTCGTAGTCCGCATTGAACAGGTTGCTGATGCGACCGGTCAGCTCAAGCTGGCCGGTCAGTTTCCACGAGACCGCCAGACCGGCCAGGACGAAGTCGTCCAGTTCCACGTATTCGAGTGCAAAAAATGGTGGCGGGAAGAAGCTGTCGAGCCGGGCGCCGTTGTAATTGACATCCAGGTTCACGTTGCCGCGGTCACTGGCAAACGCGTAATTGGCCACCAGGCTGGCCATGTGCCGCGGCCGCCGCACTTCGTCCACCTCCCGGCCATTGGAATCCGTTTCGCTGGCGTCGACATGGGTGTAGGTGAGGAACAGGGAAAACGCGTCGCTGAGATCCGCATCGAACTCCAGCTCGATGCCCCGGCGCTGGCTGTCCTCCGAGCGGTTGGCGGCGGTGAATAGAAAGGTGTCCAAATCAAACACAAAGCCGTCGATTTCGTCCTCGAGCGTCTGGTCAAACCAGGCGGCGCCGAGCCGCAGGGTGTCACGATTGAAATCCGTTTCCAGCCCGAGCTCCCAGCCGCGTGATGTTTCAGGCATGAGTTCGGCATTGCCGATGAAATAGTCCGGGTAGTAGCCAAAGCGTTCGGTGAAGGTGGGCGCCTTGGAACCGGTACCGGCCGAGCCACGAATTTTCAGGCCCTGTAGCAGGTGCTGCGAGGCGGCCAGCTGCCAGGTGAACACATCATCGAAGTCGCTGAAATCGTCCCAGCGGCCACTCAATGTCCAGGTGAAATTCCCGAAAGGCTGGCCAACGTATTCCGCCGCGTAGCCGCTGTCACTGGTGGACTGGTTTTGATTGGGATCACCGAACGGCGTGGCGATGCCGCGTTGCCTGAAGTCCACCTCGTCCCGGTCCAGGGCAAAGGTCAGGCGGTGGTTGCGGTTTTCACCGCCGCCCGGCAGGACGCTTGCGCGCAGGCGAAATTCCAGTGAGCTGGCGCCGGTCGAGCTGTTCCGCATGCCGTCATGGAAATTTTCGTTGTCTGTATCCAGCCAGTTAAGGGAGGCATTGCCGCTCCAGCGGCTGCCGGCCGGGTTGTAACGGATGTCGCTGCGCACGTAGGCGCGGCTGATTTCGGTGACCCGGTCGGCATCGACCGGCAGGCCAGTTTCGAGGAAATCCACTTCATCGAAGTCCGAGCTCGCGTCGACCACCTGGCCGGATACGCTCACTTGAACCGCATCGCCGGCGGTGATTTCCAGCATGGCATCGGCGGTGAAGTTGTCGGCGCCGTCGTCTTCATCTCCGCTGCGGGAAATATTGCTGCCGCTGCTGTCCAGCCAGGTAAGGCCGCCTGTGAGCTGGTAGCGCTCGCCGCTGGTACCCGCATCCACGCCCAGGTCGAGACTGCCGAATGAGCCGTACTCCGCCGTGGCGGAAGCGTAAGACCCGCGCACATCCTTGCGCCGGATGATATTGATCACCCCGGCCAGCGCGTCGGTGCCCCAGGTGGCGCTCTGCGGTCCGCGGATGATCTCGATGCGCTCGATGTTGGCGGTCAGCGCGTATTCAAACTGGAATTCGTCGTTCGAGGCGGGATCGTTGGCGCGTATGCCATCTATCAAAACGAGCAACTGATTAGCCTCGGCGCCGCGCACCCGAACCTGGGTTTGCGTGCCCGTTCCGCCTGACTGGCTGACTGAGAAACCGGGAACGTGGCGTAACAGTTCGCTCAGGTATTTTGCCTGGCTGCGCTCGATTTCCGCGCGCGTGATGATGGTCACCGAGCTGGCCACGTCGCGGGTGGAGATGGGCTCGAGGCCAGCCGTGACTACCAGGTCGTCGAGCTCATGGGGTTCCTCAGCCTGCAGGGGAAAGCTGCAGGCCCACAGCGCAAGGAGAAAAATGCCGGGAGCGCGCAACAGCGCGGCGAACTTGGTCAGTATCATATGATTTGTCCCTGCGTTCTCACCCGAACGCGGCTTGGGCGCCGCCACGGGAGGCAGGGAGCAGGGAGTTTTGTCGTTAACCGCCGGAAGAAACGGGGCCGCCAAATCTCACATGCATTCGCCCGCCGCGAAGGTCGCTGTGAAAAAACTGCGGGCCGGTCTCCGGACTCACGAAGGGCGGTGGTGGAACCGCCTCTCAAGGATCGCCTTCCCATGCAAAGCACAGTGGCTGCGATGATCCTTGTCTTCGTTTACCGTTGCGGGGGCAGTGTCGGAATGGCCATGGACTAAGACTCACCGACTTCCCGTTTAATCCCTGGACTGAGCAGTCTTCGGGACACCTGCAGACGTGGTGACAGGGTGAGCGAAACCCCCGGAGATGTCAATGATCCTTCAAGCCTCTGGTCATTCAAGCCTCACTCCAAACCCAGGCTTTCATCAACTTTTTGATCTGGGTTTGGTAAGGAGTGCCAGCTATTTTTGCCCGGGTTTTAAAGGCGTCAAGCAGGTCTTCAGGCACTTTCATGCTGATCAGTTTGCTTACCGAGGGGCGATTTCCGTGCAAGCGCCGGAAATCATCCAAAAAATGCAGTACCTGGTCGGGCGTCAGGCTTTTACCATGTTCCAGATGCTCATTGGTAAAACGTTGCACTACTTTCACTTGAGTTTCTCCAGTGCCTTTACGTCTTCGAGGTCCTGCTTGCGGCCACTTTTCCTTTTCATTTCGATCAGGCTCTCGATTTCAAGCACCTGGATCGGTCCCGCCGCCGTGGTCATGCGTTTGCGGGATTTCCCGCTTAAATCGAAATTGATGATGACATCGACCAATTCCGACAAATCTTTCGGGTTGTAAAAATTCCAGGCCACCAGGTTGCGCTTATTGATGTATTCCTCCCGGAAGTGAAACACATCTGCCGCAGTTACTGGAATCCTGGAACGCAGCCCGATCGCATGCAGTGCCCGCTCGGTATTTTGCAGTGAAACAAGCGTCCAGTTAACGGCAATATCCACATCCATGGTGCCACGCACGGCGCCATGCAATGCAACCGCGTAGCCACCAACAATGGCATAACGCACGCCGTGTTTTGACAATGAGTGGCAAACCTTTTCGATGAATATCATCAGGCAAGTATATACCAATATATACCCACTTTTACCGCCCGGCCGGCTCCGTCACCAGCGCCTGCCAGCGCGGTTCATCGTGCAGGCTGCGCAGCAGCGGATCGAGTTGCAGCTCGACGCGGCTGGGGCCGCCCCGGTCGGAAAGCACGTCTTCAACCAGGCCCAGCGCCTGGGTATTGAGCCCGGCCATGGCCAGGCCGCCGGCGATATCCTGACGGTGGTAATTCCGGTCGAACTGGTCATCGGGCAGGTGCTCCAGCGCCTGTTGGCAAACTTGCGCGGCTTGCTCAGCCGCGCTGCGCGCGCCTTCGGCCAGGCACAGCGGTTTCAGGTAATGAAAGTCGTTTGGGTTTTCGACCAACTTCTCACGATATTGCGCGATGGCCTGGTCGAGGTAGGGCGAAGCCGCCGCCGAATCTCCGGACAGGCGCAGGCTCAGGCCCTGCATAAGCTCTGGTAACAGCTGGATGTCACCCAGCGCAAACGCATCCCGGAACAGCTCAAAATCCTGCGCCAGATCGAACTTGCCCATGGCGGCATTTGCCTTCCATATCTCGTAGCGTAAGGTGGTTTTCAGGTGCTCCCAGGAAAGCACAGCGGCGGCTGGGTCGCCGTCGATGGCGTATTGCACCTGCCCGGCTTGTAAATAAAAGTGCTGGCTGGTGGGGTCGATGGCTTCGGCGAGGCTGATATACTCGCGCGCCCGCTCGAAGTTACGCAAAAACTGGTAGGTATAGCTAAGGTCCTCGGTTAATTCGACCGCACGAGGCTCCAGCTCGAATGCTGCGTGCAGTTGCTGCAGGGCTTCGTCGAAGCGGCCCTGGCGGCGGTACACGTAAGCCAATACTTTGTGCACCTCGACGTTATTGGGATAGGACTTCAGCAAGGGTTCCAGCACATGGATGGCGCTGACGTAGTCGAGAAAACCCCAGTAATGGTAGTAGCCTTCGGCGATATCGAGTTCGGGTAGATCGGGGCTGATGGCACGACCTTTTTCAATCGCCTTGAGCGCAGCCGCCAGGCGCTCATCGCTGTTTTTCACTTGCCAGTGAAACTGCATCTGGATCTTTGCTTGCAAAGCCCAGGCGGCGGCAAAATTGGGATCCAGTTCCAGCGCCAGCGCCGTTTCCTTCTCCGCTCGCGTCAGAATCTCCTCGTCCAGCCCTTCCTGGGCCAGCAAGCGGCCGCGCTGGTAGGCCTGCAGCGCTTCGAGGTTTTCGGTCAGCGCGGTTTGCTCGATACGTTGTTTCTCTTCCGGGCTGAGGGTGGCATGCAGTGCGCTGGCTATGGATTTTGCAATTTCTGTCTGCATGGCGAACAGGTTCTCGGTGGTCAGCTCGCGATCGTAGTTTTCCGCCCACAGGTGTTCATCGGTTTGTGCATCGATCAACTGCACATTGATCCGCACCTGCTTTCCCGATCGCTGGATGGCGCCTTCAAGAATCGCCGCAACACCCAGCTCGGCGCCGATCTGGCGCAGGTTCTTGGTGGTGTTGCGGTACTCCATCACCGAGGTGCGGGAAATCACTTTCAAGTCGCCGATCTTGGCCAGTTGGGTGAGCAGGTCGTCGTGCATGCCGTCGGAGAAAAACTGGTCATCCTCGACCTTGCTGCGGGTGCTGAAGGGCAGTACTGCGATGGACTTTCCGGAAATGGGGTCGGATACATTTTCTTTGTCCGTCAGTCCCAGTTCCGTTTGTTCAGTAGCAGAAAATGTATCCGACCCCATTTCCGAAAACCGCGACTCCCAAATAAAATAAGCGAGACCCAGCGCGAGAAGGGCGATGATGGTGAAATCCAGCTTGCGCCCGGTGGTTTGCGTGACGGACTGTGTGCGATCGACGTCTTTTTCTTTCTTGATGCCTTCGGGTGTCAGTTCAAACGCCCAGGCAAAAATCAGGACCAGCGGAAAGCCGATGCCCAGCAGCAACAGAATGGCTTTAAAAAGCCAGTGCGGCGCTCCGATGTTTTCGATCACGACATCCGAAACTTGCACGATCAGCCAGGACGTCACCGCGTAAGCTATTGCTACCCGAATGACATTCCGGCGTTTCAGTTCCTGAAAAAACGACATGGCATTCCTGCTTGACTCGCCTGGCGGCCAGCGTACGCAAATTCGCGTGACCGCGCCAGCGATACCCAATACAGGGGACGAAAGCACAGAGCGGGAAATGTATCGCGTGGGCGGCTAAACTGGCCCCATGAATAAATAACCCAACTCCGAAATGTGTTTTGTGTGCGGGCGCAGTAATCCTGTGGGTCTTTATATGCACTTCCTCGACGATGGTGACAGGGTGAGCGAAACAACGGTGCTTGTTAACGGCTTGTGAGCGACGGGAACCTGTATCTGCTGTTTCCGCGGGATGTGGCTGTTCGCCGGATGCAGACATCAGCGCCTGCCAGCGCGGTTCATCATGCAGGCTGCGCAGCGGGGGATCGAGTTGCAGCGCGACCCGGCCGGGACCGGCCCGGTTGGAAAGCACGCTCTCAATTGTCATAATATTTCAATAAACTGACACAATCTGCAAACCGGGGACACTCGCATGTCTGTGAACGCGGAAGCAAGAAACAAACAGTCAACTGGCCAATCGATGAATGTGTTCGAACGCTATCTGACGGTATGGGTGTTCCTCTGCATCCTGGCCGGTATCGCGTTGGGCCAGCTTCTGCCCACGTTATTCCACGCCGTCGGTCGCCTGGAGGTGGCTCACGTCAACCTGCCCGTGGCGATACTGATCTGGCTGATGATCATCCCGATGCTGCTCAAGATAGAACTCAGGGAGATCAAAGGTGTGCGCCAGCACTGGCGGGGCGTGGCGGTGACGCTGTTCGTGAACTGGGGCGTCAAACCTTTCTCCATGGCCCTGCTGGGCTGGTTGTTCATCGGTTATCTGTTTCGGCCGTATCTCCCGGCCGATCAGATCGATTCCTATATTGCCGGACTCATTATTCTGGCCGCCGCTCCCTGCACCGCCATGGTGTTCGTCTGGAGCCATCTCACCAGGGGCGAGCCTCACTTCACCTTGTCACAGGTCGCGCTCAACGACGTGATCATGATCTTCGCTTTTGCACCTGTTGTTGGATTGTTGCTGGGACTGTCGTCCATCACCGTCCCCTGGTCGACGCTGTTCCTGTCGGTGCTGCTGTATATCGTCGCACCTTTAATCGTCGCCAGTCTGTGGCGCAAGTGGCTGCTTGGCCGTGAACATGGATACCTGCGCATGCAGCGGTTGCTGAATCTGCTGCAGCCGGTCTCACTGCTGTCTCTACTGGCCACACTGGTGCTGCTGTTCGGCTTTCAGGGGGAACAGATCATCGCCCAGCCGCTGGTGATCGCGCTCATTGCGGTGCCGATCCTGATTCAGGTGTTCTTCAATTCAGGATTGGCTTACCTGTTGAATCGCGCCGTGCGCTCGCCGCACTGCATCGCCGGTCCTTCGGCGCTTATAGGCGCATCCAACTTCTTCGAGTTGGCAGTGGCTACCGCTATAGTGCTGTTCGGTTTTCAATCGGGGGCGGCCCTGGCAACCGTCGTGGGTGTTTTGATCGAAGTGCCGGTCATGCTCTGTGCAGTCGGTGTCGTAAACCGTACCCGCCAATGGTATGAGGCCCGCGAAGGCGTGGTGCCGGATGCCCAGTGCTGTCCGGAGAATGTGCATTTGCATGATAAGTGTGCCTTATAATTTCTATCCGCACTGAGGCAATTCGCGATGACACAGGTTTCGGGGAAGGTTGCGTTCATCACCGGGGGAGGGTCCGGCGTCGGGCTGGGCCAGGCAAAAGTTTTTGCGCAAGCAGGCTGCAAAATAGCGATTGCAGATGTCCGCAAGGATCACCTGGATGAGGCGATGGAGTACTTCGGCTCTGTAGATGCCGAGGTCATGCCGGTTCAACTCGATATCGCGGACCGACAGGCTTATGCCAGGGCCGCAGATGCCGTGGAGTCCAAACTCGGTGCGGTATCTTTGCTGTTCAACACGGCAGGCGTGTCCGTTTTCGGCCCCCTCCAGAATGCGACGTTAGAGGACTGGCAGTGGCAGCTGGATGTAAACCTCTGGGGCGTGATCAACGGCATACAGACTTTCCTGCCGCGCATGCTGGCACGCGGCGACGACTGCCACATCATCAATACGGCATCGATGTCCGCTTTTGTTTCCTTAGCCAGCACCGGCATTTACTGCACCACCAAGATGGCCTTGAGGGGCCTCACCGAATGTCTCCAGATGGACCTGAAGGACACCCGCGTCAAGGTATCGTTGCTGTGCCCGGGTGCGGTGAACAGCAATATTCACGAGTCGTTACTGACCCGGCCAAAACACCTGGAAAACACCGGATATTACCGGGCGGACCCGGAAGTTTTCGCGCGCCTGAAAAAGATTATAGAGGTCGGAATGGAGCCCGAGACCCTGGCCAGATACGTGCTCAACGGCGTTGAGAATGATGCTCTGTATATCCTGCCCTACCCCGAGTTTCGGCAGACGCTGGAAGACATCCACGCGGAAGTCATGGCGTCTCTCGCACTGCCGGAGGACGATCCCGAATATGAGAAACGTGTGGCCTACGGGGTGCCGGGCGGAAAAGCTTCCGGCAAGCGCTGAACAGGACCGGATCAAAGGTTGCCGGATCGGTTAAAGAGCGCACCCGAACTTCGGGTGCGCTCCTGGTTCGCCATCAGGAAAGTTTCAGAAGAAGTTGCGGGTGAACGTCAGATACCACTCCTGTGGGCGTCCCGGCTGTGCCTCGGCATGGGGCTGGCCGAAGTTCACCAGCGGGAAGACATTCAGCCAGTAGTTCTTGTCGGTCAGGTTGGTCAGTCCGAGCTGGACCGTCCAGTAATCCTCACGGCTGGTCCAGATCAAGGCGGCGTTTACGATTTCATACCCGTCGGCACAGTTTTGTTCTGGAAAATTACTGACAGGACCGAAACAGATCTCGGACTGGCCATACACATCCACCCTGGGCGTCAGCATACCGTAGTCGCCCAAGGGGATATCGTAGCTGCCGCTGACGCTCCAGTTCTGATCCGGCACCTGCGAGGGCAGGTCACTGATGCAGTTTGCGCCGGCATCGGGGGTGCCATCGAGGTTGAAATCGCAGTTGTCGATGTCAGGCGACTGCCAGCCCAAGATGCCGATCTGGCCGGAGAACAACAGGCCTTCCACCGGCGCCCAGGCGACCTCCGCCTCGAAACCGGTGATTTCGCCAGGGGCGTTCGCGTAGAACGTCCTGGACACGGTGTTGAAGCACCAGTTGCCCAGCGAGTCCTGCACCGCACCCGGTGTGTTCGGGGGCACTGTCGCGTAGACAGGCGGCGGGCCGAGGTCCAGCAGCGGACACTCGGTGCCGGCAACCGGCAGGATACGGGTTGAGTAATCGGTGTAGAACACGGCAAGATTGGTGCGCAGGGTGTTGTCGAAGAAATCGCCTTTCATGCCCAATTCGTAGGCAATGGACTCTTCCTGGCCCACCGCGACCACCTGGGTCGCCTGGAACGGCCGCGAGTTATAGGCGCCGGGACGGTATCCGGTCGCAATGGAGCCGTAGAGCAGGATGGTGTCCGTAGCCTTGAAGTCGAGCCCGACCTTCCAGTCGAAATGTTCGTCCTTCACCTGGACGTTCGGATTCTGCACACGGGTGTTGTCGAAGTTGACGTCCTTCTCATCTTCCGAGTAGCGGCCGCCAAAGTTTACGGACCACTGATCGTTGAAGCCATAGACGAAATGCACGAAGGCCGATTTGTTGCTGGCATCGTGGACATTATGGGCATTGACGAAAGTATAGGTATCCGGGTCGGAATCCAGCAGTGCGGCGGCCTCCTGGAAGGTGAGCGTGCCGCAGACTATGCACGGCCCGATCGAATTTGGCAGGAATTGATCCAGCAGAAACGAAAGCCAGGGAATACTGACGGTCTGATCGTTGACCGCATGGCCGTCGTAGTAGAACCCGCCCGTGGTCCAGTCCAGGCTGTCAAAGGCCCGGCCACTGACCCGCAGCTCAATGGTATCCGACTCGACGGTTTGAACGCCGTCCACGGTCTGAAGATTGAGCGGTGAGCCGTCGGCGTCGGTCGCGAACCTGCCATCCAGTTCAGTGTGAGCATAAATGAGCTTCGCCTCTATCGTGTCCGTGACGTCCCAGTCCACCATGCCCGAGAGAGTTGACTTTTCAAACGCGGTCTCTGGCTCGAACTTCAAGCCGCTGCGCGGGTCGTCGTAGGTGGCGTAGGTCACAAAGCGGTTCGGCGGCAGGAAACGCTCGTCGTACGGGATACCGATCACCGGCAAGAGGTAGAAGAGGGTATACAGAGGGAACACCGGAGCGACCGCCGTCAGTGTATCCGCCCGCGCCTCCGAACTGTCGTCCATGTACTCGTAGATAAAGGTAAACTCGAGGTCCTCCTGGGCTATCCAGCGCAGCGTGCCCCGCAACCCGGTCACATCCTCCCCACCCTGGGTACCGACCTTGCAGCCTTTGGCCCGGTTGGGGCTTTGTGAGTTCAGATTGCCGGACAGTTCCGGATACAGACAGGCGAAGTCATACACGTCCTGGTAGCCGTCGCGCTGCTTGGAAACGCCGGATATGCGGGCGAACAAGGTGTCGGGGACCAGGGTAAAATCGTAGTTGGCGCGCAGGTCCACGCGATCATAATCCCCGTAGGTCACCTGAACCTTACCCGTGTTATCGCCTTCGGGCACCGAACTCACGTAGCGAATGGCACCGCCGATGGCGCCGCGCCCGAACAGCGTACCCTGCGGGCCGCGCAGGACTTCAACCCGTTCCAGGTCCAGCAGGTCGATCTGGGAACCCATCAGAAAGGGCTGGTAGACATCGTCGACGTAGATGCCAACACCCGGCTCGAAGGCGAAGTCGAAATCATACTGGCCGATGCCGCGGATGTAGGCGGTCATGGTGTTGCCGAATGCGGCCTGGGCCGGCCTGAAGGAGGTATTGGGCGTTACGTACCCAAGCTCGAACGAATTGGTGAATCCCCTGATCTGCAGATCCGCGGCTGTGAGTGCCGTGATGGCAATTGGGGTCTCCTGGATGCTTTCCTTGCGAAAGCGGGACGTAACAACAATCTCCTCGAGTCCGGAATAATCGGGCTCGTCATCCTGCTCCTGGGCAAACACAGAACCAGGAAACGGCGTGGCGGCAAGGATGCTAGCCAGAACAGCAACCACCGGGAGTGGGTGGTGAATACGTATTTGGAAGTTCATGTTTGTCTCCTGGCCCGGATAATCGTTTTAATTGAATTCGGCGGGTCAGCAGCCCCACACCCCACTTCATTCCGAATCTCCAGGAGCGTGCTGAGCGACTGAGAGCATACGCCTCAGGTAAGAAGTTTTCTCACTTGCAAACAAATTTGAATCACACTGCAACTAATTCGAATCACACGGTGCGTGCATTACCATCTTCCCGCCCCGGTGACGCCATTTTTACCCGATGACACCGTCTGCCCGCAATTGATCGATTTGCAAGGCCTCATACCCCAACTCCCGCAGGATTTCATCGGTGTGTTCGCCCAACCCCGGAATGGGCCCGTCCCTTGCAGGGCTGTCGCTCAGGTGCAAAGGGCTGCCGATGACCGGGACTTTGCCGACCGGGGAATCGACTTCGCGGATCAGGCGGCGGGCGATGAGCTGCGGATGGGCCAGGACTTCGCCGATTCCGCGCACCAGCCCGTGAGGCAGCCTTGCCGCCTTCAGCCTGCGCAACCATTCCTCGTGTCCCTCCTCCAGGAACAGTTCTTCAACGGTTCGCTCCAGGACGCCCCGGTTCGCGCGCCTGCTTTCGATCCCGTGAAAGCGCGGATCTTCCAGCAGGTCGGGACGCCGCAGCACCTCGCGGCAGAAGACCTCCCAGTCCTTGGCAGTCGCGACCGCGAGGTTCACATAGACATGGTCAGCCGCCAGGTAAGGGCCGTAGGGCGTAATGAAATGATGCCGCATGCCGACGCGCACCGGTTCCTCGCCCCGGTGCCAGTAGAAATGGGGGAAATAGCCCAGCCAGGAAACCAGCGACTCGAACATCGAGATATCGATCACCTGCCCGCGCCCGGTGGATCCTCGCTGGAACAGGGCCAGCACACAGCCGAGCGCGGCGTACATCGAAGTCGCCAAATCGGCGATCGGGATACCCACTTTGGCCGGCTGGTCCGGGTAACCGGTGGTCGCCAGCATGCCCGCCTCGCCCTGGATCATCAGGTCATAGGCCTTCATGTCCCGATAGGGACCGTCCTGCCCGTATCCGGACAGCGAGCAGTACACCAGGCGTGGATTCAACCGGCATAGCTCTGTCGCTCCCAGGCCAAGCCGTTCAGCCACCCCCGGTGCGAAATTCTCAATGAAGACATCGACTTGCCCGGCCAGTTTGCGGATAGCTTCCCGGCCCGCCGTGCGCTTGGCGTCGATGGCGAAGCTGCGTTTGTTGCCATTGAGCCAAACCAGCGGGCTAGCCAGCCCACGCACCGCGCTATCCCAATGACGGGTCAGGTCGCCTTCGCCCGGTTTTTCGATCTTGATGACTTCCGCCCCCATCTCGCCGAGTATGCGGCTGCAATGCGGGGCGGAGACCGAAACTTCAAATGCCAGGACACGGATGCCGGACAGGGCCTGGGCCGGGCCTGGGGCATTGTCAGCCATTGGAGATGATGTTTGGAAAGAGGTTCTTTGCGGGCGCATGGGCTTTTTTCCAGACCATGACACTGCGGGTATAGTCGATCACCACCTTGCCTTCCTGCTGGATGCCGCGGGTGCGCACCTTGACGATGCCCCACTGCGGTTTCGATCTGGATTCGCGTTTTTCCAGTATCTCCGATTCCGAGTACAGTGTATCGCCGGCGAACACGGGGTTAGGCAGCTTTATTTCATCCCAGCCCAGGGCGAAACCGTTCTCGCTCACATCCGCCACGCCCAGACCCGCCACGATGGCGAGGGTCAGCGCGCTGTTGATGAGGCACCTGCCGAATTCGGTCTGCTTGCCGTACTCGTTGTTGAAGTGGATCTGGTTGGTATTGTTGGTGAGCAGGGTGAACCAGATGTTGTCTGTTTCCGTGACCGTGCGTCCCAGACGGCAGCGGTAGACATCGCCCACCTTGAAGTCCTCGAAGTACCGTCCTTCCCATCCTGTTTGAATGCTCATGATCCTTCTCCCGCGGAGAGTGGATACCGGGTTTTCAGCGACTCTGCCAGTTCGAGCGTGCGCACGGCCCGCTCCACGATAGGCGGATCGATCAGTTGCCCGCCGAACGCGATCGACCCGTCGCCGCGCGCGGTCGCCGCCTTGAAAGCCTCGACCACCTGCCGACAGTAATCCACTTCCGCTGCAGTCGGCGTGAATGCCGCGTTGATCGTATCGATCTGGCCGGGGTGGATCAACGACATGCCGGTGAAGCCCAGGCGGCGGGCCTGCAGCGTGAAGGCGCCCAAGCCCTCGATGTCCTTGAAGTCGGGCCAGACTCCGTCCACGCATTGCACGTGGGCCGCGGCAGCAGCCACCACCATCGCCGAACGGGCGTAGAGCAGGTCGCGCGCTTCCTTTTCGCGCTGGAATGGCAGGCCGATTTCCTTGCCGTAGTCCTCGGCCCCGAAAATCAGGCCGATGATGCGCGGCGAACTGCCGGCAATCGCGTGCGCATTGAGCAATCCCAGCGGACTTTCGATGGCGACCAGCAGGCGCGTGGCGCCCGCCGCCATTCCGGCGCCGCTCTCGCGCTCATCGAGTATCTCCTGGACCACCCTGACCTGGTCCAGGGTTTCGATCTTGGGGATCACCAGGCCCTCGAGGCCAGGCCTGATCACCGCCTCGAGATCCGCGTGCATGCGCGCGTGCCCCACGCTGTTGATGCGGACGTAACGCGCTGGCGTGCATGGCGGCTCCGGGCCGTTCAGTGCCTCGGCGACCCGATCGAGCGATTCGGCTATGGTCCGGCGCGCCGTGTCCTTCTCCGATTCGGCAACGCCGTCCTCGATGTCCAGCATGACCGCATCGGCACGCGATGCCAGCCCCTTGTCGATCATCCTCTGGCGGTGTCCCGGTACAAACATCCACGAGCGGAGCAGTCTCAAGGTATCGTCCAAACCCTTCTCCTCCTGATGCAAAAAAGGCTTCATCAGTACGACCTCGGCATCCCCAGCACCTTTTGCCCCAGGAAAGCCAGGACCATGTTGTTGCTGATCGGCGCGACCGACAGCAGCAGCGTTTCCCTGAATTTCCTCTCGACGTCGAAGTCCCTGGCAAAAGCATAGCCGCCATGGGCCATCACGCAGGCATTGGCCGCCTCCCAGGAAGCTTCGGAGGCCAGGTACTTGGCCATGTTTGCCTCGGCGCCGCATTTCTCGTTCCGGTCGAACCGGGCCGCTGCGCGGAAGCGCATCAGGTCGGCAGCTTCAATCCGTGCATAGGCTTTCGCTATCGGGAACTGCACGCCCTGGTTGGCACCGATCGGCGCGCCGAAGACCACGCGCTCGCTGGCATAGCGGGTGCTCCGGTCGGTGAACCAGCGGCCATCGCCGATCGCCTCGGCCGCCACCAGGATCCTTTCCGCATTCCAGCCGTCGATGATGTAGCGGAAACCCATGCCTTCCTTGCCAATCAGGTTTTCTGCCGGTATTTCCACGTCGTCGAAGAACAGCGCGCAGGTGTGATGGTTGATCATCATGTCGAGCGGCCTGACCTCCAGCTTACCCCGCACGTCCCGCATGTCGAGCAGGAACAATGACAGCCCCTGGGTCTTGTCCTCCAGATCGTCGTAAGGCGTGGTGCGGGTGAGCAGCAGCATCAGGTCGGAGTGCTCGACCCGGGAAATGAATATCTTCTGGCCGTTGACGATGTACCGATCCCCGCGCCTCTGCGCGCTGGTAGCAATGCGCGTCGTCTCTGAACCGGCATTGGGCTCGGTAACACCAAAGGCCTGCAGGCGCAGTTCGCCACTGGCAATGCGCGGCAGGTAACTGCGCTTCTGTTCCGCGGATCCATGGCGCAGCAACGCGCCCATCGTGTACATCTGGGCGTGGCACGCGGCCGAATTGCCGCCCGAGCGGTTGATCTCCTCCAGGATGATACTGCCTTCCGTGATACCCAGGCCGGAACCGCCGTACTGTTCGGGGATCAGTGCCGCCAGGTAACCGCTGGCAGTCAGATTGTCGACAAAGGCCTGGGGGTAGGCACCGCGCCCGTCAAGGTCGCGCCAGTATGCGTCCGGAAATTCCGCGCACAGCTTCCGGATGGCGTCACGAATGGCCAGCTGCTCTTCCCCCACCTCAGTTATCCAGCCACATCAGCTTCGCCGGGTTATCGCACAGCATGGTCCTGATCTGCTCCCTGGTGATGCCGAAGGCCAGCAGGGCACGCAGGAACACCCGCATGCCGTCGATGCTGTCCATGTGCAGCACCTGGCCGAAGTCACTGCCGATGATGCAGCGCTCCGGGCCGATGGCCTTGATGGCCGCCACGGTTTCCATCGGATCGGCCACCGGCTGGTACAGGCTGGGAATCATCGGCTGGCAATAAGTGCCCACGTAGACGCCGAGGTCCGCAATTTCCTTCATTTCATCCAGCAACAGCTTGTTGAGTTCCAGCAGCGGGTGGTCGAGCGTTGCGCGCACGCCCAGTTCCTTCGCCAGCCTGGCCAAGGGCAGCAGTTCCTCGAAGTCGGTGTGGCCGAAGCCGATGCCCACCTTCTTGTCCGCCGCCATTTGCATGATTTCGCGCACTTCGGGCAGCACTTCGCCGTTTTCCCCCACCAGGCGGACCTCGCCCTTTTCAGGTTTGCCGACGCCGCGCCAGAAGCCATAGGAAGTGAAGGTCGGGAACCAGATCATCTTCATGTTCGGGTATTGCAGGGCCACGCGCACGGCCTGTGGGTTCATGCCAAAACAGGTGCCCGTGCCGCCGTAAACCTCGACCCGGTGCGTCAACTCGCCGCGTTCGATCATGCCGTCGATGTGGCGCTGCACGAGGTAGGCGGCATTGGCGCTGATGTTCCAGTGGTCCTTGAACGCCAGCGCACGCATGCCTGCCTTCGAGGCGTCGATCGCGACCTGTATCATGTCCTGCGAGCGGTGCACGAAGTCGGGGTAGGCGTGGATATGCGAATCGATCGCCCCCACCAGCAGCTCATTCTCGATGCCCGGATAGATCTTCAGGATTTCCGGGTTGTCCTTGAGCATCTGGTAGAAGTAATCCTTGGCGTTCAGTTCCCTCACCCGTTTTACCGTGAGTACCCTCCCGACCAGTAGTTGTTCAGCGGCATCGCCGTCAGCAAAATCACACATGTACCTGTCTCCTCAGTTAGGCCCAAGCCTGGATGAACTGGCGCGCGTCCTCGATGACCGGCTCGGTGACCGGCACGTAGGGGATGACCAGACGGGTCGCACCGGCTTCCTGGAAGGGCACCAGTCGTTCCTTGATTTCCTCAACCGAAGTCGCGGCGATCACTGGCAGCTTGTCCATGTAGGCGTCGGTGATCTGGGCCTGCGCAGCCTTGAAGCCGCCCGCCTTGAACGCTTCCTGCACCGCCATGACTTCAGGCTCGAAGCCGGACGCGATGAGCATGTCCTTGTAGTGGTCGGCGATGTTGTAAAAGGTCAGAACCTGTTTCAGCTTGGAACGCGCCACTTTCCGGTCCTTATTCAGGGAAACGCGCACCTTGGCGATGATCGCCAGCTCATCCGGGTTGCGGCCTTCCTCTGCGGCGCCGGCGTGCACGCGCCGGGCGATCTCCCGGATGGTGTCCGGGATCGCCATGTTGATGAACACGCCGTCGGAAATGCGGCCCACGAGTCGCGTCATCATGGGGCCGAGGCCCGCCAGGTAGATCGGGAATTTGGGGTGGCTGGGTTTCCAGGAGAGGGAAAACCGGGTGCCGGTGGTGTAGATTTCACCCGCGTACTCGACGCGCTCGCCGGCCGCGGTCATGCGTACGATGTCGACGTACTCGCGGATCCGCTGCAGAGGCCGGTCATAGGTCCCGCCGTGCCAGGCGGCGATGGTCTTGTTGGCCACCCCCAGGCCCAGCAACAGCCGCCCTCCTGACTGGTCCTGGAGCGTGGCGCACTGAATGCCCATGGTGACCGGGCTGCGGCCATAGATGTGGTAAATGGCGGTGCCGACCTTGAGCGTCCTGGTGCGAGCGGCGACCCCTGCCAGCAGCACCAGCGGATCAGTGCTGTTGGACTCCCCCTTCCAGAACGCAGTGAAACCGGCCGCTTCGATCTGCGGCGCAAGGTCGAGAATGCCCTGAACAGGGTAGTGGGCGGCAGAGTTCAGCTCGATGTCATATTTCACGATGGTGTCCCGTATCAGGCAAACCGTTCATTCAGATAAGCCCCGCCGGGGTCGATTTCCCGGCGGAGGATGCGCAGTTGTTCTTCGTCCGGCAATGGGGTGGTTGCTACCTGATCCGGCAGCAGCAGCGGAAAACCGGTGTTCTCGATAATGCTTTCGACCGAAACCCCCGGGTGCGCCGAGAGCAGTTTGGCAAGGTGGGTGTCTGGATCGAATCCCAGGATGGCCATGTCAGTGATGATCCGGTGCGGACCGTCGCCACGCAGGCCGGTCTCCGCGCGATCCCTGCCGTCCACGAACCCGGGGCTGGTCAGGTGCGCCAGCACTCGCGGCAGCTTGCGCTTCTGGTGCCGCATGATGATCATCACACGCCTGGCCAGGGATGCGACGTCGTTGCCGCCGGCGCTGCCGTTGACGTATGTGACCTGGCCTTCTTCACCCTTCAGCAGCGTGGTGTTGATGTTGCCGTACCTGTCGACTTCCAGCGCTCCCAGGAAACCCACGTCGACCAGTCCGCGATGCAGATTCATCCCCAGCGTATCGAGAAAACTGCTCCAGCAGGTGCTCTGGTGGAAGATCCGGGAATCAGCCAGACCCACCGGGGTGTCCACCGGGTTACCGTTGATCACCCCGATTTCCATGATGGAAGTCAGCGACGGGGCGTGGGTCCGCCTGGCCAGCGCGCAAGCGACCCAGGGCAGGCCCAGGCCGACGACGACCACCTCACCATCATGCAGTTCCCTCGCGCCGGCGGCCGCCATGATTTCAGTCGCGCGTATCCCGCCCACGGACTGCGCTGCCCTGCTTGACGAACCGTGCTCAGTAGCCAAGACCGGGCCTCGCCTTCAAGGTGTCCAGGTGTTTGAGCCCGCCGGACTTGTGCAGGTAATCGTCGTAATCGCTCGAGTTCAGAATGTATCGCTCAAGGTATTCCTCAATACCGCCGCTCCGCTTGGTATGCCGAACATATTCCGTCAGGTGAGCGGCGTCGTAGTCGTAGCAGCCGTACACCGCGGTGGGATGTGCGCCGAACGGCTGGTGGATGACCGCCTCGACCCGGTGCCCCGGGATGATCGTGCGTTCGGGACGTTGCCTGATCACATCCGTTGCCACCAATTCCTCGGCGATCACGACGACGCGGTGGGCTGCCTTGGCCTGTTCTTCGTTCTCCCACCGGGGCCCATCGATCTGGCAGTTGCCCTCCCTGTCAGCCCGTTGCACGTGAACCAGGGCCACATCTGGCTGGATCGCCCGCAACAGCAGATAGGGCTCCCCGGTAAAGGGGCAATCCATCCGCTGAAAGCGCTCGGCAGCCTCCCCCGCCTCGAGTCGTGCAAGAATCTCCGACCCTATCATCGACTTGATCGGAATGAAGGAAATCCCCAGGGCGCCGGCCAGATAGGCGAAACTGATGGACAGGCTGGTGGCATCGATCGCGATGACCCCGCCGGATTCCCGCGCGCGGTTGACGCAGTTGACCAGGCCGAAGCGGTCCAGCGAACCGCCGCCCACGATAAGCCGGCTGACCAGGCCCGCACCGACCAGCAGGTCTGTATCCATGCCCATCACACACTGGGACAGCGTGAGGTCCTTCTTGCGCTGGCGGATCAACTCATGGACCACGGTGTTGACGTTCCTGGCGATCGCGAATCCCCCGAGCGCTATGTGCGAACCGTCCGGGATGCTCCCCACGACTTGCGCCGCTGTCCTGACCTTGTCAGCCATCAGCCCGGAGCATCCTCACACCGAAAGAACCAGCAAATAGATGTCGCATCGGGAATGTATAGCATATTGGAATCCCGGTTCCGTGGAGTTCGCGACTATTGATTGATTTCGATCAAGTTCTCGAGTAAACAGCAAAAATAGTGCTTGTCCCCACCGCTGGTCAACTAAGGGGTCAGAGTCAAGTGCCAGAGTAAATAGCCAACCCCGTGCTCACGTAAGTACCAGAGTACCCCCAAATTTTACTCTGGCACTTGACTCTGACCCCCTTGTCGCGGGCTACAATAAGCCCGCCAGATCAGCCGTCACAATGAGCTCTTCAGGGTGACGCCAACGGCCAGGAGAATCGCCAGGATGTCGTCGTCAAACCAGAGTGTCAGCCCGGTACAGGGCGAAGCCAGCAGCCGCTTACAGCACCTCGTCATGGAGGCCCAGCGGCGGGCCCCGCTTGATGCCGCGCAGGTGTTGCTGCCGGAATCCGATGAAATAGTCGGTGAAGTGCTGAAGCACCTGCACCAGGCCCAGGCCTACCGCATCCTGCTGCGCTTCCCCAACGACCGGCGCGAATCCATCGTCAAGTTTGCCGGAGATCACCTCGGCGATCCCTGGGCGGATGCCCAGCAATACCCCGAGGACAGTGTTGGAAGGTTGATGGAACCGGCCGTGTCCGTGTTTGCGCCGGAGATAACGGTCGATCGTGCAGTCGAAATGATCCGCGAATGGACGCACGATACGCTGATCACCTATGGCTACATCATCGATCAACAGGGACATTTGATGGGCGTGGTTGCCATGCGTGATCTGCTGCTGGCCGAACCGCAGGACAAGCTGCAGGACGTAATGTTGCTCGAGCCGTTTTCCCTGCGGCCCGAAGAGGATGTCGGCGAAGCGATGAAGGAAGTGGTCTACCGCCACTACCCGTTATACCCGGTGTGCGATGCCGAAAGACATCTGCTTGGCGTCGTGCAGGGCTTCATGTTGTTCGAGCACCAGCACTTCGAGATCAGCGCGCAATACGGCAGCATGGTCGGTGTCGACAAGGAGGAACATGCCGCCACCAGCTGGATTCCCGCGCTGCTCATGCGCCATCCCTGGCTGCAGATCAACCTCGTCACTGCGTTCGTTGCAGCGTTTGTCGTCAGCCTGTTCGAAGACACCATTGCCCAGCTGGTGGTGCTGGCCGCTTTTCTGCCGGTGCTGGCAGGGCAATCCGGCAACACCGGATGTCAGGCCCTGGCGGTGACCATCCGTGGCATCACGCTGAACGAATTCAAGCCGGGCGTGACGCGCCACGTGGTTATCAAGGAAACCCTGCTGGGCCTCGCCAACGGCGCCGCGGTTGGCGTGGTTGCCGGGATTGCCATGGTCCTGTACGCCATGCACGCCGAGGCAGAGCAACCGTGGGTGCTGGGCATGGTGGTGTTTCTGGCCATGACCGGTGCGTGCCTGGTGAGCGGGGTTACCGGCGTGCTGATTCCGCTGAGCTTGAAGCGCTTTGGCGCCGATCCGGCCATGGCCTCAAGCATATTCCTGACTACCGCCACCGACGTGGTCAGCATGGGCATGTTCCTGTGGCTGGCGAATGTGCTGGTGCTTTAATCGGCCAGGTTCCGCACGTCGCGGCCCAGTTCTGCTCGCGCCCTGACGTCGCGGTACATCATGTGTCCGCCCTCGTAGCATGCGAACTTGTAAGCCCCTTTGAGCTTACCTTCAAGCTGTCGCGCCAGCTCCTCGTTGGCGGCGCAGCTGTTCAGTGAGTCGAAGCGTCCCGCCGCGACCAGCACTTTCAGTTCCGGATTGCGTTCAACCGCTTCGGCGGCAGAAGGTAACGGCGGGCCGAGTTGCGGTGGCCCGCCGCCGTGTTTCACCGCCGCCTCGAATGCCGCTTCCCGTTCTTCCGGCGTCACCTCGGCGGTGGCGTAGTCCCAGCGGGCATTGACCGACTCCGGGTAGGCTCCGCCGGGCGCATAGCCCTGCTCCACCGGCTCGATGTCCAGGTAGGGCAAGTCGGTCCGATAGCCAAGGTCATCGCGCAGGTAGCTGGTGATGAGTTTCCGTTGCGTGCGTTCTTCCTCGGTCCGAGGGGCGGACTCATCTCCTCGCACCAGCCGCATGTCGAATATGTCCAGGACTTTCCCCGACGCGTGCAGCAGGCCTTCGCGGTATGGCCGCGGGGCGATCACGAGGGTGTCGCGGTCGACCAGTTCCGGCGGCATGCCGGTATACCGCGTGAGGCCAGCGGCGACGGCATCGCGCTCGTCAGAGGTCAGTGCAGCGATCCGCCCCAACGCCGGTGCATAAACATCTCGCGCCCAGGCCTCTGCCTGCGCCCTGATCGCTGCCTCGGAGGCTCCCGGTTCGCCTTGCAGCCGGCCGTGATGGAAAGCGGTGGCGGACCGATCGACTGCCCGCAGGGCCGAACCCAGCGCCGGCGACAGGACTTCGCGATTCAGGCCCGTGCCGCCTGAGATCAGCACGAGCGCCTGCACTGGAACGCCCCGCTCGATGAGCGCAAAGCCCACGCTGCCGGCGCGGCCGGCGCCCCAGCTCTCACCGGCCAGCAGCACCGGCGCATCTTCGGCCTCATGCAGCAGGCGCCAGGCGCGGACGAACTCGGTCACTGACGCCACGTCGCCCACCGTGCCGTAAAACTCCCCGGCGTACTCCGGCTTTGCCGGCCGGCTGAAGCCGGTGCCGATCGGATCGACGAAGACAAGGTCTGTAGCGGTCAGCCAGGTATCCTCGTTGTCCACCAGTTGGTCCTGCTCCAGACGTTTTGGACCCGCTGCCTCGAAATGCAGCAGGGCCGAGTTGGAACCGGGCCCGCCGTTCCAGACGAACGTGAGTGGACGCGGCCCTGTGGAAGGAGCGACCCGGTAGGCGATGTAAAACATGTGGCCGTGCGGCTCGCCCGTTTCAACGTGGCGGATCGCAACTCGGCCGGTTTCGGCCGTGTAGTCCAGGGCCTTACCCCCGATGTGAATCTGATGCTCAGTTTGGACAACCGGCTCCCCGAACCGGGCTGCGCCTGCACCTGCGGCAGCGGCCTCAGCCACGACGGCGAGCAGCAGTGCGGCTGCCAGCCCGCCAATGACAAGCGTTACGGATCCATCGGGCTTGTTCACGGCCGGGATGCTTCCACGATGAATTGCCGCAGGTCGCTGGCCAGGCGTTCACGGCTGCCGGCGCCGAGGTAGGGCATGTGGCCGGATTCGTAGTTCCGCATCGTCACGCGGTCGGGCGGGAAAACCGCATGGGCGATGGTGTACTCGGCCGCGCCAACCGTGGTGACGAGGTCGTAGTAGCCGGTGCCGACAAACAGCTCCAGGGCCGGATTTCGGCGCATCGCGATTGCCAGGTCCTCGGAGTGGTTGAGCGGAACATGCACGCCCGGGCCCGAGCCGTAATCCCAGGGGCCGTTGACCTTGTGGAACTCGATGGCCAGGTAGGGCGCGTCGATGTCCACTCCGACCTCGTTGCGTAAATGCATGTTCAGTGCGGCGACGAAGGCTGGCACGTATTGCCCCATCGCCGGATCATCGGCCACCGGGTCGTTGCCGCTGGCTGCCAGCGGCAGCACGAAGCGCGCGTCGTACAGGCCCACTTGCTGGCCCGTGTCATGCAGCAGGCTCTTCGCAAACGTGTCGGATGATATGCGCAGGTCCTTGTCCAGCACCAGTGAAGCGGACAGGCCGGTGAGGGAAGCAATCTGATCGGCCAGCCGCTGTTTTCTGTCAGTGTCAAGGCGCGACCCGGCAAACAAAGCCTGGATATACTCGCCGTCAGCGAATTCTCTGGCCTCGGCCACGTGCTGTTCCAGCGTTCGACCAGTGCGTTCGACCTTGCCGTGGTACCACGCGGCCGCGGCAAACGACGGCAGGTCGGTGGCAAACGAGGCTTCACCGCCGCCGCTGGCCATGGCCTGGCCCAGCAGAATCACGCCGTTCAGCGTGAGCGCGTCCATGCTGCCGGTGCCGAAAGGCCCGCCGGCCGCGAGCTTGGCCACCACGGCGGCGCGGATCGTGCCGTAGCTCTCGCCCAACAGGAAACGCGGGGAATTCCAGCGCCCATGACGCTGCACCCAGTCGCGGACGAAGTTCACGGTCATCTTCGCGTCCTGGGCGGTGCCAAAAAAAACTTCCGGCTTGCCCGCCGCCAGTACGCGGCTGTAACCGGTTCCCGGCGGGTCGAAAATCACCACGTCGGCCACGTCAAGGATGCTCTCGGCATTGTCGGCCAGGCGGAACGGCGGCGCCGTAGGAGGAAGGACGTCATCATCGAAGTCCACCCGTCGCGGCCCCACCAGGCCCATCTGCAACCACAAGCCGGCCGAGCCTGGACCGCCATTGAAGACGAAGACTACCGGGCGCACCGTATCGCCAAAGTCCTCCCGGAGGTAACTGGTGGACACCAGGCTGGCGGTTCGCTGCCCCGCGTCATCGGTCACGAAGGTTTCCTCGACCAGGGCGCGGTAGCGCACTTGCTCGCCGCCGATCCTCGCTTGCCCGCTGGTTTCAAAGCGGCGCGCCGGCCGGGACTGATCGTCCCCGGCCGCAGCGGCCGAGGGCTGTGCCCACAGCGGCGCTGCCATGACCAGCGTCAGCACAACGGCAGCGCTTCGGGCGCTTATCAATGCGGCGAATACAAGTGGCTTCATGTTCGATCCTCGCGCTGGTGGCCTGTAACAGAGAGTGTGGAAGAGGGATCGCGAAGGGCTGGTGGTGGCTGGCGCCGGTTGCGCGCCGCATAGTACACCAGCCCCAGCACGAACCAGCCGCCAAGAACCGCGTAGGGACGCCAATCCGCGCTCAGGCCCAGCGCGATCACGCCCAGCGCGCAAAAGACGCCCGTCCAGGCCCAGGCCTGCATGGCCTCCGGCTTCAGTTTGAACGGAGCCGCGTCGTAGATGTCGCGGTGATGCCTGACAACCCGCGTCGCGGCGAAACTGGTCGCGCCATACTTGAGTAAAGTCGGGATGTTGACCGCCAGGAACAGGAACACGAGGTTTAAAGGCATCAGCAGGCCCAGCGTGCACAACGCGAACACGACAGTTGTGGCGACCCAGGGTGTTCCCCAGCGCGGGTGAACCCGCGCCAGCATAGCTGGCAATACACCGCTGCGCCCCATCGCGAACAGGGAGCGGGAGAAGATGAGCGATATCGCGTTAAGCGAGGTACCGATGGCCACCGTTGCGCTGATCAGTATCAGCGGCTGACCGTACGAACCGAGCGTGGCTTTTGCCATGTCCAGCAGCGGTGCCTCGCTTGCGCCCAATGGACCGGCCCCGAGTACGGCGATCGCCGCTGCGGCGACAGCAAAATAGATTGAAGCCGTGAGCACAATCGACAGCGCAATGCCGAGCGGTATCGTGCGCCGTGCATCTTTCACCTCCTCGCCGACCTCGGTCGCGGCCTCGATACCGAGAAACAGCGAGACCATCAGCGCCACGGCGGCGAACACGCCATTCCAGCCGTGCGTAAGCATGGGCGTGAAGTTACCGGCGTCGCCCACAGCGAAGGCCGACACTACCAGCACGGTACAGGTGACCAGCAGCACGAATACCATCACCGCCTGGCCGCGCGCCACCACCGACACGCCGATAGTGTTCATCAGGTAAAACACGGCCAGGATGGCCAGCATGGAAGGCTTGGGCGGCAGGTCGACGATCATCGACCAGTATTGCACCAGCACGAAGGCATACAGCACCAGCGCCGAGGTGCTGCCGGCGATCCGCAGCCAGCCGATGATGAAACCGACGAACGGGTGGATGAAGCGGCGCGACCATTCGTAAGACGCGCCCGATGTCGGCGCGGCCGAGCCCATGAATGCATAAGTAACCGCAAACAGGATCATCGGCACCACTGCGATCAGCATCGACAGCAGCATCGCCGGGCCAGCCAACGCGGCTCCCGGCGCGACGATGGAAAAAATCGCCACGCCGATTGCGGTCCCCGCACCCAGGGCGACGATGCCCCATAGGGAAACACCCTGTTTCAGCGCAGACTGTTGCGATTCCCGCGCTTGCCCTTTGCTCGCGGGCGACATCTATTCAGCCCCGCCGAAGGTTGAATAGGCCAGCGTGTCGCGAATGAATGCGCGAATGTCACCACACAGTGCAATGCGGCTTTCTTCGTGCTCGAACACGGTATGCCCGCCTGCGTAAGCGGCGAACACGAATCGCTGAGGCTTGGCGTCAATCTGGTTCAATGTATAGCGCGCCGCCATGATCGGCGTGCCGAGGTCGAACACGCCGCCGCCGACCCAAACGCGCAGCTTGGGATCCTTGTGCATGGCTTCCTGCAACTGCGGAGCCACCGAGAAGTAGGTCTTCAGCGGGCCCTTCTGCCCATAGTCCCACCTGGAATTGAGATCCAGGTTCAGGGTGCGGTAGGGATGGTCGATGTCGAGGTTCAGCCGCTCGGAGAAGTATTCATCGAGCAGTTCACCGGTGCTGCGACCGCCACCACGGTTGCCCGACATTGAAGGGTCATTCCCCGGCGGGCGCTGGTCCTTGTAATCGGCGATCGGCCCCTTGGCACGGGCATCCAGTGTACCCACGCGCATGCCGTCGGCCGCCAGCAGGCGGTCACCAAACTCGGCGCGATCGATGCGCAGGTTGCTTTCCAGGATGAAGTCTTCGGGTAGCCCGGTCAGTTCAGACAGCCGCCTGGCCACGGCGGCCTTCGTGGCTGGGTCTATGGAATTGCCCCGGTACAACGCAGCCGCGTAATCGGACTGGGCATACTGGGCGGCCTCGTTGAAAATCTGCAGATGGCTGCGGCCGATGCGATCTACGACGCCGTGATAAACAGCGGTTGCGGCCATGCTGGGCAACAGCGCCATGTAGGGCAGGTTGTTGCCGATCACCTGCGCGCTGGCGGAAAAGTCCAGCGCCGGCGAGAGCAGCAGCAAACCGTCGATGTCGACCTCTTCAGTTCCCTCTTTGGCCTGCGCCGCCACGGCCACGGCCCGCGTTCCGCCGTAGCTTTCGCCCATGATGAAAACGGGCGAATCCTGCCGCTCGTTGCGTTCCAGCCAGTCCCGGATCAGGTACAGCACCGCATCGGCATCCGGCGCAATGCCCCAGAACTGCTCCCCGGCGCCTTCCTT
>DATDPS010000211.1:0-6673 GCA_035292625.1 Lysobacterales bacterium | reverse complement strand
CCACCCGACTCGAAAATCAACACATCGGGCGCCACAAGTGACTGCAAGGTTTCGACGTCGCCTTTCACAATGGCATCGTGGAGGCTGGCAGCGGCGAGGCTGGCTGGATGATCGGTGTTTACTATCGAGCCCTCTGGTGTGGTCATGGAGGGGATCTCTGCATCTGCGTGGGAATGAGCTTCACCGGATTCATGTGCATCACCGGTCTCCATTCCCTGCTCTGGCATCGCGGTATGGTCGTCCCCCAAGTGCTCATGCGCGGACAGCTGTGGTAGCCGTTGAACCCCCAGCCCATGTTCATAGACATTTTCCGCGCCTTCCAGTCCAGTCACGGCGAGCGTTGCGCCACCTGCAGCCACCAGCAGAATACTGAAGATGGACGCCCGTGCTGCCCTTCTTTTTACATACTCAAGAATTGCTGCAAGCGCAAAGATTGCCGCCGCAATCAAGGCCCAGTTCCGGTGCACCAGCATGTTCGCATGACCCACGTCATCGTGCGCCACGCTACCGCTGGCCCAGTAACCGGTCAGAAGTGCCCCGGCCGCTGCGATTACGCCCAACCATAATGTCCAGCGGGCAACGATTAAAGCATCGGATGGTCTGTTGGCTTGCCCCGTCCTCCATCCGAACAACAGGAATATGCCTGCAGATGTGATGAGCAAAGCAATTGCGAAGTGAACCCATATCGGGTGCCAGTTTGGGATGATCTCAATCAAGATAGTTCTCCATTATTTAGCCCGGTTTATTGCACACCGCGCTCGTTGTGGTCGAGCGGGATTTGCTTGACCAGTGCATAGATGGCGGGGATCACGATCAGGGTCAGCACGGTGGATGACACCATGCCGCCCACCATGGGTGCGGCGATGCGCCGCATCACTTCCGATCCCGTGCCGGAACCCCACATGATGGGTAGCAGTCCCGCCATGATTGCCACTACCGTCATCATTTTCGGCCGTACCCGCTCCACCGCGCCTTCCATGACCGCTGCGTACAGATCGCCCATGGTAAACGGTTCGCCTTCGGCCTCGCGCTGCGCCTTGAGTGCCTGCAAGGCGTGGTCGAGGTAGATCAGCATGATGACACCGGTTTCCGCGGCAACGCCGGCCAGCGCGATAAACCCAACCGCCACCGCCACGCTCATGTTGTAACCCAGCCAATACATCAGCCAGACGCCGCCTACCAGCGAAAATGGCACGGACAGCATGACGATGAGAGATTCGGTGAGCCGCCTGAAATTGAGGTACAGCAGCACGAAGATGATGAGCAGCGTCACCGGCACGACGATCTTGAGCCGTTCCTTGGCGCGCTGCATGTACTCGAACTGGCCACTCCAGGTGACATAGTAGCCAGGCGGAAACGTGACCTGTTCGCGCACGGCTTGCTGGGCTTCGGCCACGTAGCTGCCAATGTCACGGCCGCGTATGTCGACGAAGATATAGGCGGACAGCAGCGCATTTTCCGTGCGGATGCCGGGCGGGCCTCTTTCCAGGTACACGCGCGCCAGCTGTCCCAGTGGAATCAGCGCGCCGCCCATGACGGGCACCAGCACCTGTCGGGCGATGCTATCCGGATCTGAGCGCAGTTCGCGCGGATAGCGCGTGATCACGCCAAAACGCTCGCGGCCCTCCACGGTAGTGGTGATCACTTCGCCGCCAAGGGCGCTGCCGATGACTTCCTGCAATTCGCCGACCGCCAAACCGTAGCGCGCCAGCGCCTCCCGGTCGGGCTCGATGTTGAGGTAGTAGCCGCCGGTGATGCGCTCGGCATAGGCGCTGGTGGTGCCGGGCACGGTCTTCACCACGGCCTCGATCTCCCTGGCGAGCTTTTCCATTTCGGCCAGGTCGCTGCCGAACACCTTGATGCCGATTGGCGTGCGGATGCCGGTGGAAAGCATGTCGATGCGCGCTTTGATCGGCATGGTCCAGGCGTTGGTCACCCCCGGCATCTGCACTGCCTGGTCCAGCTCGGCAATCAGCTTGTCGGTGGTCATGCCGGCTCGCCACTCGGATTCCGGTTTGAGGTTGATGACGGTCTCAAACATCTCCAGCGGCGCCGGATCGGTAGCCGTATTGGCGCGCCCCGCTTTGCCAAACACCGAGGCCACTTCGGGAAAACTTTTGATGATTTTATCCTGGGTCTGCAGGGTCTCCGCTGCTTTGGTGACAGACATGCCGGGCAGACTGGCCGGCATGTAGAGTAAGGTGCCTTCATTGAGCGTCGGCATGAATTCGCTGCCGAGTTTGCTCAGGGGATAGACCGTTACGCCCAGCGCCAGCAGGGCCGCGACTATGGTGGTTTTCTTCCAGCGCATTACCCAGGCGATGATGGGACGGTACAGCCAGATCAACACGCGGTTTAACGGATTCCTGCGCTCCGGCATGATCCGGCCGCGCACGAACAGCAACATCAGCACCGGCACCAGAGTCACCGACAAAAGCGCCGCACCGGCCATGGAGAAGGTCTTGGTGTAGGCCAGCGGCTGGAACATCCGCCCTTCCTGCGCTTCCAGCGTGAAGACCGGCAGAAAGGACACGGTAATGATCAGCAGCGAGAAAAACAACGCCGGACCTACTTCGCGGCAGGCGTCGACCACCAACTGCAAACGCGGCGCGTCCGGCGGCGCCCGTTCGATGTGCTTGTGTGCGTTTTCGATCATCACAATGGCGGCGTCAATCATGGCGCCGATGGCAATGGCAATGCCGCCCAGGCTCATGATGTTGGAATTGAGCCCCAACCAGCGCATCAGGATGAAGGCGATCAGCACGCCCACCGGCAACATCAGGATGGCAACCAGCGCGCTGCGCACATGCAGCAGGAACAGCACGCATACCAGCGCGACGACAACGCTTTCCTCAAACAAGGTTCGCTTGAGGTTGTCTATGGCGCGGTGGATCAGGTCGGAACGATCGTACACCGGCTCGACGGTGACGCCTTCTGGTAAGCCAGTGGCGATCTCGGCAAGCTTTTCCTTGATGTTATGGATGACTTCGAGAGCGTTTTGCCCATAGCGCGCCATGGCGATCCCCGCCACCACTTCACCTTCGCCATTCAGTTCTGTCAAACCACGCCGTTCGTCGGGCGTGAGTTCCACCCTGGCGACATCGCGTAGAAGCACCGGTGTCCCCAGGTCGGCCTTCACCACCAGCATCTCGAGGTCACCGATGCCGCGCAGGTAGCCCTTGCCCCGCACCATGTACTCGGTCTCGGTCATTTCCACCACGCGGCCGCCAACGTCCCTATTGCTATCGCGGATCACCTGCGTGACGCGGGCGGGAGAGATGCCATAAGCCTGCAATTTGCGTGGATCGAGCACCACTTGATACTGCTTAACGAAGCCGCCCACACTGGCGACTTCCGCCACGCCATGCGCCTTGGTCAGTTGGTAGCGCAGGTACCAGTCCTGGATTGCGCGCAGTTCCTCCAGAGAGCGGTTTTTTGCCAGTACAACGTACTGGTACACCCAACCCACCCCGGTGGCATCCGGTCCCAGTGTGGGAGATACGCCGCGTGGCATGCGTCCGCTGGCGGAATTCAGGTATTCCAGAACGCGTGAGCGCGCCCAGTAAATGTCGGTGCCGTCTTCGAAAATGATATACACGAAGCTGGCCCCAAAGAACGAGAAACCCCGCACTACTTTGGATTTCGGCACCGACAGCATGGCGGTGGTGAGCGGATATGTAACCTGGTCTTCCACCACCTGGGGTGCCTGGCCGGGGTATTCGGTGTAAACAATGACCTGCACGTCGGACAGGTCGGGAATGGCATCCAGCGGAGTTTTGATCAGCGCATAAATGCCGGCACCAACGATGACCACGGTGGCCAGCAACACCAGGAAGACATTTCGCACTGACCATTCGATGATCCGGGCAAGCATATCAGTGGCCTTCGTGATCGTTGGCGTCAGGTTCCGGGCTGGCTTTGGCCGCACCTGGTGCGGTTCCACGATGCTCGCCATGCCCGCCGAAACTGCTCAGCGCTGTCTGCAGATTACTCTCCGCATCGATCAGGAAATTGGCGCGGACCACCACCTGCTCCCCTTCACTCACGCCTTGCCGCACCTCCACATAACCGTCGCTGCGTAGGCCCAGCGAGACTTCGCGCGGCTCGAACGTCCCCTCGCCGCGCTGCACCAACACGACCTGTCGTGTGCCGCTGTCAATCACCGCTGAGTCTGGCACCGTCAATGTGCTGGCCATGCCATGGCCCGAAACCAGTTGCGCGCTGGCGTACATTTCGGGCCTGAGCATCCCGCCCGGATTGGCCAGCTCCACGCGCACTTTGCCGGTGCGGGTCTCAGGCGTCAAAGTGGGATAGATGTAGGCGATTGTGCCGGTCAGTTCCTGGTCTGGATAAGCGTCAACGCTGATCGTCACGGACTGCCCGACTTCCACCAGGCCAAGGTCTTGTTCGAACACATCGGCGAGCAGCCACATGACCGACAGGTCGGCAATCCTGAACAGCGGTTCCCCCGGCATGAAGCGCATGCCCGCTATCGCCATTTTTTCCAGCACCACACCGTTGGCCGGGGAATGCAGTGTCAGCGTGCGGCTGGCCTTGCCTTCCTGTTGCAGGCGTTGCAACTGGGCATCGGATATGTCCCAGAGGCGCAGGCGCGTGAGGGCGCCGTCCGCCAACTGTTCCACGCCAGCCCGTGATTCCTCCGTGCCTTCCTCGAGCGCTTGCCGGCCGTTCCAGGCAATCAGGTATTCCTGCTGGGCAGAGACCAGTTCCGGGCTGTACACCTCCATCAAGGGCTGCCCGCGCGTCACCGGCTGCCCGGTGGCATTGACGTGGAGCTTCTCGATATATCCCTCGAACTTGGTGGTGACAGTATGCAGCCGACGTTCGTCGAACTGGAACCGGCCGACGACGCGCACCGTTCTAACCATATCGCGCAACGAGGCCGGCTCGGTCTTGACGCCCAGCTTCTGCACCTTGTCGAGGCTGATTCTGACTTGGCCGGCGGAAGTCTCCTCGCCGGCATAGACTGGAATGTAATTCATGCCCATCGCATCCCGCTTGGGCGCCGGTGAGGTGTCCGGCAACCCCATGGGATTGCGGTAGTGGAGAATGACGCGCTCACCGCTGACCGGGACGGTAGCGATCTCCCCGCGTTCCACGCGCTTCATCCCCAGCCAGTACCCAGCGCCGCTTGCGCCCGCCAGGCCGACACATACCAGGGCGATCCAGATGCCGGATGTCTTCATAATTCCTCTCCTACCATGCTTTCAATTTCGGCAATGCGCAGTTCCTGCTCTACCTGGACCCGCAACCTGTCCTGCCTGGCCAGTTTGACGGCGCGCTGGGCATCAAGCAGTGTGGCAAAATCCACCTGGCCGGTTTCGTAGCCGGCCAGGGCGGAATTCAAGGTCAGTTCGGCTTGCGGCAACAACGTGCCGGCAACCAACTGCTCCTGCTTTGCAGCAGCCTCCAGTGCCGCCAGCGACTCCTGCAAGTTGCCCGCCACCTGATTTTCAATCGCCTGCTGCCGTTCCCTTGCAGCGGCCAGCATGGCGGCAGCTTCGCCTTCCTGCGCGCGTCGGGTATCAAAACGGATCGGGATATTGACCTCTACCATCGCCTCCCAGCTGTCGATGCCGCTATCGACTTGAGTCGGAGCAATCATCAGCGTGATATCGGGATAACGGTTCCTGGCCACCAGCCGCTGGTTGGCATCGGCTGCCAACACTTGCGCCGACTGCATGGCCAGCAGCGGATTGGTGCGCACGATCCTTGCCTCCAGGGCCGCGCTTTCCAGCTTTTCGGGCGCGATCCGGCGCAGCGATTGCGGCTCGGCAATCGGCGCAAGCTGCGACCGCCCCATCGCCACGTTCAACCTCGCCATGGCGTGATGCTGTTCGGTGTCCAGCTCAATGTTCTCTGAATGCAGCATGGTCTTTTCGACTTGCGCCCGGATCACGTCCTGTTGCGGGGCAAGTCCTCCGGCAAAGCGCACCTGCGCCACTGCTTCCAGGTCAGCGAGCAGACGCAGGATTTCCTGATTAAGCTTTTTCAGGCCGGCGGTCTGGTAATACAGGGCATATGCGCTCTTGATCCGGGCATGAATCTCGGCCACGGTTGCCTGCCGGCGTCCCTTGAACCGGGCTACGTCCGCCGTGGCCACTTCTTTACGCAGACCGCGCTTGCCCCACCAGGGGAAAGTCTGTCCCAGCCGGTACTGGGTTCCACCGCCGTTGCCGGGCACCAGATTGAAACCATCCGGCGTACCCGGCCCGGCAAAATCCATGAAAGTCACGCGCAAGGTGGGATCGGGCAGTGCGGCAGCCGGAACGACACGTTCGTAAGCTGCATCGACCTCATAGCCCATGGCGACCAGCTCAGGGTTATGGGCATCGGCCCATTGCAACAATTCCTGCACGTTGGCGCCAATAACGGCAGGCATGTGCGCAGTGCCGGACAGTTCGTCCGTCAACACCTGTTCCGCCGACGCGCATACGGGAACAAGCGCCATACCCATCGCGGCAATGACCACCGCTGCAACGCGCCGGAAGGCCACGCAATCGAATGCAACTATCATGTCGTTCTCCAAAACCTGTCAGGCGCCACGGGGCGCTTTGCCTGCTTCAACGAGCAATAATCCGGGGTGCGAGACACCTACCCCGGCGGGGGACAGATCAGGAGCTTGGAGGGTGGTAAGGCGGAGTGGAATGGC
>DATDPS010000210.1:0-3295 GCA_035292625.1 Lysobacterales bacterium | reverse complement strand
CGCTGGCGGTTTCATAAATGGTGTGGCAGTTCTTACATTGTCAGGCCTGAACATCTGGCATTTTTGTTGGGCTCGGATGAACGCATTCTCTATAGCCACAGGTGGCTGGATCGGGAGATGAGGCGGCATGGAACACCCCTTCGGCCACTCCCATTCAGTGGGGCGATATACACCGTGGCTCATGGCGACAGCTTTCGCGACTATGAATCTTTGCTTTGGCCTTCGCATCCCGTCATGGGCCCTTTGCGGCGCATGATTTTTCATCGGCCCGTGACACCGCAAATCCAACAGGAGTTCGGCCTGGCCTGAATGCAACGGGGAGAAACAGCTTGATCAGAACGAACACCGCGCTGCTGTGCTTTTTTATCCTGGCCGCGGCGATGACCACCCTCATTGTGCCAGGCGTGATTGCCGATCCATTTTTCGGCGGTGACGAAGCCCACCGGATGCACATGGCCCAGTACCCCGTCATTCGCCTGGATAATCGCGTGTGGCTGCCCATGCTCCAGATGCACATTTGGGGTATTTACCAGTTTCGGCCCCCGCTGTATGTCTTCAATCTGATTCCGGTTTTCTACTACTTCGCCGCCATCGTTCTGGTCGGAATGCTTGCTTTCAGCCAATCCGGGCGGGATCGTTCCGGCCTGGTGTTTTCACTCGCCCTCGCTTTCTGTTTTTCGCGCCAGGAGATGATCATGTCCCTGGGCATGAGCCTCATGCAGGAGATCATCGGCGTGGCCTTGTTTTTGATGCTGTTGCAGGCTGGGGCCCTGGAACTGAGGAAGAAGTGGTGGTTGTTTTTAATAGTGGTTCTGGCCCTGTTGACGCGGGACGATTTCTGGATTTACCTGTTCGTGGTTTCTTTGCTGAATTGGAGAAAGATACTTTCAGATCGAAATTACACCTATTCTTTTTTCGCCATCTGGGCAGTTCCCGCCTTCTGGTTACTGATGATCCCCTTTGGGTATTGGTTCGTTGATGGACGCTTCCCTGATTTTCCGACCGAATGGCCATTGGGAATAAACAAGGACGCCAATGAGGGTGTGTCGGACCTGCATGCGTCCCTGGCAAGCCTGCGCTTATCGCTGGCGCGGACCGGGATCGGCTATTTTGTTGCAGGCCTGCTGGCCCTGTGGGGCGTGCTCCAGGCCTACCGGCTGATCAAGGGCAAACACATTGTCCCTGCCGGCAATCTGGGTGAAGTTTTCAAGCCCTTCAGCCTGGCGTCCCTCGGGGTGATTTATGCACTCATCATCCTGTTTGACCCTTTCCAGGCGACTCCCGGGGCAACCAGGATGTCCTTTCCCTTGCTTGTCCATGCTTTTGTCTGGGCGATCGTATTGTTTGCCGAGGCTTGTGCAAGCCATCGCGCGATGAGGTACGTCGCTGTCGTGCTAATTTTTTCCGGCCTGGCCATGTCGCTCAAGGTCGAACCCTTCCTGTTACACGCGCAGGATTACACGCAGGTCAACCGGGTATACCAGGAAATAGAAGGCGATCTGGATCTGCTGGTCCCCGACCAGCAAGCCCCGGTCTGCATCATCGACAAGGAATACTTTTCCGCCCTGCGCATGCTTTTGCCGCCGATGTTTTACCGGAAGCTGATCATGCTGGCGCAAACAGAGAACCCGAATCCTGATGACTGCGCGGTCATCTTTATTCCCGCTGGCAACGGGCAACTGGCCGGTGCAGGCTTAAGGGCCTATAAAGACTATCTCATCGATGGTTATGCCTACACGCTTTATGTCCGGTAACCGGCTGGCTTCCGCTAGCTATTTCCGAGGTAGGTATGAAACACGCCGGCCGGATCGAATTGGCCGCGCAATGCCTGCAGGCGCTGCCAGTTATCTTCTGAGTAACACAGGCGGTAGCGATTCGGATGCCTGCGTCCCTCCACCTCGTTGACATAATGCCCCTCGGCGAAGGGGTCCATCAGCGGCAGCGTTTTGTCCAGCCAGTTGAAGATCCGCTCGTCGTCCTGTTCCAGGTCCCAAATTGCGTAGCAGCCCAGGTAACAGTCTATGGCCCAGGAGAAGCAGGAATCCGGCAGGCTCCTGGTTTGCATATTGGAAGAGGCCAGGACATGGCAATCCCGGGTGGGAGCATCGAGGAAATGTTGCGCGAGGGCTTGCAGTGCCTGGCCGCCCTGATTGGTCAGGATATTATCCACTGCGTAACGCGCGCAACGCCCGGCCGGGTCCCTCGGGCTGAAGTAGCGCTCATACAAGCCTTCGAATTCGTAGGGCTGGTTCTCCATCTTCACCAGGCATTTGGTGGCCAGGTCGGACTGGGCAAACGGCGCCAGGGCAGCGAGCGCTGTTTGCTCGGTGTCTTCAAAGACAAATGCGGTGAAAAAGCAGATTTTCGCCTCCGCGGACGGCGCGTCGGCGGGCGCTTCCGGGTGGTGCATCAAAACCGTGATCAGCTCGACCCGCCCGACATCGTGTTCCTTACGGATCTTATCCAGGGTCGTGGTTACCGTCTCCAGGTCGGCGAGGGCGAAAATATAGGAACTGGCCATGATGGACCTGGGTACGGGATACAGCTGCAGGTCCAGGCGTGTGACGGCGCCGAAGAATCCAGGGCCTGCGCCACGCACGGCCCAGTACAGGTCAGGGTTTTCCGTGGGGGTGGCTTGCAGCCGCCGCCCGTCGGCGGTGACAACTTCGGCGCCCGCGATGGAGTGGGTCGACATCCCGCCCCGCTGGGCATAGTTCCAGCCAATGCCCCCGCCCAGGGTGAAGCCTGCCAGGCCCACTGAAGGGCAGTGTGGCACCGGGAAACTCAAGCCCTTGCTGCGTGCCGCCGTAACGAGTTCCAGGCTGCGAACCCCCGGCTGGATCGATGCGACCTGCCGGGTTTCATCAATCTGGATGCCCCCCATCCCGGAGACATCGATCAGCAGGCCGCCGTCGCGCAGCGACGATCCGGTCGAATTATGTCCGCCGCTGCGCAGTGCCACCTTCAGTTGATTTGCCGCGGCGTACTTGACCGCTTCAGCCACGTCAGTTTCAGACCCGGCCTGAACGATGAGGTCGGGGTAACGCTTCGGCTTGGACATATGCCAGACCATGGACTGGCGCCACAATTCATAATCCGGGTCCTGGCGGCGGATGATCTTGCCACTGATGCCGGGTATGGACAGGCGCCCGGGCGGATCGGCGGCCAGCACCCTGGGCAGCCGCAGCGCGTTGATTGCGCCCAGCGCGGTCAATCCAGCCAACTGCTGCAGCGCACGGCGACGGGATGGAGAATGTGCTTTCATGGGACGACCCCTGTGTGGCAGCGCGCTCAG
>DATDPS010000209.1:0-2377 GCA_035292625.1 Lysobacterales bacterium | reverse complement strand
AACCGGGAACTGGCCGCCCAGCTGGAGGGGGAGCCGGTCTGGCAGGCGAAAGCCGTGCTGCTGCGCAGCGCGCCGGCGGTGGGGCCGGTGACTGCCGCCACGCTGCTGGCCGAGTTTCCCGAACTGGGCACCTTGGATCGCAAGAAGGTCGCGGCTCTGGCCGACCTGGCGCCCATGAACAACGACAGCGGTCACAAACGCGGCAAACGCCGGACCAGTGGTGGGCGGGGGCCGCTGCGCAGCACGCTGTACATGGCCACCTTGATGGCCACGCGCTACAACCCGGTGCTGGAAGCTTTATACCAGAACCTGCTGCGGCGCGGCAAGGAGAAGAAAGCGGCCCTGACCGCCTGCATGCGCAAGTTCCTGACCATTCTCAACGCCATGCTGCGCGACAATCGCCCCTGGCAGCCTCAGCTCGCCCCAACTTAACTCGATCCCCTTGACTTTCAAGACAGTTGCTGCAGCGAGTTGTTATGCGGCACTCCCTACCTGACATTCAGTTAGGAGAGCCCTCAATTCCACCATTGATGCATTCCCAATGATGACGGCCTCAAATGGATTCCTCCTTGGAAATCGCACCTCCGCTAACGCTGCATCAATGGGAAATCCACGGGCATGAACCAACCACGCACTGAGAATGTGCCCAGCCCGTCCGCTTCCCCCTGAACAATGTACAACCACGGGCTCGCACTTCTGGTCCGACTCCCGCAGGAAAGGGAGTATCTTGCCCGTAAGTGTTTCCACATCACACAAATGACAATCGGGGATTCCGGCAGAGCATACATTACGCGGGCCGAACTTGTTACGATACTCCTCTAAGAGATCTACCTCGTAGTAATCCAGCTGTTGCCTTGGAAGCAAACAACAGACGCGCACGACGCCATATTGCTTCATAAAGGAGATCCAGCGAGCGACCTCTTGGGCGCCTACCGAATGAAAGTCGAAGCCAGGCCGCTCAGAGCCAAAGACGATTCTTTCCCCCTCATTAGCCGGACCGAAGTTGTATTTCATTCGCCACCCATTGACAATGATCAGTGCCGCCTAACGGTTGAGCTCAGCGGCGCGGCGATGATAAGCCCGAACGGTTGCTAACCCAAACGCTTTCGATGGAAACCGGCCAGTTAATCGCGGCGTAGCCACGTCCGCTGCAGCGAAGGGTTCGGCGGCATGGATTTTCACCGACTGCGACAAACCGCAGTAATGTGTCACATCACTCAAGGGCAAGCCTGCTGCCAGGCATCAAGTTCTCGATCTTTGAGAATGAGGCTGAAATTCAACTGCCCGGCCTGCTGACACAACTCCTCAATGCTTACTCCGGTATCCGTGTACTCAGCCGCAAAAACGGGCTTGCCCATGTCAATAAACGGTATCATGTCCTCACACCACTCCTCGGCAAAGCAGTCTTCGGTCAGCGCCCAGTCGAAATAGGGCAGAAGGTCGGCTACTTGGTCGGGATCGTTCTTTAGCCCGATGGACAAGCCGCGGGCGTGCGCCTCATCTGCCAGCCAGAGATTGTACTTGATTTGGTCTTCGTATGTCAGCGGAAAGCCGGTGTCGTTGGTGTACCCGTCGATGTTGTCCGGCTCGATGCCGTCGAAGCCTTTGTCCCTGCACAGGTCCAGCCGGGCGCGCATCACGGGGGCTAATAATTCGACCTGGCGAATGTCCAGCCAGTTTTCACCCGGCCAGCCTTCATAATCGTTGCCAATCACTGAAGCAGGGAACAGGTCTTCGTCTAGACGCCAGTCTTCCCAGCTGCCAACGCTCACATAGCAGACGACTTTGCGCCCCTGTGCATGCAACGCCGCTATCACACTGGCGTCGTTTTCAAATAGATCAATATCGTAAATGTCAACATCGATGCTAAGGTCAACTGGCATATCACTCAACTGCCACTGCCAGCGCAAGCTGACCGAAGGCTTCCACCAAATACCTTGGCCGTCTTGGGGCGTGGGAGTTGCTCCACGCGCAGATGGCGCTTCGAAAGGGTCGGGAGATGGCGGTGTCGGTGCCAGTGCCGGCAGGTTCACCATATTGCAGGCCAAAAGCAATAGCACCGCAAATGCCGCCCATCGTTTCTGATGCGATCTCATAGGGGTATCTACCTCGGGAGACAATGCACACCGACTGTGCTTGATTATTGAGCCGCCGAACGGTTGAGCTCACCCGCGCGGCATGTGATGGCCGAGTCCTTTGTCTATCCTACACTGAGCGAGAAAACGCGGCCAGTTTATCGCGGCGTAGCCGCGTCCGCTGCAGCGAGTTGTTGGGTGGCCCTGTAACTTGAACTCGTCACGAAGCGGCGTGACCGTTTCTTCGTGCTGGCAATTCTGCGCCGAAGACTTCGCGCTCCTTCTGCTTGCGCAGAGCACAC
>DATDPS010000208.1:0-4870 GCA_035292625.1 Lysobacterales bacterium | reverse complement strand
GCCTGATCCTGGAAACCCTGGATGCGCTGCTGCGCAAGCATTGAGCCGAACCTGCCGACCTTACCCGAACGATAATGCCACTGAACGAGGTGTATCCATGTTGCTGAGAAACTGTTTGCTGCCGGGGCTTTTGTGGGCTCTGGTGTCGTGTTCGGATGCCGGTCAGCCCACCAGCAAAATCGCCATAGAGCCAGCCCGGCCGCAGTTCGACCTGTTGATTGAAAACGGAATGGTCTACGACGGCCTGGGCAGTGAGCCCTATCGCGCCGACATCGGCATAAACGGTGATCGCATTGGCGCAATCGGGCTGGATCTCGGCACCGCTGATACCTTTATCGACGCCACCGGCCAGGCCGTCGCCCCCGGGTTCATCAACATGCTGAGCTGGGCCAACGAGTCATTGATCCAGGACGGGCGCTCGATGAGTGACATCCACCAGGGCGTGACCCTCGAGGTGATGGGTGAGGGCTGGTCCATGGGTCCGCTGAACGAAGCGATGAAGGCCGAGATGCTGGAGCAGCAGAACGACATCAAGTTTGCCATCGAGTGGACCACGCTGGGCGAATACCTGCAGTACCTTCAGGACCGCGGCATATCCCCCAATGTCGCTTCCTTTGTCGGCGCCACCACCGTGCGTATCCACGAAGTGGGTTATGAGGATCGGGCACCCACCACGGAAGAACTTCAGCGCATGCAGGACCTCGTTCGCCAGTCCATGGAGGAAGGCGCCCTTGGGCTCGGCTCCTCGCTGATCTACGCGCCGGCATTTTTTGCCGGCAGCGGGGAACTGATCGCGCTCAGCCGCGTTGCTGCGGAGTACGGCGGCCGCTACATCTCCCACATTCGCAACGAGGGAAACCGGCTGAACGAAGCCGTGGAAGAGTTGATCACCATAGCGCGCGAAGCAGGCATCGGCGCTGAAATCTACCACCTGAAAACCGCCGGTAAAGACAACTGGGGCAAGCTCGACTCCGTGTTCGACCAGGTGGCGGCCGCGCGGGCCAAAGGGCTCGACATCAGTGCCGACATGTATACCTACGTCGCCGGCGCCACCGGCTTGTCCGCCGCGATGCCGCTGTGGGTCCAGGAAGGCGGCCATGACGCCTGGGTTGAGCGCCTGAAGGATCCTGACATACGGGCAAGGCTGGAAAAGGAAATGAACACCCCCACCGACGAGTGGGACAACCTCTACCTGGCGGCAGGCGGGGCGGAGAACATCCTGCTGATCGGCTTCAAGAACCCGGCGCTGAAACCACTGACCGGCAAGACCCTGGCCGAAGTGGCGCAAATGCGCGGCACCTCGCCTGAGATCACCATCATGGACCTGGTGATCGAAGATGACAGCCGCGTATCAGCCGCCTACTTCCTGATGGACGAACGTAACATTCGTAAAAAGATCGCGCAGCCCTGGGTGGCCTTCGGATCGGATGAGGAATCCAAGGCCATCGAAGGTGTCTTCCTGCAGTACAACTCGCATCCCCGCGCGTTCGGCAACTTTGCCCGCTTGCTGGGCAAGTATGTGCGCGATGAAAAAGTCATCTCGCTGCCGGAAGCGGTGCGCCGCCTGACCTCGTTTCCGGCCCGCAACCTGAAGATCAAGGAGCGTGGGGAACTGAGGCCCGGGTACTATGCCGATATCGTGGTGTTTGATCCCGCCACCATCCAGGACCATGCCACTTTTGCTGAACCGCACCAGTACGCCACCGGCGTTGCGCACGTCCTTGTCAACGGCACGCCGGTGCTGTTGAACGGAGAACATACGGGCGCCAAGCCCGGGCGCTTCATCAAGGGGCCCGGCTGGAAGGCCCAGCCGAAGTAAGGTCCAGAGCTTGCCTGGCCCGGCGCTCAAGCATCGGACTGCACCGACGCACCGGTCAGCTTGCCAATGATGAAGCCCGCCAATACCGCGGCCAGTGCCATGACCCACACAGTTACTGCTCCGGTAGGCATATCGGCCAGGGCAGAAACCACAATTCCTGACAGGAACGACACTGCGCCGATAGCATAGCCCACCAGCAGTCGCACGCGGCCGTTCAGGCGGCGCGTTGCCAGCGCCGGCAAGATCAGGCTGGCGAATACCAGGTAAACACCCACGATTTGCACCGCCGCGGTCACGGTGAAAGCGAAAGTGACGTAGAAACCCGCGCGGCCGATGCGTTCACTGCCGTAAAACCACACCGCCATCAGGACCGCATACAGGATCGTGACCGGCAGCAACATCTGCCAGGTGGTCCACAGGATCTGGCCGACCAGCAAGTCCTTGAGGTAATCGCCCCCATGGGGATTTTCCGCCAACAGCAGGATGCTGCCGGTTGCCGCCAGCACAAACAAGGTGCCAATCAGGGCTTCCTGGGTTTTCGCCCAGCGCTTTTCTGTCCAGTTAAGCACCGCAGCGGCGAGCAATGCGGATCCGACTGCAGCGGCCTGGACCGCCAGTGGGCTTTCCTCCCAACCGAAGTTGCCCGCTGCGATCACGCCCATCGCCGCGACCTGGGCAATGGCGAGGTCAATGAAAATAATGCCGCGCTGCAACACCACTTGCCCCAACGGCACGTGGGTCCACAGCACCAGCAATCCAGCCGCCAGCGCCGGGCCAATAATCGTCCAGTCAATCACATCCCATTGCATTACTGTGCCCCCAGCAATTGATTGAGTATTTCGTTAAACACGCCAAACAGGTCCTGGGTCTCCTCCGATCCCCCCACCGTCATGGGCAGCATCACCAGCGGTATTTTTGTTCGGTCGGACAGCCATTGCCCGGGTTTGGAGCTTTGGTAGGGAGCGTAAAGAATGAAGTTTGCGCCACCTTCCGCTTCCAGTTGCGACAGCACGTTGGCCAGGTGTGTTGCGGTCGGTGGTATACCCGGCACGGGTTCGAGAGTCGCCAGCTCGACCAGGCCGAGCCAGTCCTCCAGGTAAGCCCAGGATTTGTGATAGGCAACCACGCGTTTACCCCGCAGTGGCTGCGCCCGGACATCCCATTCCCGGGTGGCCGACTCCCAGCGCTGCAAAAAATCCTGCAGCCCGGTGGTGTAACGGGCCGCCTCGGCGGAATCGAGAGATGCCATGCGTTCGCCCAGGGCCGCGGCAATCAGGGCGATGTTGCGCGGATTGACCTGGATGTGTGGATTACCCTGTGGGTGGACATCACCCTGGGAGCGGTCGAGGCTGGTCGGAACATCCAGCCGCTTGACATAGGCGCTGGCTTCAAGAAAGCCGTTTTTACCGGGCAGCACTGTAGGGTTATTGGCCTTGTTGAGCAGCATCGGCAACCAGCCGATTTCCAACTGGGCACCCGTGCAGACCACCAGGTCGGCCTTGCGCATGCTGGCGATCAGGCTGGGGCGAGCTTCGATGTAGTGCGGGTCCTGCATGGCCTGGGTGGCACTGGTGGCTTTGATGGCATCACCACCAATCTCTTCGGCCAACGCTGCCCATTCGGGCTCACAGGCAAACACTCGTAAAGCAGCTTGCGCGTGCGGGGCCGTCAGCATGGTCAGGGCAAGGCAAATAGCCAATGTCTTGAAGTTCATCATGTTGGTCTCTCCCCTTAGAAGCTGTGAGCGCCGTGGGCGCCGATACTGAAAATGTATTGCAGGGCGAACTGGTTATCGTCTTCCGTGCCGGACTGGTCATGCTCGTACTGGAACCTGAGGCGGCTGAATTCACTGTTGGACCAGTCCACCATCATGCTGTAGCGCTTGGGATCCGGGCCAAGGTAATAAAGTGGAGTGTCAACGAATGCCAGGTCCGAGCTGCCACCACTCAAACTGTCGTAGCGCACGCCGACACGCCACTGGGCAAAGGGCTGGTAAATTGCCTGCGCATACCAGCCCTGCTGGTCTTCGTTCCAGGGTTCATCGGCGCCCGATGGCAGTAGGTAGTTGCCGTCTTCGTTGCGCCACAGATACTCGGCCTGGAACTTGAAATTGCGCTCGCGCGAATTGCCGAAGGGCGCCCATTTCCACACGAAGTCCGCGATGTACATGTCGGCGTCGCCGGTAAACAGCAACGGTTCGTCTTCATACCCGGACGCCCGATCTTCGGCATCTGCACTCAGCCACGAAAGCCCGAACAACCAGCTGTTGCTGATACCGATATCACCACCTGTTTTGGCCGTCAGCGTGGCACTACCAACGCCGGAGCGTGCCGCACCGCCAGCGGGATAACTGTCGCCGCGCAGGACTTCGCCGCCGAGTTCAAAGTAGAAGTCGGTTGGCGCCAACCAGCGCATTTGCAATCCGTCATCAATGTACTGAACTCCAAGGAATGCCTGGTAGACCAGCGGCTGGTCGGCGAAGTCCCAGGAGTGAGCGTGCTTGGTATTGAGGTAACCCACATCAGCGAAGAATCTGCCCATGCGCAGCGCAAAACCTGCGGGCAAGGCCGTAGTCTCAACCCAGGCTTCTTCCAGTTCAACGAACGTTTCCCCGTCTTCGACCGCAATGGCCGTCGTGAGAATCGCCGTGAACTTGTCGTCCAAGTTGGCCGACATCACGATTTCGCTCTCAGCCAGCGACAACCCCTCGGGCGCGAGGCCAGCCTCACCGCCCAGAGGAAACCCGGGAATGTAATAAGCATCGGGATCATTGCCATACGACCAGGCCTGACCCAAAAACACCACACCCATGGCCGGGTTAAAGGAGTTGTCCCGCCCGGATGAAGTGGTGGTCGTAACGGACGGCGGCGCCGCGGGGATCGCAGCATACTCCGGTGGTGTTTCTGCGGCTGGTGCATCCTGCACTGCCTGATTCTCCCCCTCTTCCGCGGCATCCAGCCGCCGTTCCAATTCCGCGATGCGGTTTTCATATTCCGTTCGTATGTGTTCAATTTCCTCGCGCAACAACTGGATTTCATCCTCGTTGCCCGG
>DATDPS010000207.1:0-7207 GCA_035292625.1 Lysobacterales bacterium | reverse complement strand
TTCACGCTACGGCCTCGCCGGCGCAAACCACCTGGATGCGCCCAAAGACGAGTCCAATCCCTACTTCACCTTTGATCCTTCCATGTGCATCGTCTGCTATCGCTGCGTGCGGGCCTGTGACGACATCCAGGGCACCTTTGCACTCACCGTCGATGGGCGCGGCTTTGAATCCAAAATCACCGCCGGGCAAATGGAAAACTTCATGGATTCCGAATGCGTCTCCTGCGGCGCCTGCGTCAACGCTTGCCCGACCGTGGCGCTGACCGAAAACTCGGTGATCCAGATGGGACTGCCGGAGCGCAGCGTCACCACAACCTGCGCCTATTGTGGCGTCGGTTGTTCCTTCCATGCCGAACTAAAGGGCGATACCGTGGTGCGCATGACGCCTAACAAGGATGGCCACGCCAATGAGGGCCATGCCTGCGTCAAGGGGCGCTTCGCCTTCGGTTACGCCACGCACAAGGATCGGATCACGAAGCCCATGATCCGCGAGAACATCAACGATCCATGGCGGGAGGTCGGCTGGGAAGAAGCCATCCGTTACGCGGCGGATCGCCTGCGCGGTTTGCAGGAAAAATATGGTCCGGACAGCATTGGCGGCATCACCTCTTCGCGCTGCACCAACGAGGAAACTTACCTGGTGCAGAAAATGGTGCGAGCCGCGTTTGGCAACAACAATGTCGACACCTGCGCCCGGGTGTGCCATTCACCCACGGGCTATGGCCTCAAGACCACCCTGGGTGAATCCGCCGGCACCCAGGCCTTCAATTCCGTGGACCATTCCAATGTCATCCTGCTGATGGGAGCCAACCCCACCGACGCCCACCCGGTATTTGCTTCGCGCCTGAAAAAACGCCTGCGCGAAGGCGCCAGGCTGATCGTGGCCGATCCACGGCGCATCGACATGGTGTCCAGCGCCCACGTCAAGGCTGATCTTCACCTGGCCCTGCTACCTGGCAGTAACGTCGCCTTCATCAATGCGATGGCGCATGTGATCGTCAGTGAAGGCCTGGAAGCGAAAGACTACATTGCCGAGCGCTGCGAGCTGGAAGCGTACACGGCATGGCGCAAATTCATTCTGCGTGAAGAAAATTCTCCCGAAGCAACCGAGCGCGCGACTGGAATCCCGGCGTCAGAGTTGCGCGCTGCGGCACGCCTGTTTGCCGCCGGCCCCAATTCGGCTATTTACTACGGCCTGGGGGTGTCCGAACACAGCCAGGGCTCGACCACGGTGATGGGCATCGCCAACCTCGCCATGCTGACCGGCAATCTTGGCCGCGAAGGCGTAGGGGTGAACCCGCTACGTGGTCAGAACAACGTGCAGGGCTCCTGTGACATGGGCTCCTTCCCGCATGAACTGCCCGGCTACCGCCATGTATCCGACCCGGCGGTAAGGGCCCTGTTTGAAAACGAATGGCAGGTGGAACTGAAGTCCGAGCCTGGCCTGCGCATCCCCAACATGTTCGATGCCTCGATCAGCGGGCGCTTCAAGGGCCTGTACTGCCAGGGTGAAGACGTGGCCCAGTCAGACCCCAATACCCAGCACGTTGAAGCCGCGCTGCGCGCTTTGGAATGCCTGGTCGTGCAGGATATCTTCCTGAATGAAACAGCGCGATTCGCCCACGTGTTCTTGCCCGGCTCGTCCTTCCTGGAAAAGAACGGCACTTTCACCAATGCGGAACGACGGATTTCACCGGTGCGCAAGGCCATAGCGCCGCTGGCGGGTTACGAGGACTGGCAAGTCACCCAGTTTCTCAGCAACGCCATGGGTTACCCCATGAACTATAGCCATCCCTCCGAGATCATGGATGAAATCGCCCGCCTGACGCCGACGTTTGCGGGGGTAAGTTACGCCAAACTGGATCGTCTCGGCAGCATCCAATGGCCCTGCAATGACGCTGCTCCGGACGGAACGCCGACGATGCATGTCGACGAATTCGTCCGTGGCAAGGGCTACTTCGCCATCACCGGCTTCGTGCCAACCGATGAGCGCACAACGCGCAAGTATCCGCTACTGCTGACCACCGGCCGCATCCTGTCGCAATATAACGTGGGCGCCCAGACCCGGCGCACCGCCAATTCCGAGTTTTACAGCGAAGACGTACTGGAAATCCACCCGTTTGATGCCGAAGAAAGGGGCATCAGTGAAGGAGACTGGTGCGGCATCAGCAGCCGGGCCGGTGACACGGTGCTACGCGCTGTGTTGACCGACCGCGTGCAGCCTGGGGTGGTGTACACCACTTTTCACTTCCCCTTCAGCGGAGCAAACGTGATCACCACTGACAATTCCGACTGGGCGACCAATTGCCCTGAATACAAGGTGACGGCGGTACAGGTATCCCGCGTCAGCGAGCGATCCCACTGGCAGCACGGGTACCGGGATTTCGCTGAAAAACAGCAACACCTGTTGGAAATGGCCAAGGCCTGAGTCGACAGGCCTTCATACAACCATGGCCACATCCCGGGTCGTCACGGTACGCAACTGGCAGCAAAACCGAATCACCGCCGCTGACGACCACATTGCCGCTGAGGTTCCGGTGGCATTGACCTACAACCGCCTGTCGCATGTGGTCATGATGGCTACCCCGGCCGACCTCGAGGATTTCGCCCTGGGATTCAGCCTGACCGAGGGCATTATCGGCAGCAAAGATGATCTGCTGGCCACTCGCGTGTTGCCCAGGGAAGGCGGCATGGAAGTCGCCATGAGCATCACCGAACCGTGGTTCGATCGCCTGGCTACCCAGCGGCGCAACCTGACCGGCCGGACCGGTTGCGGCCTGTGCGGCGCTGAGCGTATCGAGCAGGCTTTGCGTTATCCGGCGCCGGTGGGCGACAACGTGCGCATAAGCCATGCAGCACTGCAGAGTGCGCTGCGGGAGATGCAAACGCACCAGCCGCTGCAGGCAGCGACCGGCGCAACGCATGGCGCCGCCTGGTGCGATTTGCAGGGCGCGGTGGTCGAATTGCGTGAAGATGTTGGCCGCCACAACGCGCTGGATAAGCTGATTGGAGCCCTGGCGCGCAAGGGATTTGACCCGCGGCAGGGCTTTATCCTGGTTTCCAGCCGGGCCAGTTACGAGATGGTTTTCAAGGCCGCCGTCGCTGGTGTCGAAGTGCTACTGGCCGTGTCTGCGCCAACCACGCTGGCGATTGAATTCGCTGAGCGCTGTGGTGTAACGCTGGTTGGATTTGCGCGGCCGGGGCGGCACAACATCTATACTTTTGGGCAACGCATCATCGAAGAGACAGCCAGGCCCGCATGAAAGAGATCGATCAACTGGTCAAAATGGCCAACCAGATCGCGGCCAATTTCAAATTCCATGAGGATGGAGTGGAGCGCCTGGCGGATCATTTGCGGCGTTTCTGGGCTCCCGTCATGATCAGGCAATTGTCGGAATACTGCGACACTGGCGGTAGTGGAGTGGAAGAGATGGTGCCAAAGGCCTTGCGGCAACTACACGCCGCCCGGCCGCAAGCACTCTCCAAATGAGGCCTGAGTGAACAGGCGTGTATTGCCCGCTGGCGTGGTGCTCGCCGGCGGACGCTCCAGGCGCATGGAAGGGCAGATAAAGGCGCTCGCTGAGCTCAATGGAATTCCGCTGATAGGGCACGTGATCAAGCGACTGCAGCCGCAGGTGTCGTCGCTGGCACTGTCGGTTGAGCAACATACTGAAGCCCTGGACCGGTTTGGCCTGCGCCAGGTGGAAGATCTGAAGCCGGGTAGCTGCGGTCCATTGGGTGGTTTGTTGGCCGCCCTGGAAGACCTTCCTGCGGGAACAGATTGGTTGTTGCTGGCTCCTTGTGATGCTCCCTTCCTGCCGCTGGACCTGGGCGAACGCTTACTGGAGTGCGCCGAATCCCTGGCGGCTCCTGGTTGTATAGTCCGCTACGCTGGCGAACTGCAACCCACGTTTTCTGTCTGGCACCGGAGCCTGTCGGTGTCCATGCGCCAGTCTGTATTCAAGGACGGCATGGGCGGATTCAAACAATTCCTTGCCCGTGTCCGGTTGCCCAGCGTGGATTGGGAACAAAGCGCTGTTTCACCATTTTTCAACGTCAACACCCTGGCTGAGCTGGAGCTGGTGGCCGGTATGCTTCGCACTGAAGGCCGAGCCGCAGAAACTCAGCTCAATTGACGCCAGAGCCTGCTAAAATCACACCATTAACAGTCACTGATTGTGGAAAAAATGCCTGGCCTTGCCGAATTCAAACCTTTGAACATTGCCATCCTGACTTTGTCGGATACCCGCACCCTGGCCAACGATACATCCGGCGATACCCTGAGGGACCTGCTTACCGCGGCGGGGCACAGCCTGGCTGACCGGGAGTTGTGTGCGGACAACGTTTACACCATGCGCGCCATCGTCTCGCGCTGGATTGCTGATGATGGCATCCACGTGGTCATCACTACCGGGGGTACCGGGTTCACCCACCGTGATTCGACCCCCGAAGCCTTGCAGCCATTGTTCGACCGGAGCATCGAAGGTTTTGGCGAGTTGTTCCGGCAACATTCGCATGAGGAAATTGGCTCCTCGACCGTGCAGTCCCGTTGTTGCGCGGGCCTGGCCAATCGAACCCTGGTTTTTTGTCTGCCCGGGTCCACCGGCGCCTGTCGAACGGGCTGGAACCGTATCCTGCGGGAACAACTGGACTCACGCCACCAGCCCTGCAATTTCGTTGCATTGACCGCGCTTGGCGGCGGGCAGCACTGAAGCAGGCACTGATGCCCGGGTCACGCACGAGTTTCCACCTGTGCTGAGCGTCAGCGAAGCGGTTGCACACCTGTTGGAGGACAGCCGGATCCTGGCTGCCACTGAACAAATCAACCTCATGGAATCGCTGGGCCGCGGCCTGGCCGATGGCATGCTGGCCGTCATCGACGTGCCGCCAGCCGACAACAGCGCGATGGATGGATATGCGATACGCATCGCAGAATGTTCGGACCAGAAAAAACCGATTCCCCTGAGCCAGCGCATTGCCGCGGGGCACCCGCCGCAAGCCTTGCAGGCCGGCACAGCAGCTCGGATATTTACCGGCGCTGAGATTCCGCCCGGAGCAGATACGGTGGTGATGCAGGAGCACTGTGAGGAATCCGGGGGCGGTGTCCTGATCCACCAGTTGCCGCCACCCGGTGCCAACATACGGCCCCGTGGCCAGGACGTGCGCAGCGGGCAGCAGATGCTCCCGGCCGGGCAACGCTTGCGTGCACAAGATGTCGGGCTGCTGGCATCACAGGGTATCGGCCGCGTCATGGTGAGAAAGCGGCTGCGGGTGGCAGTGCTCTCAACCGGGGATGAGCTGATCGAACCTGGCGCCGCATCGGCGCCGGGCAAGATCTACAACTCGAACCGCTATACTTTGCACGGCTTGTTGCGCGGCTGGGGTTGCCAAGTTATCGACCTTGGCATCGCACCGGACCAGGTGGATGCCATAACCACCCTGATGAAGAGAGCGGCCGCGGAAGCGGACGTGATTGTGAGCTCGGGCGGAGTCTCGGTCGGTGAAGAGGATCACGTCAAGGCCGTGGTTGAGTCCCTCGGTCGTATTGACTTGTGGCGCATCGCCATCAGGCCCGGAAAACCATTTGCGTTCGGCAATGTCCTGGGAACGCCATTCCTGGGTTTGCCTGGCAACCCTGTTTCGGTGTTTGTCACGCTGCTCATCATCGGCAGGCCTTACCTGTTCGCCTGCCAGGGAATAGCCCACAAGGAAGTCATCCCAGTACGGCAACAGGCCTTGTTTGGCCATCACTCAAGTTCCCGCGAGGACTACCTCCGCGTGCGCTCCACGCCTGGCGGGCTGGAGTTGTATCCGAGCCAAAGCAGCGGTGTGTTGCTTTCCACCAGCTGGGGAGACGGACTGGTGAGGCAGGCTGTGAATGAAGATATTCATCCGGGTGACCTGGTGGATTTTTTCCCTTACTCCCTGTTGTCCTGACCGGTTTGGGTTTGCCCCTGGTCCACACCCATCAATCAGGAAAGCAGGTCGACGCGCGGATAGACACCATGGCCCAGGCCCTGCTTGGTCATGACCAGGTGCCAGAGGTAAATATTCTCGGTTTCAAAACCGGCCTGGCAGGTTAGAAAATAGTAGTTGAACATGCGCCGGAAACGCTCATCGAATCGCTGCTTACCATCGATGCTGCGTATTTTTTCCCAGTTATCGTTGAAATTCTTACGCCAGGCCGCCAGTGTCGGGGCGTAATACTGCCCGTAATTCTCCCAATCCTGGATCACGAACAACTGTTCGGCAGCACTGGCCAGTTGCCGCATGGAAGGTGCCATGGAGTTACGAAAGATATATTTTTCAACCCAGGGGTCGACCACGGATGTGGTCTGGCTATTGCCAATCGTATGCAACAGGAAAAGACCCTGGTCTTTCAGCAAGCGATGAACGATGTTGAACAGGCGGCGATAGTTTTTGTAACCGACGTGTTCGATCATGCCGATGATGACCACTTTGTCGAAATGGCGCTCATCGTAAAGCTTGGGCAAATCACGGTAATCAGATTCAATTATTTCCACCGGCCAGCCAGCGGTATATTCACGCGCGTACGCGATTTGTTCACTGGATATGCTGATTCCGGTCACATGGCAACCGCGTGACTCGGCTGCATACCGGGCGAAGCCACCCCAGCCGCAGCCGATGTCCAGCACCTTTTCACCCGGCTGCAAACTCAGCTTGTTGCAGATCATTTCCAGCTTTTCAATTTCCGCTTCTTCGAGTGTCCGCGCCGTGTTGAAGAAGCAGCAGGTGTACTGGTTGTAGGGGCCGAGAAACAGCTGGTAAAGCCGGTGATCCAGGTTGTAGTGGGTTTCCGCGATGGCCAGGGAACCTTTGCGGGTTTGCAGGTTGACCACCCGCGCTTTGATATCGTGCCAGGCGCGGGCGATCTTCACCAGGGGCCTGTTCAGAACCTGCATGCGTATCACGCGGCGGATCAATGCATCCAGCTCGGCCACATCCCAGTCGCCATCCATGTAGGATTCACCAAACCCCAGCGAGCCACCGGTCAAAACGCGGCCATAGAAACGCTCATCATGAACTGCGATATCCCAGGGGTTGGGGCCATCGATGGAAATACCGCCCTGGCCCAACAGGTCGCTTACCAGTTTTTTTGCCAGGCTGGCCATGCTTGGGTACGGCGAACTCCGTTCTGCTATGGATCGCGAATTACCGTTTGCGTCAACTTGCACCGCCTGACATT
>DATDPS010000206.1:0-3338 GCA_035292625.1 Lysobacterales bacterium | reverse complement strand
GCACCCGCTCCGGCAGGTCTTCGATCTCCAGAAGGTTATGCACCAGTTGCGCACTGTAGCCTGGCGATAGTGGCGCGAGCCGGATTTCGGTGTAGCGATCGGCATGTTCTCTGGCGATCACCTCGCCCAGATGGGCCGCGGGGGTCTTGCGGTAGGGACGGCTGAGGCCGAGGATCAACAGCGGCACACTCTCGACCAGCGGCAGCAGGTGTTCGAGCAGGCCGACCGAGGACTCGTCCATCCAGTGCAGGTCTTCGAAGACCAGCACCACCGGCTGAACGTTTGCCAGCCGCTCGAAAAACCGCCGGGCGGCCAGGAAGATCTGCTTGCCCAGCGCCTCGCCGTCCAGGTACTTCACCCGCTCGAGGTATGCGTCTCTTACTTTCAGCCCTAACAGGCTGGCGAGATAGGGCAGGATCTCGGCCACGGTTGGTGATGGAGGCAAAGGCAATTGAATGGTCGTCGCTACCGCGTTCTCCGGGAACAGCGCGGCGATTTTTCCCTTCAGCTTTTGCCAGGCTGCGTCGTCCCCATCATTGTTCGTAATATCTGCGTAGCCGCGCAAGATTTCCTGGAACGGCCAATACGGGATTGTTTGACCGTAGGAGAGGGTTTGGCCTTCCAGCCAGGTGAGCCGGCCGGCCAGGGCCCCATGCCGGAGTTCCGAGACCAGGCGCGACTTGCCGATCCCGGCCTCCCCGATGATACCCACAACACCGCCTTGACCCGCCAACAGCCGGTCAAGCGAATCCTTGAGCGCTGCAAATTCCGCTTCCCGCCCCACCAGCGGCGACTGCAAGCCCTGCCGCTCCAGCCCACGCAAGGATTCAGGCTCTGCCTTCAAGCCTACCACCCGGTAGGTTCGCACCGGCTGGCGCTTGCCTTTGACTTTGAGCTCCCCCAGCGGCTTGCATTCAAATACCTGCTCGACGAGCTTGTAAGTCTGCTCCGAGATCTGCACCGTGCCCGGCCGGGCGGTCTGTTCCATGCGCGCCGCCAGGTTCACCGTGTCGCCGATCGCCGTGTATTCCACCTGCTCTTCGGTGCCCACGCCCCCGACCACGACCAGCCCGGTGTGGATCCCCACTCGCACCTGGAAGTCCAGCCCGCGCCCGCGTTGGAGCTGCTCTCGATAAGCCCGGATGCCTTCCAGGATCTCCAGCCCGGCCAAGACCGCCCGCTGCGGGTCGTCTTCATGCGCAACCGGCGCGCCGAAGAAAGCCAGGATGCCATCCCCTCGCACCTCCGCCACCGTGCCGCGGTGGCGGCTTACGGGTTCAGTCAAATATCCTAAGGCGGGCTGGATGATCCCGGCCCACACTTCGGGGTCGAGTTGCTCGGCCATGGCCGTGGAGCCTTTGACGTCGCAGAACAGGATGGTGACCACACGGCGTTCGCCGGTAAATGAGGCTGCCTCGCGCGCTGCATCCCTACCTGGATCAGCAAATGGCTCGCCGTGCAGTTCGTCGAGCGCAGTCAATTTCTCGCGCAAGGATTGGAGCGCTGCCTCCACCATAGTATCCCCCAGGACAGGCCGTTGGGCCTCTAACGCGGCAATGGCTTGTTCCAGCTGCTTACGTTCTTTCATGAGAATTTATTTCAAAACCAGGAGGCTGACCCAGGAAGGATTCAACGGTACCCTTCGATTAACGGGCATAATGGGTAGAAATGGTCGATTCCATCCGCAAAAGTATCATAACCGAGAATCAACCAACCGTAAATATAACAATTGGATTCACCTTTAGTTTCCGGTAACATGTGACCTGTTTCCTTGGAACAGGTCGTAAACAAGAATGATGTAGTGGGCCGAAACGGGTCAAACCGTGTTCAGCCGACGCAGCACCTTAACATTTCTTTGGAAAAACGGGTTTTGAAGCCGTTTTAGCCGGGCGAGACCTGTTTTTTACGCAGATGTCCCAGAATTCCCTTGGGGAGGTGCGCACAAACCGACTGCTTTTTTCGAATTTGCTCTGGCCAGGGAATGGGCAAATCCGAAAAACGGGTTCCGGAGAGCTGACGCCGCAAGCGTCCGGGCGTGCGCCTGGGATGGTGGTCCCAGAAACCAGTCGGGATCGGCGGCAAGCTGGCTGCCAAGTAGGTCTGAATAGAACCGGCCAGCAGTGCGAGTTCCGGCAAACGCTGGCAGCTTTCAGGGGCAAAGACGAACTGGCGATGGCCCCCAACCATATGTTTGGCCGCCAAAGGCAGTTGTTCGATGGGCCAGCGGTCATCGTAGAAATGCCACAAGTCCTCGGCGCTGAGTTGCAGGGGACAGGCCAGCAGCCAGGGTTCGTCAAAATCCGGGTCGTAAATGGCGGCCACGCTGAAGGTCAGGTTGTGCTCAGCCGGAGGGGTGTCGGGCAGCACGAGCTGGTCCCAAAACTCGGCCCGCAGGGTCACCCCGTCCCGTTGCCAGGTGGTGACCCGATCCGGCGGGGTGGCGGCAATCGGCTGGTCTTTGTATGTGCGGGCCAGCGGGCGGATCAGTTCGCCATATTCCGGCGGGCGGCCGGTGCCTTCATATTCTGGCAGCACGTTACGCCGGGCGGTGAAATTCTTGGCCAGCCGCAATACAAAGCGTTCGTAACCAGCCTCCAGCAGCCCTTTGAGCTTGAAACCGGCATCGAAAACCGGCATTTCATCCTCAGCGAGCCCACAAAGCACTTGCAGCAGCAACTCATTTACGAACAGCGCTTCGGATGGGTCGTCCAGGTCGGCGCGCACCAAATCGGTCATCAGCGCCATCCGCTGCTCACCGACGTTGCCCACCCGGCCGACCATGCCGACCACCACGGCCGGTAAGGCCTTTTCGGCCTGGCTGTCGTAGTGCTTGCTCTTCAGCCCCTTCAGGCGCGGGCGCCAGTAGGCGGTCACATCCACCGCCTTGACGACATATCCGGCATAGCGATGCGCTTCCCACTGCCCTTGGCCTTCAACGTGTTGCTGCCAGGTCTGTAGCATAGTCCCGATCGCCCAGACCCCGTAACGAAAGGCGGCCCAGGAACGGCGGACTTCGGCGCTCTGCAAGCCAATCGACTGCAAGGCCGGGAACAAAGCCCCACGACTGGTGTGCAACGCTCCGCTGACCAGCATCCAAAGAAATTGTAAAAGTGCAAGATTGGTCCCGATCGGCAGTTCTTTGACCACGACTGCCAGCGTATGTATGGTATGATCAATGAGGCTAATGGTCTCACCTCCTGGTTGAAAGATTTGGGCATCTTATTCATACCATGAGTGAGACCTTTTTTCATCCGCTTTTAGCGGAAACTAGAGTCATGATTAAAGTCCGTTAATCATCAAGGGATTAGACTTGTCAGGTCAAAGTTGTACGCGTGCCT
>DATDPS010000205.1:0-16413 GCA_035292625.1 Lysobacterales bacterium | reverse complement strand
CAGACCGCCTGCTTTGCAGCGGGCTTCAAACACCGTCACGGCATGGCCGTGTAAAGCCAGCCGGTGGGCGCAGGACAAGCCGGCCGGGCCGGCACCGACCACGGCCACGCGCCGTCCGCTTTCGGGCGCACGGGAAAACGGCTGGATGCCTTCCCGGAACAGGTGGTCGGTGGCGTACCGTTGCAGGCGGCCAATGGTGACTGGCTTGTGCTCGGCGGTGTGTTTGACGCAGACCGCTTCGCACAGTTCTTCCACCGGGCAGACGTTTGCGCAGGTCCCACCCATGATGTTTTCCTCGAGGATCGTCACCGCCGCGCCACGCAGATTGCCAGTGCTGATCTTGCGGATGAAACCCGGGATGTCGATGCCGGTAGGGCAGGCCGAGGTGCAGGGCGCGTCGAAGCAGAACAGGCAGCGCGCGGCTTCGGCCGAAGCCTGCATTTCATTCAGCGGCGGGTGCATATCGGCGAAGTTGACCGCCATCCGTTCTGCGGGCAAGCGGCCGCTTCTCACATCGCGCTTGTGGGCCTGAATCGGGGCCAGGATCACTGAATCTTCAACGTTCACATTTTTCATGCTGGCTTATGCATGGTTTATTCGAACCTGGACCCATCCTGCGGCGCGGCTGCGCATCAGCAGGTAATACACCAGCCCGGAAATGCCGAGGCCGATAAACCAGGCGTAGTTATACAGGCCGACGATGAAGCCGCCTGCCTCGCCGACCTGGGCCAGGCCGACGTTGGCCAGGAAACCCGGTACATTTGGTGCCACTCCGAGCAGCAGGGCGATGATGGCGTGCGGGTTCACCCCGGCATAGCGGCCGTTCTTGCGATAGAGATCATGCACGTCCAGCTCGGTTTTGCGCACCAGGAAATAATCGACCAGGATGATGCCGATCACCGGCCCCAGCAAAGCCGAATAACCGATCAGCCAGGTGAAAACGTAGCCGCCCGGGTCAGCGATGAGTTTCCACGGCATCATCAGGATACCGATCACACCCGTGATATAGCCGCCGCGTTTGAAGTCGATTTTCGCCGGCCACATGTTGGAAAAGCTGTTAGCCGGGCCGACCACGTTGGCCGCGGCATTGGTGGTGATGGTGGCGATGATGACCGCGATCATGGAGAAGAACACCAGCGCCGGTGAATCAAACCGCCGCACCAGCAGCACAGGGTCCCAGACGGCATCGCCGAAAATGACGATGGTGGCGCTGGTCACTGCGACGCCGATAAAAGCGAACAGGGTCATGGTGGTGGGCAGGCCGGTCAACTGGCCAATCACCTGGTCACGCTGGCTGCGCGCGTAGCGGGTGAAGTCCGAGATGTTGAGGGTGAGCGTGGCCCAGAAACCGACCATGGCCGTCAGGCTGGGAAAGAACAGCGCCCAGAATGCGCTGCTGTCGGTGAACTTCGATTCCGCCTGCAGCATCGGGCCAAAGCCGTCGGCGCGCTGGTAAGCCCAGGCCAACAGGGCGAGGCCGCAGAGGATCAGGAAGGGCGCCGACAGTTGTTCCAGTATCTTGATCGAGTTGATGCCTTTCCAGATCAGCCAGATGTTCATGCACCAGAAGACCATGAAGCAGGTGAATTCGAGCCAGCCCACGCCGAGCCAGGCCGGCATCAGTCCGGGCAGTTGCGCGGCGCCCGGGAAGAAAATCAGCACGATGGTGTAAATGGCGGCGCCGCCAATCCAGGTCTGGATGCCAAACCAGCCGCAGGCTACGAGGGCGCGCAGGAAAGAGGGGATGTGCGCGCCAACAATACCAAAGGAAGCGCGCGCAAACACCGGAAAAGGAATGCCATATTTCGTGCCAGCGTGGCCGCTCAGCGCCATGGGCACGAGCACGATGAGGTTGCCCAGCAGCACGGTCCAGGTGGCCTGTACCCAACTCATGCCGCCATCAATCAGGGAGGCGGCGATCATGTAGCTCGGTATGTTCACCGCCATGCCCACCCACAGGGCATAGAAGCTCACCGCCGTCCAGTTGCGCTCGCCGGCGGGTACCGGCGCGATGTCGGCGTTGCTCAGGCTGGCGTCGATGCCGCCGCTGGTGCGGCTTTCCCCCCTGTTTGCGCTCACCGCCTCATAGCTCCGTCAACTGGCCATAAGTCTCTGGCCGCCGGTCGCGGAAGAACTGCCACTTGTTACGCACCTCGCGCACCATGTCGAGGTCGATGTCGGCGATGACCATTTCATCCTGGTCCGAGCTGGCCTGGGCGATTTTCTGGCCGCGCGGGTCGACGATGTAGGAGGAACCGTAAAAGGTGCCAATGTTCCATGGCGCCTCGATGCCGACCCGGTTGATGGCGGCGACAAAATAGCCGTTGGCCACGGCATGCGCGGGTTGCTCGATTTCCCACAGGTATTGCGAGAGGCCGGCGACCGTGGCCGACGGATTGAACACGATTTCCGCGCCGTTCAGGCCGAGGCAGCGCGCCCCGTCGGGAAAGTGGCGGTCGTAGCAGATGTACACGCCAACCTTGCCGTAAGCGGTATCGAACACCGGGTAACCGAGGTTGCCCGGTTTGAAAAAGAACTTTTCCCAGAAACCCGCCACTTGCGGAATATGCATCTTGCGGTACTTGCCGAGGTAGCTGCCGTCGGCGTCGATCACGGCGGCGGTGTTGTAGTACACGCCGGTCATGTGCTCCTCGTAGATCGGCACGGTAATGACCATGGAGTATGCGCGGGCATAATCCTGCATCAGCCGGGTGGTGGGTCCGTCAGGAATGGCTTCGGCCGCTGCATACCACCTGGCGTCCTGCGAGGGACAGAAGTAGGGCCCGGTGAAGATCTCCTGGAAGCAGAGCATCTGCACGCCTTGCCTGCCGGCCTCTTCGATGTAAGGCACATGCGCATCTAGCATGGCCACGCGGTGAGCTTCGCAGGGTTCCGAGGTATCGAGCTTGTTGGCCATCTGGATGATGGCGACTTTCACGTTTCTTGTCATTGTTATCTCCTCGTGTGCGCAGGGCTACAGGTGGGCTGTGAAGGGTTTGCGCGGCAGGTATTGGCCAAAACCTTCACCCACGTGGGCCTTGCCTTCTTCCACGGCGACCGTGCCGCGCAGGATGGTGGTGCGGATCTTGCCCTGGACCTGCCAGCCTTCGTAGGCTGAGTAGTCGCAGTTCATGTGGTGGGTGCGGGCGGACAGGGTGTGCTGTACCGCCGGGTCAAAAATGACAATGTCGGCGTCGGAGCCCACGGCGATGGTGCCCTTGCGCGGGAACAGGCCGAAGATCTTGGCCACGGCGGTGGAGCCCAGGTCGACAAATTTATTCAGGGAGATCCGGCCCTGGTGCACACCTTCGGAGTAGAGCAGCTCGAGCCGGTCCTCGATGCCGGGCGCACCGTTGGGGATGCGCGTGAAGTCATCCTTGCCCATGGCCTTTTGTTCCATGCAGAACGGGCAATGGTCGGTGGCCACGTGGTGCACCAGGTTCTGGTTGATGGCCGCCCAAAGGGCTTCCTGGTCTTTCTTTTTGCGCAGCGGCGGGCTCATCACCACCTTGGCGCCTGCAAAACCCTCCTGGAAATACAGCGATTCATCCAGCAGCAGGTACTGAATGCAGGTTTCGACATACACTTTCTGATTGCGCAGCGTGGCCGAGCGCACCCGCTGCAAGGCTTCCTCGCAGGTCATGTGCACGATGTAATTCGGGCAGCCGGCCTGCCAGGCGAGGTCGATGACGCGGCCACTGGCTTCCGCTTCGCAAATGGCCGGGCGTGACAGCACGTGGTAGCGCGGCTCGGTTTTACCTTCGGCGATGAATTTCTGCCGCAGGTGATCGACCATGTCGCCGTTCTCGCAGTGCGAGGTGATGATGCCGCCGTGCAACACCAGCTCCTTCATCAGCTCGAACATCTGGCGGTCATCGATCATCAGGGCGCCCTTGTAGGCCATGAAGGTCTTGAAGGAGTTGATGCCGTGGTGATTGATCACCCGCGGAATTTCCTTGCGTGTGTTGTCGTTGAAATCGGTTACCGCGCAGTGGAAGGCGTAATCGCCCACTGCGTGGCCGTCGGCCTTGTCATGCCATTGCATGATCGCCGCTTCAAGGCTGTCGCCCTGGGTCTGGATGGCGAAATCCACGATGGTGGTGGTGCCGCCGTGCAGGCCGGCCACGGTGCCCGATTCGAACGAGTCGCTGCTGAAGGTGCCCATGAAAGGCAACTCCATGTGGGTGTGGGCATCGATGCCGCCGGGAAAGAGATAACAGTCCGCGGCGTCGAGGGTGCGGTCGGCGCGGGCATCGAGTTTTTTCCCGATGACCGCGACCTGCTCATCCTGCACCAGCACATCGGCCTGGTAGCGGTCGGTCGCCGTAACGATCGTGCCGTTACGGATCAGCAGTGAACTCATGGCCAGACTCCTGGAATCATGTTCGGTCAGGGTAACATCGTCACAATAAAATGATACCCTGAAGAGGCAAGAATAACAGGACCTGGCAGGCGACCGGGAGCCGGCAGTGGAGCGGGGGATGGATGCATTTTTACAAGCCGCGATCAAAGAGGCGCGCCTGGGAATGAAGGAGGGCGGGATTCCGGTCGGCTCTGTTTTGGTGCACGGAGGCGCCATCATCGGCCGTGGCCACAACCGCCGGGTGCAGAACAACAGCGCCATCCTGCACGGCGAGATGGACGCGCTGGAAAATTGCGGCCGGCAGCCGCCCTCGGTGTATCGCGAGAGCACGCTCTACACCACCCTGTCGCCCTGTGTCATGTGCTCCGGCGCCATCCTGCTGTATGGCATTCCCCGGGTGGTGGTGGGGGAGAATACCAGCTTCATGGGCGAAGAAAGCCTGCTGCGCTCGCGTGGCGTGCAGGTTACTGTGGTGGATGATGCCGAGTGTATACGCCTGATGCGGGAATTCATCACTGCGCGGCCCGGGTTGTGGAACGAGGACATCGGGTGTGATGCCTGAACGGGAAATCCAGCTCGAGCCGGGCTGGAAAAGCCAACTGGAAGATGAATTCCATCAGCCCTACATGCAGGCGCTGCGCGCATTCCTGCTGCAGCGCCGGCAACAGGGGGCGGTGATCTATCCGCCCGGCAAGCTGATATTCAATGCGCTCAACTCGACGCCATTCGACCGCGTCAAGTTGGTGATCCTGGGCCAGGATCCCTATCACGGCCCTGGTCAGGCCCACGGATTGTGTTTTTCAGTGCCGGAAGGCGTGCCGATACCGCCCTCCCTGGCCAATATTTACCTGGAAATCGAGCGCGATACCGGTCGGCGGCCGGGACCCGGGGGCAACCTCCAGCACTGGGCGGAGCAGGGGGTGCTGCTGCTCAACGCCGTGTTGACGGTGGAGCGCGGCCAGGCCGGAGCGCACCAGGGCAAGGGCTGGGAAAAGTTTACGGACCGGGTGGTCAGGGAACTGAACGAAAAAAAATACGGCCTGGCGTTCCTGCTGTGGGGCAGTTATGCCATGAAAAAGGGCCTGGCCATCGACCGGTCCCGGCACCTGGTGCTGACCGCGCCGCATCCCTCGCCTTTGTCCGCGCATCGGGGCTTTATCGGTTGCGGGCATTTCTCCGGGGCCAACCATTACCTGGAGCAGCAGGGCAAAGAGCCGATCCGCTGGACGGCCTGAGGGCCATCCACCGCGGTGGGTCGGTCTAGGGGTTATTGATCACGGGCAGGTTCGGATCCCATGCCATCCAGTCGACATGAGCGTTGTGGAATGCATGCGCTTGCGGTTTGCGATCGATGGGTTGATCCAGGCAGGCCAGCGCCACGTGTGTTTCACCGCTCCAGCGCGTGGACTCGAACAACATGCTGCTGCCGCAGGTTTTACAAAAACCTCGCCGGGCTCCGGGGGATGATTCGTACCACTGCAACTGGCCCCCGTCTTGCAGGATGTGGAAATGTGAGCTTTCCACTCCCACCCAGGTTACATAGCCGGCGCCGTGTATGCGGCGGCACATGCTGCAATGGCAGTGTGCGCACCACTTGCTGGGCAGGTCGAGGGCAAATCGCACGGCACCGCAAAAGCAGCCGCCGCTTACCCGGGCGGAAACTTCTGCCTGGTTTTGAACGTTCATTGCCTCACCTCATTGTGTAAGGATGTACAAAGCCAGCCGGTACCACATGAGCAGCAACAGCAGGCAACTGAAAAAATAAGCCCAGAAACGATGTATCACCCGGTTGTAAGTGCAGTGGATCAGGGAGTGAATGGCGCGCAGCAGAACGAAGCCCCAGGCCAGTTGCACCAGCACCTCATCCTGGATCAGCAGCACCAGCGAAAGGAGCACGGCCAGGTAGAACAGCAGCGGCATTTCGAGCAGGTTCTGGAAATTGTCCGAGGGACCCAGGGAATCGGTCAACAACAGCTTTTTTTGCCCAGCCTCGGCCAGTTGCTGTGGGTTGATGTTCTTAAGACGCATTTCCCGCAGCCGGGTGATGTACAGGTAAACCCACACCAGGAAGGTCAGTAGTACCTGGGTCAGCAGGGGCAGCAGGATGGACTTGTAGAACATGGTCAGTACCACTCGGTAGGCCTGGTCGTATGTTACCGGAACTTGCCGCAAACGGCAGGGCGAATGCTTGGGAACGCGCCATAACCTGATCGCCCGGGGTGAGCGCTCTTCACAACACGTTCTGGATGCTCTATGGTTTGCACCAACCACAGGCGTGCAGGTTGCACAGTGCAAATCAGGAACAAGAGGCACCAGACCATATCCGTGCTGCTGATCAAGGCAGCGTTGCTGTACCTGGTTGCGCTGGCCTCGACTCCATTGAGCGCCGACGCGGAAGTCAATCTGTCTGATCGATGCCCCCCTTACTTCAGCCTCAGCCAGGGAAATCTCTGCCGGCTGAAAACGCTATATGACCTCTACCCAGCAGCCAATCCACAGTGGGGCGGATACCGGGTTGCCCTGCCCAGTCGGCGCGACGGATTTACGCCGCAGCAGATTGACCTCGGACGGTACTTGTTTTTCGATTCAATACTATCGGCGGACCGTGACCTGTCATGCGCGCACTGTCACCACCCGGAATTCAGCTTGTCGGACGGGCGGGACCGGAGTATTGGCCGCCATGGACATGGGTTCGGCCCGGCCAGGTCAGGCGGCAATGAACTGCCCAGGGCGGCGCCAGCGCTCTGGAACATGATTTTCCAGCAGCAGTTCTTTTGGGATGGCCGTGCCGCTTCGCTCGAGCAGCAGATCGAGACCGTGCTCACGACCCGGGAGGAGATGGCAACAAGTCCCGGGCAACTCGTGGCCAGCATCAACGCAATACCGGCCTACAGGAGTCTTTTCCTGGCTGCATTTGCAACCGAACAGATAGAATTTGAGCAGATACTTACCGCCATCGTTGCCTTTGAAACCAGCCTCGTTTCCCTTAACAGTGCGTACGACCGCTATATTCACGGCGCCCGGGATGCTTTGAGCGAGCAGGAAATCAATGGCCTGAATATCTTCCGTTCCTTCGCCAGCCGCTGTTCGCAATGCCACACGCCACCGTTGTTTACCAGTGGCCAAATAGTCACCACCGGCGTACCGGCAGCGGCTGGATTACCGTTCGATGTGGGCGCCGAGGCCGTCACCCGGGAGCCCAGCCTGCGCGGGGCCTTCAAGGTGCCTTCATTACGCAATATTGCCCGATCGGCGCCATTCATGCATGCTGGCCAGGCCAGGACCCTGCTTGATGCGGTTGATTTCTACAACCAGGCGCCGGGTCATGCCGTAGCGGGTCGAAGCGATCTGACCCTGCACTGGCACATGGTAGACCCGCACCTGAGAACTGATGAGATGGTGGACCTGGTAGCTTTTCTGCACACGCTGACCGACGAGACCGCGATGCCGGTCATCCCCGACCGGGTACCCTCCGGCTTGCCTGTGCCACGATGATTTGGGAGCGCTAAATGCGAATGAAAAACCGGTTTGTTCAGCTCATTCGGAGCTGCTACATCATTGTTCCATTGATCCTGGGTCCGTTATCGGCACGCGCGGCGGAAATCGTCGTCAATCCCGGCGAGCGGATACAAGCTGCCGTTAACCGGGCAGTTGGCGGCGATACCGTGCGGGTCATGCCTGGACTGTATGAGGAAACGGTTTATATCGACAAGGACGATGTGGACCTTATCGGCGTCATTGTCGATGGAGCGCGCCCGATACTGGACGGCGGGAAAAAAGACTTGCACGACGGCATCATCGCTTCCGGCCACGGGGTAATCATCTCGGGTTTTCATGTACGAAACTATCGCAGCAACGGCATCACCACCCAGGGCGCCAACAATTACCGCATTCACAACAACATCGTCGAGAACATTTTCCTCTACGGTATATTTCCACAATTCGGCAAGAACGGCCTGGTCGCGCAAAACATCATTTCGAATACTTCAGACGCGGGCATTTACGTAGGCATTTCAGAAAACGTCGATATCATAGCCAATGAAGTGTTTGATAATGCGCTCGGCATCGAGGCTGAGAACTCTCACAGAATTTTGATCGAAGGCAACTACGCCCACGACAATGCCGTTGGCATCCCGGTCGTCATTTTCCCGGGCTTGCAAACCAAAACCGCGGCCGACGTAGTCGTCAGAAACAATATGGTTATCAACAATAACTCGACCAGGTTCGAGCGTTCAAAAGACCACACCGGCCGTGGCATCACGGTAACCGCAGTCGATCGCGTGACCATAGTGGGTAATATCATCAAAGGCAACCAGACCTGCGGCATTTGCATAGCCAGTCTGAGCGTCCTCGGCGGCGCTTTCCCGGTGGATGCGGCTATCGAGCCAGAGCCGGACGAAACCCGGATAATTTCCAACATGTTTATCAACAACGGTTATGCTGCCCTCGGTCTGGAAGTAGCCGGGGCAAACATTGAAAACGGCGCCGATATCGTCAACCTTGCGCGGGGTCGCGGCCATTGCTATGCCGGCAGCCAGGGTGCAAAACAGTTAGGTCTTTCGCATTGGATTGAGTGTGAGCCGGCACCCAGCCGTGACGATCTGGGCAGCTACCAACTGGCTGAGCCGCTTGAGAGCCAGGCCCTGTCCGCAGCGCAAAAAGTACAATTGACCTACCACGCGGTTTGTTCCGGCTGCCATGCATACGACAACACCATGATTGGCCCTCCAATGACAGTGATCCAGGCGCTGTACATGGACAATCCCGAAGGGCTGGCAAAGTGGATTGCAGCGCCAACCAAGAAACGGCCGATCGAGGAGTTCCCGGCAATGCCGCCACAGGATTACCTGTCTGAACAACTGCGGCTGGGTCTTGCGCACTATATCCTGGAAGAAGTTGGTGCTGACCAGAATTAATAGTGCCGTTGTTCTATGGCCACTGATGATGCTTGTAGCAGATTCTGTCAGCGCTGACGCAAACCTTGCCGCCGGGCGCTTGCGCTTTTCCGTGTGCGGTGCCTGTCACGGGTTGCAAGGTCAGGGCAACGAAGAACTGGGGGCGCCGCGTATTGCAGGCCTTCCGGCATGGTACACGGCACGGCAGCTTCAGTCGTTTTCCAATGGCATGCGCGGTGGGCCCGAATCTGACAGAACTTCAAGGCAAATGACCAACTTTGCCCTTAATCTGTCTGCCGCGGATATTGCCAACCTTTCCGCATATCTTGAATCCTTGCCGCGCTCGGAAAACCTGCATGAAGCGTCTGACGATGCAGATGCCGAGGAAGCGGGGCATGCTGCTTACCAGCAATGCGCAAGCTGTCACGGACCCAATGCCGAAGGTGCTGAAGCCCTGGGCGCTCCTCCACTGCGAGGGCTGAACGCCTGGTATTTCAAAAAGCAACTGAATGATTTCAGGTCAGGAATCCGCGGCTATAGCGCTACGGATACGTTTGCAGAAAGCATGCGGGCCATTGCCCAATCCATTGACACCAAGGAGACAGCCGATGCCATCGCCGCCTATCTGCATATCATCGAACGATAAAACGAACCACGCTGCAAGGTTTGCAGCCGCCCGTTTTGCAGCCAGGCTGGCAACCGGTATCGTAATCTTCTTTACATTGACTGGGCAGGCGGAAAATTCTGGATTTGACTGCGCGGCCGCCATGGCGGGCACTACTGAGCAGCAACAACAGGTCGCTGCTGAATTGCTCAATGCCAGTTATGACACGGCAAAACTGGCCTGCGCAGCAAACGTCATCAGTGCTTTCGCCGATAGCCGCGCCAGTGATTACGCGGCCCATTTATTGGCGTTGCAGGCGAATGCCCGTTACATGTATTACCTGGACAGGATCATCCTGTTTGAACTTGGCTACCTGATTGACTGGTACGTGGTGGAAGTGCCGAAAGAAAAGAAGTTGAATGAACCGATGATCGCCATGATTGCCGCGCGTGAGCGGCAACTGCGCACCCTTCAGCAGGCGCGCGCAGCAGGGTTTGACACCGCCGAACTGAAGTTTTTCGAAAGCCTGACTATCGGCCCGAACGCAGAGGCCCTGCCCCTGTTGCAAACCGCGGTGGCTGAAGACCCCCCCAGCCTGCACGGTGCCGCACATGCACTAATGGCGGAAACATACTACGCCTTACCGGATATTGCTGGCGGCGACCTGAACCTGGCCATCGACATGATGCGCGCAGCACGGCAAAGGGACCCGGATAACCCGCTCCATGCGCGTTTGCTGGCCGGCTACCTGCTGGACACGGCACAGGACGGCGAAGCCCGGTCAATCCTGCACCAAATTCTGATGATGCAAGCGGATGCAGGTGGGTTGCAGTTGCGGGCAGACCAGTTACGGGCAGCAAGCGACCTGGCGACGCGGATCGGTGACGCAGACCTGGCGCAGCAACTTTCGGCCCAACGCGAAAAAATGTTCGAGGATTACCCATACCTGCAAAAACGCGGCGTGGTGTCGGCCATGGGCCATTTTGGCGACAAGGATCCCATGGAAGACCCGGGTTAAACGTCTGCGTCGAACCGCCTGCAGCGCTCTAACTAATTTCCTCGCGCCCGGGCATAATGAATCGGAGGCTCCCTAGTTCAGGCGCTGGAACGCAAGGGTGGCGTTTGTGCCGCCGAAACCGAAGCTGTTCGACATGACGGTGTTCAGGCGTACACCATCCCGACGCTTCCGCACGATGTCGAAACCCTCGGCAGCCGGGTCGATACACTCAATGTTTGCGGAGGCGGCAATGAAGTCGTTCTGCATCATCAGCATCGCATGGATCGCCTCGTTGACGCCTGCCGCACCAAGTGCATGCCCGGCGAGGGACTTCGTCGATGCGATCGGCGGTGTGGACGGACCGAATACCTCACGGATCGCCTGGAGCTCCCTGACGTCGCCTACTGGTGTGCTGGTGCCATGGGTATTGAGGTAATCGACGGTACCATCCACGCCGTCGAGGGCTATGCGCATACAGCGCACCGCACCCTCACTGGACGGCTGGACCATGTCTGCGCCGTCAGAGGTCGAGCCATAGCCTACCAACTCGCAGACTATCTTTGCGCCGCGCGCCCGTGCATGCTCAAGCTCCTCGAGGATCACGATGCCGCCGCCGCACGAAATTACGAAGCCGTCTCGGTTCGCATCGTAGGTGCGGGAGGCCCGGTCCGGGGTATCGTTGTACTTCGAGGACAGCGCGCCCATGCCGTCGAACATGACCGAGGTGCCCCAGTGCAGTTCTTCGGCACCGCCGGCGAACACCACGTCCTGCTTGCCCAGCTGGATCAGTTCCGCACCGTTGCCAATGCAGTGCGCGCTGGTCGCGCAGGCGGAACTGATCGTGTAGCTGACACCCTTGATCTTGAAGGCCGTGGCGAGATTCGCAGCGATGGCCGACGACATGCAACGCGTCACCATGTAGGGCCCAACCTTTCGCGCGCCTTTCTGGCGCGCGGTGTCCGCCGTCCAGATCACGCTCTTGGTTGAGGCCCCGCCGGAACCGACGATCAGTCCCGTGCGCGGACTGCTGATATCGCTGTCCTCCAGCCCGGCGGCCTCGATGGCCTCCCGCATTGCGACATAATTATAAGCGGCCGCATCGCTCATGAAGCGCTTGAACTGTCGGTCGATCAGGTCTGCGAGAGGAATCTCCACCGGCCCGCAGACATGACTGCGGAATCCCATTTCCTTGTATTCCTCGTTGAAACGAATCCCGGAGCGCCCCTCGAGCAGTGCCGCGAGCACCTCAGTACTGTTGTTGCCGATACTCGAAACGATGCCGAAGCCGGTGACGACGACGCGACGCATGGAGTTTCCCTCAGAAAGAGTCTGTCGAGTTAAACAGGCCGACCTTAAGGTCGGTCGCGGTATAGATCTCACGCCCGTCAACACTCATGGTGGCGTCGGCTATACCCATGTATAGCCGGCGCAGGAGCACGCGCTTCATGTCGATCCGGTAGGTCACGAGCTTGGCACTCGGCAACACCTGGCCGGTGAATTTGACCGCGCCCGCGCCGAGTGCGCGACCGCGACCTTGCCCCCCGCTCCAGCAGAGGAAAAAGCCGATCAGCTGCCACATGGCGTCGAGCCCAAGGCAGCCGGGCATGACCGGGTCGGACTCGAAATGACATTTGAAGAACCAGAGGTCGGGATGGATGTCGAGCTCCGCAACGATCTGGCCCAGGCCGTGCTCACCTCCATCCGAGGTAATGTGGGTGATGCGGTCCATCATCAGCATGGGCGGGAGCGGCGTCCGCGCCCGGTCCTTGCCAAACAGTTCGCCCGTGCCCGCCTGCATCAATTCCTCCTTGTTGTATGCACCCTTGATCATATTCTGGCCCCGTCCGTTGCCCATTTCTCAATTTTGCAGTGGCGATAATTGTGCAGCAAAATGCGTCAGGATTATCTCTTGTATGGCAGGCTATTCACTTGCTTCAACTGCGGGCCATCAAGCTACCACAATTTCGCGCGCTCTGGACGAAGCGCAGCAGGTCCATTAGCCTTTTGCTGTGCATGCCCATGACTCTCAAGTGATTGAAGCCGAAGGACACGGATAGGGAGCATTCCTTCGATCAGGGCTGGCCTGTCAGCTTTGACAAGGCGGTCCCTTCGACGCGGAACGTAGTCCAGTCGTCCAGTGCACGGGCACCGATGCTGCGGTAAAACTCGATGGCTGGTTCATTCCAGTCAAGCACCGACCAGTCGAGCCGGCCGCAATCCCTCTCTACCGCGATCTGCGCCAAGCGTTGCAGCAAAGCTTTACCTATGCCATGGCCGCGGAATTCGGGGTGGACGAACAGGTCTTCGAGGTAGATCCCGGGCCGGGCAAGAAAGGTGGAGTAGTTGGGAAAATGCAGGGCGAACCCTGCCGCCTCACCGGACCATTCGGCAATCAGCACTTCAGCTCCGGGTCGCTTGGCAAAAAGGGTGGCGGCCAGTTGCGCTTCGGTGGCCACCACGCGGTGGGCCAGTTTTTCGTAGTCCGCCAGGCCCTGGATAAACCGCAAGATCAGCGCGCAATCTTCGCGTATGGCCGGCCGGATGTGCAGTGCTGCGGGCTGGGGCACGTCAGATCTCCGGTGTCCTGAAAACCTGAATGGTGCATGGCTTCCGCCACCGATGCAAAGGGATGTTTGCTTATCGTCATTCCAGACCGACGCAGTCGCGTCTGGAATCCAGCTCGAACGGGAAGCAGCAGTTTTTGTTCAGTAGATCTCCCGGTAATAACGATGCGGTCTCTCAGGTTCACTTTCATACAAGGCAGCATCGATGATCGACCACAGGTGAATGATCCAGCCCAACAGGATCAGCCAGAGCAGAGCCGTGAGCACGAACATAAGGCCTGCCAGCAGCCATCGCCCCTGGAGCAGCTGCCCGAGGCCGGGAATGAAGAAACTGGCCAGGGCCGCAATAACATTGCCGCACGTTCCGCTTCCCATGGTAGTCACCTCCGCTGATGTCAGGAATGGATATGAATATGCAGGATGTGTGCCAAGAATGACGGCAGGATACCGGGTCCGTGCGAAGGGCCAGGCGGCGCTGTTTCAGAGGCCAGGGCTTCGTGGCTGGTACGACAGCCCCATGCCGCCTTTGGCGAAAAACCCCGGTATTCAGCGGAAATCGCTATTCAAGCCGTGTTCAATTGGTGTTGCGGATTTCGGGAGCTTCCCGTGCTGGTATGTTGAAGGTCCGTTTGCCGCCACCGCCACAATTGCGAAACTCCATCACGTGTTCCACCTGGGGGCGCATCGGGTCCCAGGCAGGAGCTCGGCCACACAGGGTGTCTCCATTGGGCAGATTGACCACCACGTTGTGGCTGCCATCCGCGGTCAGCCAACGGTCGACGATCTCGGTTTGAGCGGGGTTGACCATGCCGCTGAACACGTTGTCAGCGGGCAATAAATCAGGCGCGCTCGCCCGCCAGTACGAGGGCAATTCGTAGGCCGGGTGGACACCCAACTGGCGTTGCACCGGCACTTGCGGATCCTCCAGCCTGGCGTGGTGAAGGGAGTCGATCAAACGCGCCAGGGTGATGTGCTCAGCGGCCTTTTCCGCCTCTGTTTCTTTCGCAACCGGAGTATCTGCGACCAAGGCAGCGTCTTCCCCAACACGGTCGGTGGCTTTGGCGTCCGCTGTGTTGGCAGTCGGTTGGAGTGCCGCGGGGGGCGCTTTATCCGTCACGCGGACAAAAGGCAAAAAGCGGATTTTCAGTGGGTTGGTGGTGGGCGCAGAGAACTCAATCGGACTCAGTGGCAACAGCAAAAGCAAGGCGTGAGCCAGCAAGGCCAGCGCGAGCCATATTCCCCGGGTCCAGTTCCATTGCCTCATGGTGGAAACTGTCATGTTCCCTTCGACCAAGTCAACAAATGATCAAACAATATTATGCCAAGGCCGGCTTAAGGTTTCGTTAATCGGCATGTTTCACCAGGCAGAGTAATGCCGGCTTTCGACTGGGCACGTGACTTTTCTCAAGTAACGCGCCAGCACGGCAAGGTATAATGCCGGCACTTTTTATCAGCACTGACAAGGAAACCTGACGATGAGCTACCGCCACATCAAGATCCCGGCCACGGGGCAGAAAATAAGCGTTGAAAACGGGCGTTTGCACGTAACCGACAACCCGATACTGGGCCTGATCGAGGGTGATGGCATCGGACCAGACATCACCAGGGCATCGCTGCGGGTCTGGGACGCTGCCGTAGCCAAAGCCTATGGCGGCAAGCGCAAGGTGCACTGGGCCGAACTCTTCCTCGGCGAGAAAGCCGCCGGTATCTATGACGGCGACTATTTTCCGGCGGAAACCCTGGCCGCCATCAGGGAACTGGTGGTTGCGATCAAGGGGCCCCTGACGACGCCGGTCGGCGGCGGCTTCCGTTCCTTGAACGTCTCCCTGCGCCAGGAACTCGATCTCTACGCCTGCGTGCGACCGGTCGAGTACTTCAGCGGTGTACCGTCACCCATGCGCCACCCGGAGAATGTCAACGCGGTGATTTTCCGCGAGAACACGGAAGATGTTTACAGCGGAATCGAGTTTCAGTCCGGTACACCGGAGAACGAGAAGCTGGCGCGTTTCCTGCGTCAGGAAATGGGTGTGGAATTTTTCGAGGGTGCTGGCCTGGGCATCAAGCCGATCTCCGCTTTTGGTTCAAAACGCCTGGTGCGCAAAGCCATCCAGCATGCTATCGACACGGGCAGGGACAGCGTCACCCTGGTGCACAAGGGCAATATCATGAAGTTCACCGAGGGCGCATTCCGTTCCTGGGGCTACGAAGTGGCGCGTGAGGAATACGGCAAGCAGACCATCACGGAAGACGAGTTGTGGTCGAAGCACAACGGTAAACAGCCGGAAGGAAAAATCGTCATCAAGGATCGCATCACCGACATCATGTTCCAGCTGTTGCAGCTGCGTCCGGCGGAATTCAGTGTGATTGCCACCACCAACCTCAATGGCGACTATCTCTCCGACGCCCTGGCGGCGGAAGTCGGTGGCATGGGTATTGCCCCCGGCGCCAACATGGCCGACCACATTGCGGTATTTGAGGCCACCCACGGCACCGCTCCCAAGTATGCCAATCTCGACAAGGTCAATCCCAGTTCACTGATGTTCTCTGGTTCGATGATGTTCGAATACATTGGCTGGCGGGAAGTCGCGAACCTGATCAAACAGGCCTTTGCCAAGACAGTCGGCGAAGGCATCGTCACCTACGATTTTGCCCGCCAGATGGAGAACGCTACCGAGGTTTCCACTTCCGGGTTTGCTGACGCGCTGATCAAAAGACTGTGATCAGGCGGCTGCGCCGCTGCGCCCCCGGGCCATGCCGGGCAGGCAGGTGAGCATGGGGCTGTTTGCCGGGGCCGCGCGCTGCCTTGCCATCCGGGATGCGGATGAAAAATGCGCGGCGGTTCAGGAGCTGGCTGCCGCAGACACCGCCGGCAACCCGGATTTGGACACGGACGCGCCGCTAGCTGCGCCAGGGCTTCCGGGTTGCCCTGCGCTGCCCCGCCTGGTGGACCCGGCCCGGGTGCCGCGGCGCCGGCTGGGCAGCGCGGCGGG